>NZ_CP177163.1:954642-1272857 GCF_046736075.1 Stenotrophomonas sp. LGBM10
GCGGCCGCACGCGGCAGCAGCTCGAAGCCCTCGCCGAAGCGGGCGATGACCAGCGCACCCGACGCCAGCTGCCTGCGCAGCGTGGCATTCACCAGCAGGGTGCGGATCACGGTGCCGTCGTTGAAGCGGTACTCGCTTTCACCGTCGCGCTTGACCTTGTTGGTCTCGATGATCTGCCGTACCTGTGCCTGCAGCTCCTGGGCGCGCGCCTTTTCCTTGCGCTCGGCCTCCAGCGCACGATCGCGTTCAGCTTTCTCCGCGCGCGCCCGTTCGGCCTCGCGCTGGCTTTCGCTGGGCGCAACCGGGGCCTTGCCGTGACGGGCCTTGACCTGTTCACGCGCGGCCTGTGAGACCTGGGACTTCTTGACCAGCCCAGCCTTGAGCAGCTGCTCCTGCAGGGGATTCGCCTTCGCCATACGCCTTGCATCTGTTTTTACGGGATTCCGGGGGCCATCATACTGGTCTGCCCGCCCCGCCCCAACCGCCCCCGTGACTGCCCTGAAGTACCTTGCCGGCTACCCCGACGCCCTGCAGCAGCAGGTGCGCGAGCTGATCGCGGGCGACCGCCTGGGGCCGTGGCTGCAGCGCCGCTATGCCGAACTGCATACCGTGCGCAACGACCGTCAGCTGTACGACTACACCCAGGACCTGAAAGACCGCTACCTGCGCCAGTCCGCGCCGCTGTCCAAGGTGATCTACGACAGCCGGCTGCAGGTGCTCAAACACGCCCTGGGCACGCATACCACCGTCTCCCGCGTCCAGGGCAGCCGGCTGAAGGCCAGCCGCGAAATCCGCATCGCCACGGTGTTCCGCGAGGCCCCGGCCCCTTTCCTGAAGATGATCGTGGTGCATGAACTGGCGCACCTGAAGGAATCGGACCACAACAAGGCCTTCTACCAGCTGTGCACGCATATGGAGGCGGATTACCACCAGCTGGAGTTCGACCTGCGGCTGTACCTCACCCACCTGGACGGCGCCACCGGCTGACGCGCACCGGCCCCCACCCAGTACACTCCCCGCCCGCTTCCCGCTTTTCGTTGCCAGCCCGATGACCGACCCGATCCGACTCGACAAACGCCTGACCCAGCTGATCGGCTGCTCGCGCGGCGACGCCCAGCGCTACATCGAGGGGGGCTGGGTCACCGTGAACGGCAGTGTGGTCGAGCAGCCCCAGGCGATGGTCACCGACGAGGTGGTCGTCCTGCGCGACAACGCCGAAGCCACCCGTGCCGAAACGGTGAGCATGCTGCTGCACAAGCCCGCAGGCATGCCGGCCGACGCGCTCTGCGCCCTGGTCACGCCGGAGACCCGCAGCGAACTGGACGCCACCGGCGTCACGCTCCTGCAGCGCCATTTCCACGGCCTGCAGCTGGTCATGCCGCTGGCGGACGAGGACAGCGGCCTGGTGGTGGTCAGCCAGGACGGCCGCGTTGTCTCCCACCTCAAGGATCGCGGCGCCACGCTGGAGCAGGAGTACCTGGTGGAAGTCACCGGCGAACTCGTGCCCTACGGCATGAAGCGCCTGGCGCACGGCCTCAGCTTCCGCAACTGGCCCCTGCCGCCGTGCAAGGTCAGCTGGCAGAACGAAACCCGCCTGCGCTTCGCCATCAAGCCGGTGCACCCCGGCCAGCTCCGCGACATGTGCCGCCAGGTTGGCCTGGACGTGGTGAGCGTCCGCCGCCTGCGTATCGGGCGCGTGGCGATGGGCAAGCTCGTTCCCGGCCAGTGGCGCTATCTCGCCCCCGACGAGCGCTTCTGAGCTGCCGGTCACGGCCCCCTGCACTCGCGCTGCACGGACGGGCCGCTTAGGATCGGGGCATGACCGATAGAAAGCCGTTCTGGCGCCGGCTGCTGCGCTGGCTGGGCGTGTTCGTGGCGATCCTGGCCCTGCTGGTGCTCAGCGGCCTGCTGCTGGCCGACCACCTCACGCCCAAAGCGCTTGGCACACCGTCGCAGGTACTGCCGGTCCAGCCCGGCCAGACCGCCATCGACCGTGAACTGTCGCGCCTGCAGGCCGAGCACCCCGGCGAATCCGGGGTGGCCTTCCTTGCCGATGGGCTGGATGCCTATGCCGCGCGGGCCGTGATCACCCAGCATGCCGGGCGCAGCCTGGACCTGCAGTACTACATCTGGCAGAACGATCTCATCGGCCACCTGATGGCGCGCGAGCTGTACCAGGCCGCCGAGCGTGGCGTGCGCGTGCGCATCCTGCTCGACGACATGAACGCGCAGGACAAGGACGCGCTGATGATGGCGCTCGACCAGCACCCCAACATCGAGATCCGCCTGTACAACCCGTTCCGCAACCGCAACGGCCTGTGGCGGCTGGTGGAAATGGTGCAACGCGTGTTCAGCGTCAACCACCGCATGCACAACAAATCCTGGATCGCCGATGGCCGCGTGGCCATTGTCGGTGGCCGCAACATCGGCGAGGAATATTTCAGCGCACGCACCGACGTCAATTTCCGCGATCTGGATCTGCTCGTCGCCGGCCACGCCGTGCAGCAGGCCAACACCATCTTCGACGATTACTGGAACAGCGAAACCGCCGTTCCCATCGCGGCGCTGGCGTTCTACACCCCGGCCCAGCTGCGCCTGCTGGTGCGCCAGTCCGAACACGAAGCCGGGCTCGACGGTGCCAGGCCCTACCTGGCGCGCGTGGCGCGGTCGCAGCAGGCGCAGTCGTACTACCGCGATGCGGTTGACCTGCACTGGACCCGGCAGGTGGAGATCGTCTCCGACCCGCCGATGAAGCACCGCCGCGACGACCGCAGCGACTGGCTGGTCGCGCGGCTCTCGGCCGAACTGGCGGCCACCCGCCACAAGGCCCTGCTGATCTCCCCCTACTTCGTGCCGGGCGAAGACGGCACGGAGGGGCTGGGCGCGCTGGTGGCACGCGGCGCAACCGTCGGGGTGGTGACCAATTCACTGGCGGCCAACGACGTCGCCGCCGTGCACAGCGGCTACATGCACTACCGCGCCCCGTTGCTGCGCAGCGGCGTGCATCTGTACGAGCTCAGATCGCGCGGGCATGCCGACAGCGGCGGCCTGTTCGGCAGCAGCGGTGCCAGTCTGCATACCAAGGCCTTCATGATCGACGACCGGAGCGGCTTCGTCGGCTCGTTCAACCTCGACCCACGTTCGGCCTATCTCAATACCGAAATGGGCGTGCTGTTCGACGACAGCGTGCTGGCCGCGCAGCTGCGCGCCGAGTACCTGCGGCTGGCCAGTCCCGCGCAGAGCTACTGGGTGGCGCTGGATGCGCAGGGCCAGGTGCGCTGGCTCGACCGTGCCGCCCAGCCCCCGCAATGGCTTTACCGCGAACCGGACACCAGCATCTGGCTGCGGGCCAGCGCGCGCGCCATCAGCTGGCTGCCGCTGGAATCCCAACTCTAGCCGCGCTCAGCGCGCGGCCGCGTCCGGTGCTGCATCCGCGTCTGCATCCGCCTCCGCGGCGGCGGCCTCGTCGGCGTCCAGGGTTTCCACCGAACGCCCGTGGACGCGCCGCCAGATCCACTGCAGCGCATGCGCCGGGGTGCTCTGCAGGTGCTCCAGCAGCGCCAGCGCCTGTGCCTGGCCCATGCGCCCGTGCCGGCACAGCAGGCTCGCTGCAGCGGCAGCGCGGGCGAACCCCAGGCTGGTCAGCAGGCCATCCGGCGCACCGGCACCGGCCCGCTCCAGCGCCGCGTGCACCGGCGGTGGCAGCTCCCAGGCAGCGGCGATGCGGCTGGCCACCGGCAGCGTCCAGTCGTCCAGCAGGTCGGCCGCAAGCGCGCGCGGCGGCACCGCCACGCCGTGTTCGGCGCAGGCATCCAGCAGGTGGCGCATCACCAGCGCCGCGCCCAGCCCCTGGGTGAGCCCCAACCACTGCGCCGCGAAGGCATCCTCGTGGCTGACCGTACGCGCATGGTCGGCCGCCGCGCGCGAGGCCAGCAGCGCGTGCTCCCAGATCACCGCGTCGAACTGCGGAAACGCGGCGCATTGCAGGTGCATCACCGGCTGTACCAGCACCGCACTGATGATCTGGCGGATGCCTTCGGTGCCTACCAGGGTCACTGCCCGCTGCAGGCTGTCCACCGGGCGCGCCTGCAGCCGGTACACCGGGCTGTTGGCGATGCGCAGCAGGTTGCCGGTCAGCACCGGGTCCTGCCCGATGATCGCCGCCATCGCCCGCGCCGAGGCCTCCTGGTCGTTGACGGTCTGGATCAGCTGCGGCAGCAGCTGCGGCCGCCGTGGCAGGTGCCGTGCCGACCAGTCGCGGGCCGACAGCGCCGCATCCACCGCCGCGCGCAGATCAGGCGCGGGCGCGGTCTCGCCTGCCGGATCGCCACCGCGTGGCACCAGCGCCAATGCGTACAGCCCGGCCTGCAGCACTGCCGCCGGGTCGCCCGGGGGCGCCGCCAGCGAGGGCACCCGCCGCGTTTCCGCCCGGGCCAGCCGTCCGCTGTCGGCCGGTGCCCGCACCGGCGTGCGCGGCCGCTGGCGCCTGCGCCAGGCCACCAGCGCAAGCGTGGCGGCCACGCCGCCCACGACGCACGCGCCCAGCATGGGCGCCGACGTCAGCATCGTGCTCTCCCGGAAACGCGGTCCCGCACCTGCCTTGTCGCCACTGCGCCCACGTCATCCATCCTGACATTGCCGATACTGCACACCGTAGCCACGGCATCGGCCGCGCCTTCACCAACTTTAACGGCGCCCGCCCCGGCGGGGCCTGACACCGCCCTCCGGCGGAATGCACTAGAATGGCGCCGCGCGACCCGTCCACTCGAACCGACGACGTCGCTTTTTTTGTTTTACAACCCAACATTTGCTGGTCCGTTCGCCGCTGTTCGCCACCGTTCGCACCATCGGAGCCACCATGTTATTTGAAACCCTCGAAACCACCGATCACGAACAAGTGGTGTTCTGCCACAACCGCGACGCGGGTCTGAGGGCGATCATCGCCATCCACAACACAACCCTGGGCCCGGCCCTGGGCGGGGTGCGGATGCGGCCGTATGCAAGCACCGACGAGGCGCTGGCCGATGCGCTGCGGCTGAGCCGCACCATGACCTACAAGAACGCGCTGGCCGGGTTGAACGTGGGCGGCGGCAAGGCGGTGATCATCGGCGACCCGAAGGTCGACAAGAGCGAAGTGCTGTTCCGCGCGTTCGGCCGCTACGTCGATTCGCTGGGCGGGCGCTACATCACCGCCGAAGACGTGGGCACCGACGTCAACGACATGGAAAACATCTACCTGGAAAGCGAGTACGTCACCGGCGTACACCAGGTCCACGGCGGCTCCGGCGATCCGGCACCGTTCACCGCCTACGGCGCCCTGCAGGCGCTGATGGCCGCCATGCAGCACAAGCTGGGCCATGAGGAAGTCGGCAAGGCCAGCATCGCCGTGCAGGGCCTGGGCCACATCGGCATGGAACTGGTGAAGCTGCTGCGCGACCGCGGCGCCAAGCTGTTCGTGACCGACCTGGACAGCAGCCGGGTGGAGCGCGCGGTCACCGAGTACGGTGCCGAAGCGGTCAAGCCCGACGACATCTACGACGTCAACGCCGACATCTTCGCCCCGTGCGCGCTGGAAGGCGCGATCAATCCGCAGACGCTGCCCCGTCTGCGCACGAAGATCGTCTGCGGCACCGCCAACAACCAGCTCTCCAGCCTGGAGATCGGCGATGAGCTGCACGCGCGCGGCATCCTGTACGCGCCCGACTATGCGGTCAACGCGGGCGGCGTCATGAACGTGTCGCTGGAGATCGACGGGTACAACCGCGAACGCGCCATGCGCCTGATCCGCAGCATTTACCACAACCTCGGCCGCATCTTCGCGCTGTCCGAGCGCGAGGGCATCGCGCCGCAGCGCGCCGCCGACCAGATCGCCGAATCGCGCATCCAGTCGATCGGCAAGCTGAAGATGCCGCTGGGCCGCAGCACCCCGCGACTGGGCACGCTGCGCCGCAACTGACGGCGCGGTCATGCTGGAAAAAACAGAAGGGCGCGATCTCGATCGCGCCCTTCTTCAGTTGCCGCTCCGCGTGATCAGAACGCGGTGGCGTAGCGCAGGGCCACCTGATGCAGGTCGCCACGCGGACCGAAGCGCTGGTCGTAGCCGAACGAAACGCGCGTGTTGCGGCTGAGCCAGGACTCCACCGACACTCCGAACAGGCCACCGGAACGGGCCGGCTGCAGACCGGCCAGCGGTGCCCACGCATCCACGCCGACGAAGCTGGCCTGTGCGTCGAACCCTTGGCTGGCCAGGCGCTGCTGCCATTCGGCGTAGCCGCGCAGCGCCCAGTCGCCCCAGCGCGTCTCGGCGCGCATGCCCGCCAGTGCCTGGCTGCGGCTGGCAACACCGCCCTGCGTGCGCAGCCCGAACCCGGCGCCGCCGTTCTCGCTGAAGCGGTCGCTGTCCACCCGCGCGTACTCGGCGCCGAGGTACGGCGTGACCGACAGCGCCGCGTTGCCGAAGCGGTAACCGGACTCCATGCTGGCCGTGCTGAAACGGCCACCGTAGCGCGCGTTCACCCCGTACTGGCCGGCGCCCAGCAGCAGCTGGCGGTCGATCTCGCGGGTGAACTGGCCGGCGCCCACCTGGCCCAGCGCATACGCCCGGCCCTGGTTCCAGCCGGCGTACAGCTGCGCCTGCGACTGGCGGTCGCGACCGCTGTCGCCACCCCAGTCACGGCTGCTGGCGCTGCGGGTCTCACCGAAGGCGAAGCCGAGCATGCCGTGGCTGCCCATCGCCATGTCCTGGCCCATCATCCAGCCCTGGGTCTGGAAACCGCTGGTGGCGAAACTGCCCTGCCCGGCCTCGCCGAGCGCGCTGTGCCAGGCACCGCGCAGGCGTGGCGCGGCCATCACAGCGTCAAAGCGCGAGGACAACGCACGCCGCTGCATGTCGATGTTGTCGAAGGTCATTGCCGCCGCCAGGCCGTGGGCCTTGCCGGACAGGCTGTCCAGGCTGGCCGACAGCGCAGTGGCACCCTGCACCTGCTGCAGTTGGCCGGCGGCATCGGCGAAGCCACTCGCCGCAACCCCACCGCCATCCAGCACTTCGAACGCCGATTCCACCCGTGCCGCCGCGCCCTGCGCCGCCGCCCCCAGGCCCGCCGACGCGGCAGCCGCGCTGACGTTGACCCGGTCGATGTCCAGCCATGCAGTGCGCGCGTCGTAGCCGAATCGGCTTTCCAGCAGGGTGATGCTGGCGTCCTTGCGAAGGCTGTCGAACGCGCCGGTCAGCGACTGGCCGGCCTGGATCAGGTCCTGCCGGCGACCGTCCTGGGGGACGTAACCGGCCACCGCGCCCACCAGGTACAGCGCGCCTCCCTGCAGCTCGACCGTGCCGGTCACCTTCAGCGGCGCCGCGCCCAGCTGGGTCATGTACTGACCGCTGGCGCGCTGCACGTAGTTGCCCTCGATGGTGGCGCTGGTGCCCGCCTCGCGCAGCAGCACGCTGCCGGCGTTGTCCACGTTGCCCTTGACCCTGGCGCTGCTGCCCATGAACTGCAGCAGGGCGCGCTCCGCACCATCGGGCTGCGCGACGATGTTCACGTTGGAGGTGATCGATGCGCCATCGCGCAATGCCAGCGTGCCGCGTTCGATGCGCGTGTCGCCGGTATAGGTGCCGGTGCCGGACAGGCCCAGCGACCCGTTGCCCTGTTTGACCAGCCCGCCGCTACCGCTGATGTCGTTGCTCCAGACCGAGTTCAGGCCCAGCACATTGACGTCGACCACGGCGTTGCCCCAGTCGAAACGCGCCGGGCCGTTGACGGCCTTGCCAACATTGAGCAGGCCGTACCCGAAGGTGCTGTCCACGCCCGGCGCGCCCAGATCGGTGGCGGTGCCCAGCAGCGTCTGGCGAACCAGGTCGTTGGTGAAATACGGGTACTTCTCCCACACCAGCGCTGCCGCGCCGGACACCAGCGGGGCGGCATAGGACGTGCCCGAGCCCCACAGGTAGCTCGGCGTGCCACCGGTGTTCTGCGGGTCCACATACACCACGGTGCCCGGCGCGGCCAGGCAGTAACCGGCCGCCACGCCGCACGCATTGGCATAGGACGCCAGCTTGGACGGATCGGCCGAATCCACCGCCGTCACGGTCAGCCAGCCGCGTTCCAGATCCGCCGCCGGGCGCGTGCCGTTGGGACCGGCCTGGCTCGGCAGGGCCGCCATGCTGGACGGGTTGGGACGGCTTTCGTTGCCGCTGGCGAACACCACCAGTCCGTTGTTGGCCATCACGAACGGACGGTACTCGTTTGCGATCGGCGCGGTCGCGGCCGGGTTGGTCCAGTACAGCCCGCCCCAGGAGTTGTTCATGATCTTCACGCCGTCGGCGATCAGATCCTGGTGCATGGGCGCGAACCCGAGCGCACCGCTGACCTCATTGCCGCTGCCGCTGCCGTCATCGGTGGGGCGCCGGTCGGAAATGATCCGCGCCGAGATCACCAGCGCTTCCGGCGCGATGCCGCCCGGCCAGGCCCCGAAGGCGCGGCCGGCCGCCAGCGAGGCCACCGTCGTGCCGTGGCCGACCACGTCGTCCACGTTGAGATTGTTGACGCGCGGATCGATGTAGGCGCGGCTGGACACCACCCGCCCCGACAGCGTGGGATTGGCGCGGTTGACCCCCGAGTCGACCACGCCGATACGCACGCCCTTGCCGGTCAGGCCCTGTACGTTGCGGCCATTGACGATGGTCAGGTGCGCATCGATCGCCGGCTGTACCGGCGGATTGGTTGGCGGCGTCACCGGCGGGGTGACCGGCGGAGTCACCGGGGGCGTGACCGGCGGCGGATCCACCCGCACGTTGCCGCCACCACCACCGCCGCCACAGGCACTCAGCGCCACGGCCAATGCGCCAGCCAGTACGGTCCTCACTGCCACGACCTGTTTCATCCCTGCTCCCCCACGTTCGATACGCAATGGCCGGCGTCCTGCCATCCGGGCAGACACCGGCGGTCAATGCCGACCCTCTATACTGGGCCGACCCCCACGCAGTCTGACGGGATTCGCGCCGGCTTCCAATGCCTGCCGTCCCATTCCGAATATCGCTCACGCACCAACGAGATTGCCATGTCCAACATCGTCATCGCCGCCGCCAAGCGCACTGCCATCGGTTCCTTCCTCGGCCAGTTCAACGGCGTTCCCACGCCCACCCTGGGCGCCACCGCGATCGCCGCGGCCCTGGAACAGTCGGGCGTCCCGGCTGCGGATGTCTCCGAAGTGATCATGGGCTGCGTGCTGCCGGCCAACCTCGGCCAGGCGCCGGCCCGCCAGGCCGCCATCGCCGCCGGGCTGCCGCTGTCCACCGGCGCCACCACCCTGAACAAGGTGTGCGGTTCGGGCATGAAGGCCATCATGCTGGGCCATGACCTGATCAAGGCCGGCTCGGCCAGCATCGTGGTCGCCGGCGGCATGGAGTCGATGTCCAACGCGCCGCACCTGATCCCCAATTCACGTACCGGCACCCGCTTCGGCAACTTCCAGGCAGTGGACCACATGGCCCACGACGGCCTGGTCAATGCCTACGACGGCAAGGCAATGGGCGAGTTCGCCGAGTGCGCGGTGGACAAGTACCAGGTCAGCCGCGAAGCCCAGGATGCCTACGCGATCGAATCGGTGCGCCGTGCGCAGGCCGCGCAGGCCAGCGGTGCCTTCGACGACGAGATCGTCGCGGTCACCGTGACCACCCGCAAGGGCGAGGTGAGCATCGCCCAGGACGAACAGCCCAACCGCTCGGACGTCGCCAAGATCCCGACCCTGCGCCCGGCCTTCAAGAAGGACGGCACGGTGACGGCCGCCAGTTCGTCCAGCATTTCCGACGGCGCCGCCGCCGTGGTGCTGCTGTCCGAGGACGACGCCCGGGCACGCGGTGTGCAGCCGCTGGCGCGCATCGTCGGCCATGCCACCCACTCCCAGGAACCGGAATGGTTCACCACCGCCCCGATCGGTGCGATCCATAAACTGCTGGAGAAAACCGGCTGGACGCTGGACCAGGTCGACCTGTTCGAGATCAACGAGGCCTTCGCCGTGGTGGCGATGGCGCCGATGCTCGAACTGGGCATCCCGCACGACAAGCTCAACGTGAATGGTGGTGCCTGCGCACTGGGCCATCCGATCGGTGCGTCGGGCGCGCGGCTGGTGGTGACGCTGGTGAACGCATTGCGCAAGCATGACGCCAAGCGCGGCATTGCTACCCTCTGCATCGGTGGCGGCGAAGCAACTGCCATCGCTATCGAATTGATTTGATTTGGTTTAACGCGCATTTCTCAAAAATGAATGCGCGATCGCTTGACAGCCAAACGTGGCTTGTCATCATGTTGCCGGGCGCGCAATAGCGCGTTGCCTAATCTAACGACGAGGATTCACACTAATGAGCATCAACAAGCTGCTGATCGCGATGGCCCTGGGCCTGGCTCTGACCGCCTGCTCCAAGCAGGAACAGGCTGCTGACGCCGCTGCTTCGGCCAACGAAGCTGCCGCTGACGCCCAGGTCGCTGCCGACCAGGCCGCTGCTGCTGGCGCCCCGGCTGCCGACGCTGCCCAGGCTGCTGCTGACACCGCCACCACCGCTGCTGACGCTTCGGCCGATGCCGCTGCTGCCGCTGCTGGCGCTGCCACCGACGCTGCTGCCGCCCAGGCTGCTGACGCTGCCAAGGCTGCCGAAGGCACCGCCGAGCAGGCCAAGGACGCTGCTGAAGAAGCCAAGAAGTAATAACTTCTTTCTTCATGCAAGTCTGAAGAAGCCGCTGGTTCGCCAGCGGCTTTTTCTTTGCCTGCCACAACCCGGTCTTCACACCGGCATGAATAGGCTGGCCTCCCCGACGATTCCCGTCCTGGAGACCGCCATGAACATCCGTCCGATCACCACTTCCCTGCTGGCCGCCTCCCTGCTGCTGGCCTTGGCCGCGTGCAAGGGGCCGGAAGCCGAGCAGGCGCGCCAGGATGCGGCCCAGGCGGCCGATAGCGCCAACGCCGCCGCCCGCGAGGCCGTGGACAAGGCTGCGGCCGCGACGCGCAGCGCCGCCGATGATGCCGCTGCCGCCTCCGAACATGCCGCCGCCGATACCCAGCAGGCGCTGGACCGCGCCGCCGCCGCGACCTCCGAGGCTGCCGGCGAGGCCAAGGACGCCGCGAAGGACGCTGCTGCGCATGCCAGCGACTCCACCGCCGACGCCGCGCAGAAGGTGGCCGACAAGGCGCGCGACGTTGCCAACGATGCGAAGAAGAACGCCGACGAGGCCAAGCACTGAACCACGCCGCCTTTACTGCGTAATGCCCCCTGCACGCCCCTCTCCGGAGGGGCGTGCTGCGTTGTGCGGGGTGCAGGTCAGGGCAGCGCGCGGGCCAGGACGGCCGCGTAATCCAGATCCGATGGCAATGTTCCAAAGGCCATGCCGTGCTCGGCACCGAGCCGTGAGCGGATGAAGGCGGCCGCCAGCGGGCTGTCGGCGCGCAGCAGCACCGCGGCCTGCAGCAGCAGCGCCAGCCGCTCGGTGATGCGGCGCGCCTGCGCCTCGCCCGGCGTGGCCGCCAACTGCCCGCGCAGCGTCTGCCATGCCGCATCGTAGATCGCGTCGCGCCCGGCCGCGCTGCCCAGTTCCTGCTCCAGCACCGGCAGCACCTGCGGCTCGCGTGACAGCGCACGCAGCACGTCCAGGCACTGGATGTTGCCGCTGCCTTCCCAGATCGAATTCAACGGGGCCTGCCGGTACAGCCGCGGCAGGATCGATTCCTCGACATACCCCGCGCCGCCCAGGCATTCCTGCGCTTCGTTGACGAACACCGCCGCGCGTTTGCACACCCAGTACTTGCCCACTGCCGTGGCGATGCGCGCGAAGGCGGCCTGTTGTGCATCCTGCGGGGCCTGGTCGACCGCGCGCGCCACGCGCAGGGCGAACGCGGTGGCCGCCTCGGATTCAATCGCCAGATCGGCCAGTACATTGGCCATCAACGGGTGGTCGCACAGGCGGCGGCCGAAACTGCTGCGATGACGCGTGTGGTGCAGCGCCTGCGCCAGCGCCATGCGCATCTCCGCCGCGGCACCGAGCATGCAGTCCAGCCGCGTCATCATCACCATGCCGATGATCGTGGCCACGCCGCGCCCCTCCTCGCCCACCCGCCGCGCCCAGGCACCGCACAGCTCGATCTCGCTGGATGCATTGGCCCAGTCGCCAAGCTTGTCCTTCAGGCGCATCAGGTGGAACGCGTTGCGGTTGCCGTCGGCCAGTCGCCGCGGCATCAGGAAACAGGTCAATCCGCCCGGCGCCTGCGCCAGCACCAGAAAGCCATCGGACATCGGCGCGGAAAAGAACCACTTGTGCCCGACCAGGGCGTAGCTGCCGTCGGCCTGCGGTTCGGCACGGGTGGCGTTGCTGCGCACATCCGAACCGCCCTGCTTTTCGGTCATGCCCATGCCCAGGGTGATGCCGGCCTTGTCGGCGATCGGCACGTCGCGCGGGTCGTAATGCGGCGCGGCGGCCTTGTCGGCCCATTCGGCCAGCAACGGGTCCTGGCGCAGCACCGCCACCGCCGCGTGGGTCATGGTCAGCGGACAACTGGTGCCGGCTTCGGCCTGGTGGTGCAGATAGCTCAGTGCCGCGCGCGCCACGTGCGCGCCCGGCACGGGCTCGTGCCAGGACAGGCCCGCCACGCCGTGCGACTTGGCTGCGTCCATCAGCGCGTGGTACGCCGGATGGAACTCGACGGTATCGATCCGGTGGCCCTGCGCGTCGTGCGTGCGCAGCCGCGGGCGGTCGCGATTGGCATCGAATCCCAGCCGGTACAGCGCGTCGCCGGCCAGCCCGCCGTACACCGCCAGGCGTGGCACGAACGCCGCGCCGCCCTCGCGCTGCACCGCCTCGGCCAGGGCCAGATCGTCGGCCCACAGATGCCGGCCCCCGAACGGTGGCGGCTGGTTGGTCACCACATGGGTCTCGAAGGCGGACAGCTCGGGCGTCATGGCAGGCCTCGTGGCAGTGGACCGCCCGATTCTGCCGCATCCACGCGCAGGCGTCCGTTCAGCCGGATTCTCGCCTCCTGCACGAGCGCGGCGGCACAGTGCAGGCATGACCTCTCCCTCTGCGAAACCGGACCTGGTGGTGCTGCGCCCGGAAGGTCTGTACTGCCCGGCCGGCGACTTCCACATCGACCCGTGGCGCCCGGTGCCGCGTGCGGTGATCACCCACGGCCACGGCGATCATGCGCGCGGCGGCATGGGCCACTACTACTGCAGCACCGACAGCGTGCCGATCCTGCGCTGGCGGCTCGGCGACGTGGCGCTGGACGCGCATGCGTACGGCGCGCGCTTCCGCCTTGGCGGCGTGCAGGTGTCGCTGCATCCGGCCGGGCACGTGCTGGGCTCGGCACAGGTGCGCATCGACGACGGCACCCAGGTCTGGGTGGCCTCCGGCGACTACAAGCGGCAACCCGATCCCACCTGCGCGCCGTTCGAGGTGGTGCCCTGCGATACGTTCATCACCGAGGCGACCTTTGGATTGCCGGTGTATCGCTGGCCGCCCACGCCGCAGGTGGCAGCCGACATCGTCGCCTGGCGCAGGGAATGCGAAGCCCGCGGCGAAGCCGCCGTACTGCTCTGCTATGCACTGGGCAAGGCGCAGCGGGTGCTGGCCGAACTGCTGCCCCTGGACACACAGCCGGCACTGCTGCACGGCGCGATCGCCACCGGCGTGGCGGTGTACCGCGAGGCCGGCATCGCCATGCTCGCCACCGAAACCGTCAACGAACAGGCGCGCGGCAGCGACTTCGCCGGCAAGCTGGTGCTGGCGCCGCCATCGGCCGCCGGCAGCGCGTGGATGCGGCGCTTCAAGGGCGCGCAGCTGGGCTTCGCATCGGGCTGGATGCGGTTGCGCGGCAACCGCCGCCGCCGCAACTACGATCGCGGCTTCGTGGTTTCCGATCACGCCGACTGGCCGGACCTGCTGCGTACGATCGCGCAGACCGGCGCGCGCCGGGTGATCGCCACGCACGGCAATACCGATGCGCTGATCCGCTTCCTGCGCGAGCGCGGCGTCGCCGCCGAAGCCTTCGCCACCGGCTACGGGGACGAGGAATGAAACGCTTCGCCGCGCTGTACCGCACGCTGGATCGCAGCACCGCCACCGGCGACAAACGCGCCGCGCTGGTCGACTATTTCCGCGACGCGCCACCGCACGACGCGGCGTGGGCGCTGTTCCTGCTGTCCGGTGGCAAGGTCACCAGCGCGCGGCAGAAAATCGCCGGCAGCGCCGAGCTGCGCGCGTGGATCGCCGAGGTCGCCGACACCCCCGCGTGGCTGGTCGATGACAGCTACGACCAGGTCGGCGACCTCGCCGAAACGCTCACCCTGCTGCTGGACGATCCCCCCGGCGGCGCACCCGACATCGCGCTCGCCGACTGGATCGAGCAGCGTCTGCTGCCGGTGGCCAACCAGGCCGAGCCGGTGCGCCGCGCCACGGTGGTGGGGGCGTGGCGGGATCTGGCGTTCGACGAGCGGCTGGTATTCAACAAACTGCTCACCGGCGCGCTGCGCGTGGGCGTATCGCAACGGCTGGTGCAGCAGGCGCTGGCGGAACTGTCCGGCATCGACATCGCCCGCATTGCCCAGCGCATGCTCGGCGCATGGGTGCCCTCGCCCGGTCTGCTGGCTGCCCTGCTCTCGCCGGCCGAACGCCCGGAAGACCGCCAGCAGCCGTACCCGTTCTTCCTCGCATCCCCGCTGGAGGGCGACGCGGAACGTCTGGGCGACATTGCCGGCTGGACGGTCGAATGGAAGTGGGATGGCATCCGCCTGCAGCTGCTGCGGCGGCAGGGCGAGGTGGCGCTGTGGTCGCGTGGCGAAGAGCGCCTGGACGGTCGCTTCCCGGAGATCGAGGCGGCCGCGATGGCCTTGCCGGACGGGTGCGTGATCGATGGCGAACTGCTCGCGTGGCGCGATGACGAGCCGCAGCCGCTGCCGTTCACCGCCTTGCAGACCCGCATCCAGCGCCGTGCGCCCGGCCCGAAGACCCTGCGCGATACGCCCGTGCGCGTGCTCGCCTACGACCTGCTGGAACTGCACGGCGAGGACCTGCGGCTGCAGCCGCTGACGCAGCGGCGTGCCGCTCTGGCGACCGTACTGGACGCACTGGGCGACCCACGGGTGCAGCTCTCCCCACAGCTCCATCCGGCGGACTGGAATGCCGCCGCCACGCTGCGGGCAGGCGCCCGCGAGCGCGGGGTGGAAGGGCTGATGCTCAAGCGCGGCGATTCCCAGTACCAGAGCGGACGACGTCGCGGCGACTGGTGGAAGTGGAAGATCGAGCCACTGACCATCGACGCGGTGATGATCTATGCGCAGTCCGGGCACGGCCGGCGCAGCACGCTGTATACCGATTACACCTTCGGCGTGTGGGACGGCGACCGGCTGGTGCCGGTGGCCAAGGCGTACTCGGGACTGGACGACACCGAAATCCTGGCGCTGGACCGCTGGATCCGTGCCAACACGCTCGAACGCTTCGGCCCGGTGCGCAGCGTCCGCGGCGAACAGGTGTTCGAACTCGGCTTCGAGGGCGTCAACCGCAGCAGCCGGCACAAATCCGGCGTTGCCGTGCGGTTCCCGCGCATCCTGCGCTGGCGGCAGGACAAGCCGGCCAGCGAAGCGGACACCCTGGCCCAGCTGCAGGCGCTGGCACGGTGACGCGGCGCGAGGCGATGGCGCGCCTGGTGGCGTGGTTTGCCAGCCGCGGCTGGGCGCCGCTGCCGTTCCAGAAAACCATGTGGCGTCATTACCTGGCCGGCGAGTCCGGCCTGCTGCATACGCCCACCGGCAGCGGCAAGACCCTGGCGATGTTCGGCGGCCCGCTGCTGCAGGCGCTGTCCGATCCGCCGCCGCCCATCGGCGGTCGCGCCGGCAAGCGCGTGCCGGCCCTGCAGGTACTGTGGATCACTCCGCTGCGCGCGCTCGCCGCCGACACCGCGCGTGCGCTGCGCGAGCCGTTGTCCGCCCTCGGCCTGGACTGGCAGGTGGGCCTGCGCACTGGCGATGCCAGCGCGCGCGACAAGCGCCTGGCGCGCGAAGGACGTGTGGACGTGCTGGTCACCACGCCCGAATCGCTGGCGTTGCTGCTGAGCTATCCCGATACGATGCCGCGCCTGCAGCACCTGCGCTGCGTGGTGGTCGACGAGTGGCACGAACTGCTCGGCAACAAGCGCGGCGTGCTGCTGCAGTTGAACCTGCGCCGCCTGCGCGACGCACTGCCGTCGCTGCAGGTGTGGGGATTGTCGGCGACGCTGGGCAACCTCGACGAAGCACGCGAGGTGCTGCTGCCGGACCGGCCCGATGCGCCGCTGGTGGCCGGCGCCCGCCCCCGCCCGATGACGCTGGAAACGCTGCTGCCCGCGCACGGCGAACGCTTCCCGTGGGCCGGGCATCTGGGCCTGTCGCAGCTGCAGCGCGTGCTGGAACGCCTCCTGTCGGCGCGCACCAGCCTGCTGTTCACCAACACCCGCGCGCACGCGGAACTGTGGCACCAGGCGTTGACGGCGGTATGGCCGGAGGACCCGGCGACGCTGGCACTGCACCACGGCTCGCTGGACCCTGCACTGCGGCGCGCCGCCGAGGAGGGTCTGCGCGAGGGTCGCCTGCGCTGCGTGGTAGCCACATCCAGCCTGGATCTCGGCGTGGACTTCCCGGCGGTGGACCAGGTGCTGCAGATCGGCAGCCCCAAGGGCATCGCACGCCTGCTGCAGCGTGCCGGTCGTGCACGCCATCGTCCCGGGGAATCCGGGCATATCGTCTGCGTGCCATCGCATGCGCTGGAACTGGTGGAGTACGCGGCGGCGCGACGCGCACTGGCCGATGGCGTGATCGAAGCGCGGCGTCCGCTGCGCCTGTCGCTGGACGTGCTGGCCCAGCATTGCGTGAGCTGTGCGCTCGGCGGTGGCTTCGATGCCGATGCGTTGTTGGCGCAGGTGCGCCGCACCCACGCTTTTGCCGGCCTGGAAGCGGCGCAGTGGGCGGGCGTGCTGGCCTTCATCGTGCAGGGCGGCCGCGCGCTCGCGCAGTACCCGGACTTCCACAAGGTCGTGCGCGACGACGATGGCGTGTACCGCGTCCACGACCGCCGCGTGGCGCTGCGCCACCGCCTGTCGATCGGCACCATCACCAGCGACGGCAGCGTGACCGTGCAGTTCCTGCGCGGTGGCCGGCTGGGTGCGGTGGAAGAACAGTTCGTGGGGCGTCTGCGGCCGGGCGATCGTTTCCAGTTTGCCGGGCGCCTGCTGGAGCTGGTCCGGCTCGAGCAGATGACCGCGTATGTGCGCCTGGCGCGTGGCGGCGACGGCGTGGTGCCGCGCTGGCAGGGCGGCCGGTTGCCGCTGTCCGACGCGTTGGGCCGCGAAATGGAGGCGGTACTGGAGACGCCCGGCGACAGCGCCGAACTGCGCTGGCTGGCGCCGCTGCTGCAGCTGCAGGCGCGCCTGTCGGAGCTGCCGGGCCCCACGCGGCTGCTGGTGGAAACCGTGCTCCGCCGCGAGGGCCAGTACCTGTTCGTGTACCCGTTCGCGGGGCGGCAGGTCAACGAAGGCATCGCCGCGTTGATGGCGATGCGCTGGACGCGCCTGCAGACCAACACCTTCGCCTACGCCGCCAATGATTATGGCTTCGTGCTCGCGCCTGCGCATGCGGTGGCGGTGGAGCCGGCGCAGATACGTCGCCTGCTGCAGCCGGAGGGACTGTTCGAGGATCTGCGCGACAGCCTCAATCTCGGCGAGCTCGCCCGCCGTCAGTTCCGCGACATCGCACGCGTGTCCGGCATGCTGGTGCCGGCGCTGCCAGGCCGCACGCCGCGCAGCCTGCGCCAGCTGCAGGCATCCGGCGGCCTGCTGTACGACGTGCTGCGGCAGCACGATCCGGATCACATCCTGCTGACGCTCGCCGAACACGAAGTGCTGCACAGTCAGCTCGACCTTGGCGGCCTGGCGGCGGCGCTGCGGCGCTGCCAGGCGCGCACGTTGTGCGTGCAGACGCTTGCCAGCCTGGGGCCGTTCTCGTTCCCGCTCTGGGCCGAACGGATGCGTGGCCAGCTCAGCAACGAAGACTGGAAAACCCGCGTGCTGCGCGCAGCACGGCAACTGGAGAAACGACATGGGCAATGACCTGGCGCTGACGCTGGCTGGCGAGACGGTGCAGCTGCTCGGCGCACGCGCGTTGTACTGGCCGGCACGCAGCGCGCTGTTGATCGCCGACCTGCATCTGGGCAAGGCCGATCTGTTCCGGCGTGCCGGCATCGGCCTGCCCAGCGGCGGCACCGGCGACGACCTGGCGCGGCTGACGCAGCTGCTGCAGCAGCATCGCGTGGACACGCTGTGGATTCTGGGCGATGTACTGCACGGCGTGGCGCATCGCGCCGCCTGGTACCGCCAGTGGCAGGGATGGCGCGAACAGCATCCCGCACTGCACATCGGCGCACTCGCCGGCAATCACGACCGCGCCCTGCCCAAGGCCGACCTCGGCATCGAACTGCTCGGCGAAAAAGTGCAGGAAGGGCCGTTCCTGCTGCGCCATGATCCGCGCCCGCACGCCACCCTGCACGTGCTGTGCGGCCATCTGCATCCGCTGGCGCGTCTGCCCGGCATGCAGCGCCGCTGGCCGGCGTTCTGGTTGCGCGAGGGCCTCACCGTGCTGCCGGCGTTTTCACGGTTCACCGCAGGCATCGCGCCGGTGCTGGTGAATGGTGAGCGGCTGGTGGCCTGCGTCGAAGACCAGGCCATCGCGTTGCCGCCGCGCTGACGACCGGCCGCTGGCCGGCCGGCGCGGTGGATCACATCGCGGGGACCAGCGTGCCCGGCATCAGCAGGATCTCGGGGGAGCGGGACACGGCGCGCGCCGGCTGCTGCTGGATCGCCACCAGCATGTCGTGGGCCGCGTTGCGGATGCGCGGATGGTGTTCCGGCGCGGTGTGCGTGATGAGGCTGGTGACATGGAATTCGAATACGTCTTCCATCACATCCGGCTGATCCTCGTGCAGCATCTGCAACAGACCGCGCAGCTTGCTGAGTTCACTTTCGAGAGTGTCGGCCGAGAACAACATGTCAATCTCCTTGGGATAACGGTCCACACGGGACCTGGGGCGCAGACGCACCGCTACGGAAAAAACCGGGGTGATGAACAATCCGGATCATGTCGCGCGAGGCGCGCACGCATCGCTGCGTCTGCTTTCCCGTTGTCGCACGTTGACGGTGAGTTCACCGTCAACGCAGGGCGTAATCGCCTTCACGCACGCGCATTCACATCGTGACGCGTGGTTATCAGCTGATGCGTTCTGCCGCCCGTTCAACCATCGCCGTCACGAACCCGGGTGACAGCGGCAACCGCCCCAGCCAGCCGTGCTGCGTGCCGCTGAGCACGCGCAGCATATGCCCGCGCCCGCCAGGCACCCGCCCCATCGGCCCGAACACCACGTCGCGGGCACGCGCCAGCATGTCGCGTTCGGACTGGAACAACGGCGTCAGCCAGTGGCTCCAGTACTGATAGATCGCCACGTGTGCACGCCGCCGCTGCTGGTAGGCCTGCAACGCTGCCGTGAGGTCGGTGTGCGCACGCAGCGCATCGCGCAACGCGATCGCATCCAGCAGCGCCATGTTCACGCCCTGGCCCAACTGCGGGCTCATCGCGTGCGCCGCGTCGCCGGCCAGCACCAGCCGCCCGCGATGCCACTGCCGCATCCGCGTATCGCGATAGCTCGCGCGTGCCAGCGCCTCCGGCGGTACGTCCTGCAGCAATCCATGCGCCTCCGGCCATAGCGCTGCAACGTCGTCCAGCCACCGCGCCATGCCGTCGCGTTCCCACTGCGCGAAGTGATCGCGCGGCAGGCTCCAGAAGAAGCTGAGCCGTGGCGTGTCATCCCCCGGCCGCGTGCCTACGGGCAGCAGGCCGATCATTCTGCGCGCCATCAGGTAGCGCTGGCGCAGTTCGTCGCCGTGCGGCCAATGGCGGCGCTCCACCAGGCACCACAGTGCGCCCCACGGGTACTCACGATCATGCCGCGCGTCATCCACCTGCGCGCGCAGCGTGGAGGCAGCGCCATCGGCGGCAATCACCACATCGTAGGGCCCGTGCCACTTCCCGCGCGCGTCGCGCACGCGGCCGTGCGCGCTGTCCACCTCGACGATCGCCGTGTCGGCCTGCAGGTTGCCCGGGTGTTCCCAGGCCTGCGCCAACAGCGTGAACAAGGCACCGCGCTGCATGCCCACACCATGCAGGTGCGCAGCCAGTCCGGCGTAACGCATGTCCATCACAGCGCGCCCGCAGGGTGTTTCGCCGTACAGGCGCTGCACCGGCGCACCGTATCGCAGTACCTGCGGCAACAGCTCCATCTGCCACAACACGTCCAGGCCACTGGGTTGCAGCAGGAACCCGGCTCCCACCGGACCCGGCGCTTTGGCGCGCTCGAAAACGTGCACGACGTGATGATCGCGTGAAAGAAGAATCGACAATGCCTGGCCGGCCGTGCCGTAACCGATGATCGCCACCGTGCGCGGCTGCGTCATGTCATGTCCCTATGAGCGTGATCAAGTTCACACCGTGCGCAAAAAAAACCCCGCCGAAGCGGGGTTTTCAATGCTCAACCGAGAAAATCACTCAGCCGGCACAATGTTCGAAGCCTGGGCGCCCTTCGGGCCCTGGGTCACGTCGTACGTGACACGCTGGCCTTCCTGCAGGCTGCGGAAACCCTTGGCGTTGATCGCGGAGAAGTGCGCGAAGACGTCGGCGCTGCCGTCCTCCGGCGAGATAAAGCCAAATCCCTTGGCGTCGTTGAACCACTTGACGGTACCGTTCGGCATGGTAATGCGAGACCTTCTTCAATGAATGGGTGGTGTACGCTCAACCAGCGCACTGCCGGAGTATGCAAAGCTTGTTCCGCAATGACAATCACCCCCGCGCCAATTCCCCGATCAGTTCCGGCAAACCTGCCGACGCGGCATCGACGTTGGCCAGCACTTCGGCCATCGTGATTTCGTCGCCATCGCCACACCCGGCCGCCCAGTTGGCCACGATCGCCAGGCAGGCGTAATCCAGGCCGAGTTCACGCGCCAGGCTCGCTTCGGGCATGCCGGTCATGCCGACCAGATCGCAGCCGTCGCGACGCATGCGTGCGATCTCCGCATTGGTTTCCAGCCGCGGGCCCTGCGTGGCGCCGTAGCACCCGCCGTCCTGCAGACGCACGCCGGTGACCTTGGCCGCGGCCAACACCTTGCTGCGCAGCATCGGCGTGTACGGATGCCCGAAGTCCACGTGCAGCACTTCGCTGCCGGGCTCTTCGCACAGCGTGGAAATGCGTCCCCAGGTGTAGTCGATCAACTGGTCCGGGCAGGCCAGCACGCGCGGACCGAACGCGTCGGTGATGCCGCCGACGGTGTTGAGCGCCAGCACGCGCGTTGCCCCAATCTGCTGCAGCGCAGCGAGATTGGCGCGGTAATTGATCTTGTGCGGCGGCAGCGAGTGGCCTTCGCCGTGACGGGCCAGAAACGCCACGCGCTGGCCGAGCAGCGTACCGACCCGGATCGGGCCGGAGGGAGTGCCGTAGCGCGTCTCGACCTGGTGGCTGCTGACATCGTCAAGCTGGGCCAGTTTGTAGACGCCGGTGCCGCCGATGACGGCCAGTGCGATGTGTTCCATCATTCCTTCATCGCGTAGATGGCCGGCACGCAGCGCAGCGTCTCGTTGACGTCCATGCCGAAGCCGAACACGTAACGGTCGGGCAGATCGATACCGGCGTAATCGGCCTTGATGTCCGGCAGCGCGCGGTCGTGCTGCTTGACCGTCAGCGCGGCGATGCGCACGTCGGTAGCGCCCTGTTCCAGGCACCAGGTGCGCACGCCCTGCAGCGTGTAGCCTTCATCGAGGATGTCGTCGACCAGCAGCACACGGCGGCCGAACAGCGCGGTGGCCGGCTTGTGCTTCCAGACCAGGTCGCCGCCGGTGGTTTCACCGCGGTAGCGGGTCGCGTGCAGGTAATCGAACTGCACGTCCTGGCCACGGGCGCCCAGCTCCAGCGCGAGCTGGCCGGCGAACGGCAGCGCGCCGTGCATGATCGACAGGAACAACGGCACTTCGCCCTTGTAATCGCGCGCGATGGCGTCAGCGATGCCGCCGATGGCCTTGTCGATGGTGGGACGGTCGACCAGCAGGTCGGCCTGGGCCAGGGCCTGGGAAATGGTGAGGTTGGGCATCAGACGGTTCTTCCAAGGGTGTCAAGCAAACGGGATTGGGTGTTGCCGTGGCGGGTATCGGCCAGCAGGCCGTCCCAGCCCAGCGCGCCGCGGCCGATCAGGCCCAGCAACGCGGCGGTATTGAGGGTGCGGCCTTCGACCGCGCGCAGCGATTCTTCCACCAGTTCGGGGTGGCAGACCAGCACCACGTCGCAGCCGGCGTCCAGGTGCGCATCCACGCGCGCCTTCACGCCACCGGCGGAGAACGATGCAGCCATGCCGATGTCGTCGGAGAACACCACGCCGCGGAAGCCCATCTCCCCGCGCAGGATCTGCTCGATCCAGCGTGGCGAGTAGCCTGCCGGCTCCGGCGCCACCTGCGGGTAGACCACATGGGCCATCATCACCGCGTCGGCACCGGCCTCGATGCCGGCCACGAACGGCACCAGGTCCAGCGCGCGCAGTTCATCCAGCGTGCGCGGGTCGCTGGCATCGTCGACGTGGGTGTCTTCCTTCACCGTGCCGTGGCCGGGGAAGTGTTTGAGCGTGGCGGCCATGCCAACGCTGTGCATGCCGCGCACGTAGGCGCGGGTGAACGCGGCCACCACGGCCGGATCGGCGCTGAAGGCGCGGTCGCCGATGGCCAGGTTGCCCCGGCCCAGGTCGACCACTGGCGCGAAGCTCAGGTCCACACCGCTGGCGCGCACTTCGCTGGCCATCAGCCAGGCATGCTGCTCGGCCAGGGCCAGGGCGGCCTCGGGGTCCTTGGCATACTGCGCATCGAAGCCCTGCAGCGGCGGCAGCGCGCTGTAGCCGTCACGGAAGCGCTGCACGCGGCCGCCTTCCTGGTCCACGCAGATCAGGATCGGACGCGGCGCGGCGGCGCGGATCGCGGCCGACAACGCGGCAACCTGCTCGCGCGAGGCAAAATTGCGCTTGAACAGGATGACACCGGCCACGGCGTCATGCTGCAGCCACTGCCGCTCCTGGGCGGTGAGTTCGGTGCCGGCGACGCCGATCACGAGCATGGGTCATCTCCAATACGGGGCGCCGCGATGGCGCACCGCCGCATTGTCGCAGAACCCGCGCGCCGTGGGCCACGACCGCGCGGCCGTGGCCACGTCGGTCAGGAAGCTCCCGCCGCGCCTTCCGCCGCGATCTGCCGCAGCGCCTGGGCAAACGCCTCGGGCGGCTGGGCACCCTGCACGGCGTAGCGGTCATTGATCACAAAGGTGGGCACCGACTGAATGCCCACCGCGCGGGCCTGGGCGAGGTCGGCCTGGATCTCCTCCATGCCCTCCTCACCGGCCAGCAGCGCGGTCACCCGGTCAGCGGGGATCCCGCCAGCAGCCGCAGCCTCGATCAGCGTCTGCGGATCGGCCAGATTGCGCCCGTGAACGAAATGCGCCCGGAACAGCGCCTCGCCCACCGCCGCCTGCACGCCCTCGCGCCCGGCCAGCCACAACAGGCGGTGGGCCGGCAGCGTGGTGACCCGCACCTGGTCCTGGTCGAAGTCCATCGGCAGGCCTTCGGCACGCGCCGTGGCCTGGGTCTGGGAAAGGATCTGTCCGGTGCGCTCGGCACTGCCGAACTTGGCCCGGTAGGCCTCGCGCAGCGGCACCGGGGTGGTGCCGGCGTCCGGATCCAGCTGGAACGGCCGCCAACGCACCTCGACCTCGGGCGCATCGTCGCCCAGAAGGGCCAGGCCCTGCTCGAACCGGTGTTTACCGATCCAGCACCAGGGGCACACCACGTCCGACCAGATATCGATTTTCATCTCCCGGAGATGGGGATGCCGGTCTGCGGAAAAAAGGGGGCGGCGGGAGGGGCGGCGGGAGATGGGCCACTGGCGCCTTGCAGAAGCCGGCCAGCGGCCGGCACTACATGCGGGATTCGGGCTACGCCGAGCCCCGTCGCGGTGCGCGCCGCGACGGGGCCCTTCACGCTCGCGCTGGACCCGAGCGGAGAAGCGCACTGCGCCCGCTGCTACCTGACCCAGCGGCTGAACGGATGGGCGGCCAGCGCCAGGTTGTAGTAGCGCACGTCGTCGGTGACTTCCTCGCCCACCCATGCCGGCATGGCGATGGACTGGTCGGCGTGCTCCAGCTCGACCTCGGCCACCACCAGCCCGGCGTTGTCGCCGAGGAATTCATCGACCTCCCAGACCAGCCCGCCGTGTTCGACCAGATGCCGGCGCTTGTCGATCAGTCCGCCGACGCTCAATGCGAGCAGCGCTCGCGCGTCGTCCACCGGAATCGGATAGTCGAACTCCTGCCGGGTGTGGCCGATCTCGCGCGACTTCAGATTGAGGAACGCCTGCCCGCCCTGGATGCGCACGCGCACCGAGGCCTTCTGCGCGCCACTGTCGAGCGCGGCAGCGTCGTTGATGTAGCCCTGCGCCATCGGGATTACCGCGTGCGCGGCGGTGCGCCAGCCGTCGCCGGTGACGAGGAATTTGCGTTCGATTTCAATGCCCATGCGCACAGTATGGCCGCGCGGCGCCTACACTGCGCGCCCCCTGCAAGGATCCCGCCACGATGACACGCCATCGCCCCACCCTGCGCCGCATCGCCCTCACCACCCTGGCGCTGCTCCCGCTGGCCGCCAGCGCTGCCACGCCGGGCATCCCCACGCTGGCGCAGGCACAGTCGGCGATGGACGCACTGTTCGATGCCGCCCTCGCCGACCGGCCGGCCACCGACAGCAGCCGCATGGTCGCCGAGGCGTTTCGTCCCCGCCTGCTGGCGTTGTCCAGCTGCATGCCGCACAGCGGTGCCGCCATCCCCACGGTGGACTGCATCACGACCGCGCAGGCCGGTCCGGAGCCGGTCTATCGCCTGCTGCGCTTTACCCACGCAGAGGGACATTGGACGATGCCGATCGAACAGCGCCACCTCCCGGTGCCCGTTCCGCCGACGGACCGCGTGCAGGTCCTGCTGCGCGAGACGTTCATCGCGCGCGCCGCGCAGGAGGCAGACGCTGGCGCGCGTGCCGATCTGGCACAGGCGGCGCGCACGGCCGACGTGGTCGGGGTGGATGCGTGCGACATCGGCGAGGACGCGCCGGTGATCGAATGCCAGGTCAGCGCGCGCGTCGCCGGTGAGCAGGGTCGCCAGCCGATGGCGTTCATCCGGGTGGACGGACAGTGGCAGAACGCACCGGCCACGCCGCAGTAGCGGACGCGGCCGGCGAACTGCGTCAGCGCTTCTCGAACACCGCGATGCTTTCCACGTGCGCGGTGTGCGGGAACATGTCCATTGCGCCGGCCGAGACCAGGGTGAAGCCCTGTTCGTTGACCAGATAGCCAGCGTCACGCGCCAGCGAGCCGGGATGGCAGCTGACGTAGACGATGCGCTTGAACTGCTTCA
The DNA here is from genome assembly GCF_046736075.1 of Stenotrophomonas sp. LGBM10. Taxonomy (GTDB): domain Bacteria; phylum Pseudomonadota; class Gammaproteobacteria; order Xanthomonadales; family Xanthomonadaceae; genus Stenotrophomonas. The sequence goes on from NZ_CP177163.1 coordinate 980,190, forward strand.
GCGGCAGCTGCTGCAGCACTTCGATGGCACCCGAGCGCGGCGGGTCCAGCAGCAGCTTGTCGAAGCCCTGCCGCATCCACGGCGTCTGGCGCTGGTCCTGGGTCAGGTCCGCGGCATGGAACTGGGCGTTGTCCAGACCATTGCGCTCGGCGTTTTCGCGTGCACGCGCCACCAGGCCCGGATCGCCTTCCACGCCGACCACTTCGCGCACGGTACGTGCCAGCGGCAGGGTGAAGTTGCCCAGGCCGCAGAACAGATCGAGCACCCGCTCGTCCGGGCCGGCGTCGAGCAGTTCCAGCGCCAGCGCGATCATCTTCACGTTGAGCGATGCGTTCACCTGGATGAAGTCCAGCGGCCGGAAGGCCAGCTCGACATCCCACGGCGCCAGTTTGAACGACAACGGCACCTCGGCCGGCCACAGCGGCTGCACCGACTCCACGCCACCGGGCTGCAGCGAGATCGCAAAGCCGTGTTCCTGCCCGAAGGCGGTCCACGCGGCACGGTCGGCGTCGCTGAGCGGCTGCATGTGGCGGATCGTCAGCATGATCGCGTCGTCGCCGGCGATGAACTCGATCTGCGGGATGTCGCGCTTGCCGTCCAAGGTCTCGATGAAGGTGGCCATCGCGCCGACCTTGCTGCCGATCTCCGGGATCACGGTCAGGCACTGCGACAGGTCCGCGACGAAGCGCGGGTCCTGCTCGCGGAAGCCGACCAGGGTCTTGTCCTTCTTCTCGACCCGACGCACCGAGAACCGCCCCTTGCGGCGGTAGCCCCAGCTGTCACCGACCAGCGGCGGCAGCACGGTGCCCGGGGTGACGTGGCCGATGCGGGTCAGGTTGTCCATCAGCACCCGCTGCTTGGCCACGATCTGCTGCGACTCCTCCAGGTGCTGCAGCACGCAGCCGGCGCACACGCCGAAATGCGGGCAGCGCGGCGTCACGCGCTGCGGCGAGGCGGTCACCACCTCCAGCGTGCGTGCCTCGTCGAAGTGGCGGTTGCGGGCGGTCGGTTCGGCGGTCACCACTTCGCCCGGCAGCGCGCCGGTGATGAAGGTGACCTTGCCACCCTCGCCGTCACGGCGGGCCACGCCACGGCCATCGTGGCTGAGGTCGAGGATGTCGGTCTGGAAGGGGGTACGGTCGAGGCGGGAGCGGGTTCGGGCCACGTGGCAACAGGCTGCGGGCAAAAAGGGTGCGTATTGTCGCAGATGGAGGCATTGGGCTGCTCAGAAACCGTTTGCAGCGGCCCCGGACCTGTTTAATATGGGCCACAGCTGACATGGAGGCAGCCCCAATGCAGATGACCCCGCGGGATCCGATGCCCCGATTCCTGCTCGTCGAGGACGACACCATCAGCCGCGGCTTCTTCAAGGCCGCGCTGGAAACCCTGCCCGCCGAGGTCGATACCGCCGATTCGCTGGCCACCGCGATGGACCGCGCCAATGGCGGCGGCCATGACCTGTGGCTGATCGACGTCAACCTGCCCGACGGCAACGGTACCGAGCTGCTGCAGGCCCTGCGCCGCTCGCGGCCGGATACCCCGGCGCTGGCGCACACGGCCGATGGCGACAGCAGCATCCATGCCCGGCTGCGCGAAGCCGGCTTCAGCGAGACGCTGATCAAGCCGCTGACCCGCGAACAACTGCTGAAGGCGGTGCGCCGCGCGCTGGTCAACAGCCCCGGCGGCACGGCGGCCGGGGCGGAAATCAACGCCGAGGGTGAGCGCCAGGACTGGGACGAGACCACCGCCCTGGCGGCCCTGAACGGGCAGCGCAACCATCTCATCGCCCTGCGCGAACTGTTCCTGGCCGAGCTGCCCGGGGTGCGCGATGCAGTGGCCCAGGCCCTGCTCCAGCAGGATGTGCGTGCGCTGCGCGGGCAACTGCACCGGTTGCAGGCCAGTTGCGGCTTCGTCGGCGCCGCGCGCCTGGCCCGTGCCGTACGCCAGCTGCACCAGGCCCCGGAGTCCGGCGGTGCGCAGACCCAGTTCCGCGCGGCGGTGGAATCGCTGCTGCATTGAGATTCACCGCGCCGCCCGCCCCTAGCGGCGGCGCGACAGGTCGTCGAGCATCTCCCAGGATTTCAGCCCCCGCCCGCCGAGGTGGTGCAGCAGGACCGTGCGCATGCTGCGGCGCAGGCTGCCCAAGTCCTCGGCACCGGGCAGGCGGTCCGCGCCCAGCGCCAGCAGCGCGCTGCCGGTGGCCGCGCCGCGCCGCTGGTCGGCACCCCGGTCGCTGAGCAGGCGCCGGGGGCCATTGCCCGGGTCGAGCTCGTAGCGGGCGGCCGGATCGAGCGGCTCGCCATCGCCGTCATGGGCCAGGTCGAACCCCACTCCCAGCGCCTCCAGCAGATCCCGTTCGAAGCGGCGCAGCGTCCACGCCAACGGTTCGCCGTCGCGCAGCCGCTGGCGTACCACCGCGTAGGCGTCATACAGATCGGGCAGCGGGTCCTGGCGGGGTGCCAGGCGCAGCAGCAGTTCGTTGATGTAGAAGCCGGCCAGCATCGCGTCGCCGAGCAGCCGCGGGGCCGCATCGAGCGCCTCGGCACCGCGCAGCTGGGCCAGTTCGCCGCGCTGGACCGCGCTCAGGCGGATCCATTGCAGGGGCTGCAGTGCCGCCCGCAGCGGCTGGCTGCGCGCACTGGACACCCCCCGCGCCAGCAGGCCGATCCGGCCATGCTGTTCGGTCAGCACTTCCACCAGCAGGCTGGTCTCCCGCCAGGGGCGGGCATGCAGAACGAAGGCCGGTTCATCGTCGATGCGCATGGCCTAGCCCCGGACCCGACCCGACCGGTGGGTGTCCACCGCGGCGCACGCCGGGACACGACGGACGCCGCGCCACTGCGCGCGCCCGTGGCGGTTCATTCGTAGCCGAACGCCTTCAGCGCGGCTTCGTCGTCGGACCAGCCTTCACGCACGCGCACCCAGGTCTCCAGGAACACCTTGGCACCAAACAGACGTTCCATCTGCATGCGGGCCTTGGCGCCGATATCCTTCAGGCGGGTACCGCCCTTGCCGATCACGATCGCCTTCTGGCCTTCGCGCTCGACCCAGATCACCGCGCCGATGCGCAGCAGGTTGCCGTCTTCGACGAAGCGTTCGATCTCCACCGTGGTGGCATACGGCAGCTCTTCGCCGAGCTGGCGCATCAGCTGCTCGCGGACCAGTTCGCCGGCCAGGAAGCGCTGGCTGCGGTCGGTGATCTCATCCTCGCCGAACATCGGCGGGGCTTCGGGCAGCAGCTTCAGCACGTCGCGCACCAGCGCGTCCAGGCCGTTGCGCTTCTGCGCGGAAATCGGATGCACCGCGGCAAAGTTGCGGCCCGCGGTCACTTCCTGCAGGAACGGCAGCAGCGCGCCCTTGTCCTTGAGGCGGTCGATCTTGTTGACCACCAGCACCACCGGCACGCCCGCATCGCTGAGGACGTTGAAGGCCAGGGTGTCTTCCTCGTCCCAGCGGCCGGCCTCGATCACCAGCAGCCCGGCGTCGACACCTTCCAGCGAGCCGCGCGCCGCCCGGTTCATCACCCGGTTCATGGCGCGCTTCTGCACCTTGTGCAGGCCAGGCGTATCGACCAGCACCAGCTGCCCTTCCGGATAGCTGGCGATGCCGAGCAGCCGGTGCCGCGTGGTCTGCGGCCGGTTGGACACGATGCTGACCTTGGCGCCGACCAGGGCATTGGTCAGGGTGGATTTGCCGACATTGGGGCGGCCGATGACGGCCACGCTGCCGCTACGATGGGGGGTTGCTTCGCTCACTTGGAATCCAGTTGCTCTAGGGCGGCGGCCGCCGCCTGTTGTTCGGCCAGCCGTCGCGAGGCACCTTCGCCTTCGGTGCTGACGGCAGGATCGGTTACGCCGCAGCGTACCCGGAAGGTCTTGGCGTGATCGTCACCCGATTCTGACACCAGTTCGTACTGTGGGAGCGCCTTCTGTCGGGCCTGCAGCCATTCCTGCAGGCGCGTCTTGGGGTCTTTCTCCGGCTTGCCGGTGGCGGGCAGCGCCTCCATCGAGGGGCTGAACCAGGGCAGCACCACCGCCTGGCAGGCGGCAAAGCCGGCATCCAGGTAGATCGCCGCGACCACCGCTTCCAGCGCATCAGCCAGAATCGAGTCCCGGCGCTGGCCGCCGGACTTCATCTCGCCGGGCCCCAGGGTGAGCCGGTCGCCCAGCTGCAGGGTGCGGGCGATCACCGCCAGCGCGCCTTCGCGCACCAGCTCGGCCCGGGCGCGGGTGAGCGCGCCCTCGTCGGCCTTGGGCCAGCGCTCGTACAGCGCCTGGGCCACCATCATGTTGACGATGCTGTCGCCGAGGAACTCCAGCCGCTCGTTGTTGGGCGTGCCGGCACTGCGATGCGTCAGGGCCTGCTGCAGCAGACCCGGATCGTGGAAGGGGTGGCCGATCAGGTCACCGCGTTGGAAGGTTTTATTCGGCACCGCTACGGGTCAATTCCTGGTTGGTATCGAACCGGCCCACCACGTCGAGGTTGCCGATCATTTCACGACGCACTTCGTAGTTGACCTTCATGTTCCAGCCGCCATCGATACGATCGAACTTGACGTTGGCCGGCTTCACGTTTTCGGAGTAATTGATGTACAGCCGCTTGAAGAACAGATCCTGGACACGCCCGGGCTCCATGTTGCCCACGCCCGGCTCCTTGGCCAGGCTCTTCATCGCCGACCGCACCGAGTAGTACTCCTGGTACATCGGGAACAGCTTCATGCCGACGTACAGGCCAAAGGCGACCACGATCAGTACCGCCAGGAACGAGGTCAGGGTAAGGCCACGTTGCGTGTTCATCGTCTTCATTGCGTTCTCCCCAGATACGCCGGTGTGATGGATCAGTTGATGGTCGAGCCGATCCGCGACGGCTCGAAGCCATCCTTGCAGAACCAGCCCGAGCAGTTCAGCCAGATCAGGAACGCCTTGCCCCGGAGATTCTCCTCCGGCAGCAGGCCCCAGAAGCGGCCATCATCGCTGTTGTCGCGGTTGTCGCCCATGACCAGGTACTTGCCGGCCGGCACGGTCCACTGGCCCTGGCCCCGCGGATAGTCGGTCTCCAGCACGGTGTGGGTGCGGCCCGGCAGGTGTTCGACCAGCAGCGTGCTGCCGTCGCCCTGGCCGAGATGGCCGGCATAGATACCCTTGTTGTCGTACTTCACCGGCTCGCCGTTGAGGATCAGGCCATCGCCCTGGAAGGCGACCTCGTCCCCCGGCACGCCGATGACGCGCTTGATGAAGTTCTCGCCCTTGGCCGGATCGGCGTCGGAATGGCCCGGGAAGTGGAACACCACCACGTCGCCGCGCTTGGGTTCGCCCAGCGGGACGATCTTGGCGTTGTTCAGCGGCAGGCGCAGGCCATAGGAGAACTTGTTGACCAGGATGAAATCGCCGATCAGCAGGTTGGGCATCATCGAGCTGGACGGAATCTTGTACGGCTCGGCGATGAAGCTGCGCACCACCAGCACGATCGCCAGCACCGGGAAGAACGCCCGCGAGTAGTCGACCAGCACCGGTTCGGAATCCAGCAGGCCGGCGCGCGCGGCACGGCGCCTGGCGAAGTACAGCTTGTCGGCCAGCAGGATCAGCCCGGAGGCCAGCGTCAGTACGACCAGGAGGATTTCAAACAATTTCATGCGGTGTCCTTGGGATCGGGTGCCTTACTTGTCCATCTGCAGCACGGCGAGGAAGGCTTCCTGCGGGATCTCCACGCGGCCCACCTGCTTCATGCGCTTCTTGCCTTCCTTCTGCTTCTCCAACAGCTTCTTCTTGCGCGAAACGTCGCCACCATAGCACTTGGCAAGAACGTTCTTGCGCATGGCTTTGACGGTCGTGCGGGAGATGATCTGCGAGCCCACGGCGGCCTGGATGGCCACGTCGAACATCTGCCGGGGGATCAGTTCCTTCATCTTCTCGCACAGCTCGCGGCCGCGCCGGTCGGCGTGGCTGCGGTGCACGATCAGCGACAGCGCATCGACCTTGTCGCCGTTGATCAGCACGTCCACGCGGACGAACGGACCGGCATCGAAGCGCACGAAGTGGTAGTCCAGCGAGGCGTAGCCGCGGCTGACCGACTTGAGCTTGTCGAAGAAGTCCAGCACCACCTCGGCCATCGGCAGCTCGTAGCTGATCTGCACCTGGCTGCCGAGGTAGTTGATGCCGATCTGGCTGCCGCGCTTTTCTTCGCACAGCTTGATGATGTTGCCGATGTACTCTTCAGGCGTGAGCACGTTGGCACGGATGATCGGCTCGCGGATCTCCTCGACCTGGTTCACCGGCGGCAGCTTGGCCGGGTTGTCCATGTTGATGATCGAGCCGTCGGTCTTGAGCACTTCATAGACCACGGTCGGCGCGGTGCTGATCAGGTCCAGGTTGTATTCGCGCTCCAGGCGCTCCTGCACGATTTCCATGTGCAGCATGCCGAGGAAGCCGCAGCGGAAGCCGAAGCCCATCGCTTCGGAGCTTTCCGGCTCGAAACGCAGCGCGGCGTCGTTCAGGCGCAGCTTGTCCAGCGCTTCGCGCAGGTCCGGGTAATCTTCGGCATCGACCGGGAACAGGCCGGCGAACACGCGCGGCTGCATTTCCTGGAAACCGGGCAGCGGCTTGGGCGCCGGATCGGCCGCCAGGGTCAGGGTGTCGCCGACGGGCGCGCCGTGGACGTCCTTGATGCTCGCGGTGACCCAGCCCACTTCACCGGCGCGCAGGGCCGGCAGCACTTTGCGCTTGGGCGTGAACACGCCGACGTTGTCGACCTGGTGGTTGCGGCCGGTGGACATCACCTGCAGCTTGTCGCCGGCCTTGATCTGGCCCTGCATCACGCGCACCAGCGAGACCACGCCCAGGTAGTTGTCGAACCACGAGTCGATGATCAGCGCCTGCAGCTTGTCGGTATCGCGCGGCACCGGCGGCGGAATGCGGTGCACGATCGCCTCCAGCACGTCCTGCACGTTCAGGCCGGTCTTGGCACTGACCGGCACCGCATCGGTGGCGTCGATGCCGATCACGGCCTCGATCTCGGCCTTGGCGCGCTCGATGTCGGCGGTGGGCAGGTCGATCTTGTTGATCACCGGCACCACTTCCAGCCCCTGCTCCACCGCGGTGTAGCAGTTGGCGACCGACTGCGCTTCCACACCCTGGGCCGCATCGACCACCAGCAGCGCGCCTTCGCAGGCGGCCAGCGAGCGGCTGACTTCATAGGAGAAGTCGACATGCCCGGGGGTGTCGATGAAGTTCAGGTGGTAGGTCTGGCCGTCTTTTGCCACGTAGGGCAAGGAGACCGACTGGGCCTTGATGGTGATGCCACGCTCGCGCTCGATCGGGTTGGAGTCGAGCACCTGCGCCTCCATCTCGCGGGCCTGGAGGCCACCGCAAAGCTGGATGATGCGATCGGCCAGCGTGGACTTGCCGTGGTCGACGTGGGCGATGATGGAGAAGTTGCGGATGTTCCGCATCGAATCAGAGGACATAGGTGGCGGCGGCGCGTCGCGTCGTCAGGATAACGACACATTATCGCATGGCCGGCCGGCTCCCGCGTGGGCCGACGTCCGATTGTCGCCAATGCCCTCCAGAAACGACCGGGCCCGCCGAAGCGGGCCCGGAAACGCAGCAATGGCGGGGCTTACCGCCCCGTCCTGATCGCCACGAACGCGCTGTTGCCGGCGCCGGAGCGGACCAGCAGCATCACCACGTCACCCTTCTTGTAGCCCGACAGCTGGCGATCCAGCGCTGCCACACTGCCAACCGGGGTGCGCCCGACCTGCAGGATCACCATGCCCTGCGACAGCTGCGCATCCCGCGCGGCCTGGCCGGTCACCCGGGTGATGCGCACGCCTTCACCGGACTCCAGGCCCAGCTGCTTGCGCTGGGCAGCGGTCAAGTCGATGACCTCCAGGCCCAGCAGGGCGTTGGCGCCGGCCTGCGGCGTGGCCGCGTCGGCCGTGGCCGGGCGGCTGCTGGCGCGCTCGGCGTCCTCGGCCAGCTCGGTCAGGGTGGCGGTGAGCTCGCGCTCCTTGCCCTCGCGCACGATGCCCAGGCGTACCTTGCTGCCCGGCGGCATCGCGCCGATCGCCGGCGGCAGATCCGACCAGGCATTGACCATGCTGCCGTTGACGGAGCGGATGACATCGCCGATTTCCACGCCAGCCTTGGCTGCCGCACTGCCAGGCACGATCTGGTTGACCAGCGCACCACGGCTGTCGGGCAGGCCCAGGCCCTGCGCCTTCAACCCGTCGATCGGCTCGACCACGGCCCCCAGCTGGCCACGGCTGACCCGGCCGGAGGTCTTGATCTGCTCGACCGCGCCCATCGCCAGGTCGATCGGGATCGCGAAGCTGATGCCCATGTAGCCGCCGGAGGCGGAGAAGATCTGCGAGTTGATGCCGACCACTTCACCGCGGGTATTGAGCAGCGGGCCGCCCGAGTTGCCCTGGTTGATCGCCACGTCGGTCTGGATGAACGGCACGTAGCGCTGGTCCGGACCGCCGGTGCTGCGACCGACCGCGCTGACCACGCCGGCGGTGACCGAGTGGTCCAGGCCGAACGGCGAGCCGATCGCGACCACCCACTGGCCCGGCTTGAGCGTGTTGGAGTCGCCGACGCGCACGGTCGGCAGGTTCTTCGCGTCGATCTTGAGCAGGGCCACGTCGTACTGCTGGTCACTGCCGATCACTTTGGCGGTGAATTCGCGGCGGTCGCCCAGCTTGACCTTCACCTCGCTGGCATCGGCGACCACGTGGTAGTTGGTCAGCACATAGCCGTCGGCCGAGATGATGAAGCCCGAGCCCATGCCACGCCCCTGGGGCGCCTCGCCCTGCCCGCCCGGCTGGCCGGGCATCTGGAAATCGGGACCGAAGAAGCGGCGGAAGAATTCCGGCATGTCGTCATCGCCGGGCCCCATCGCCCGGGCGCTGCGTGCGGTGCGCACGATGGTGGTCTCGACGTTGACCACGCCGGGCCCGACCTGTTCGACCAGGTTGGTGAAGTCCGGCAGCCCGCTGACCAGTTGCGGAGCCGGCGCGCGCGGCGCAGCGGCGGGGGCGGCCGCCACCGGCGCGGTCGGGGACGGCGACTGGGCACAGGCCCCGAGGGGAAGAGTCAGGGACAGAGCCAGCAGGGACAGGGCCTGCTTACGCATGCGAGGGGTCATCAGACGCGAGCCTCCGGGTCAGGAAGAAAGGGAGAGGGACGCTGCGGCCGGACGGCCGCAGCGCGAACATCGGAATGCCACGCGGCTCAGTCGCGATGGCTGCGGCTGGCCGGCACGGCCGGTTCGGCCTCCTGCAGGCGCGGCTCGAACGGATAGAACGCGGCGCGCGGCTCCTGCGTGGAGAAGCTGGCATTGAGCGCGCCGCCACCGGCCGGGGCCAGAGTGGAGCGCGGCCAGGGCTTGGCCTGCAGGCTGCCGACGTCACCGAACGGATAGGCGCGCGCGGCCGCAGCCGGCACTGCCGGCGCGGGGCTGACGGCGACAGCACGCTGCGGCTCGGCGCTGCGCTCGACCGCGCCGCGCGCGGCCTGCTGGGTACGGGTGGCGCTGTTGCGGCGCGCGGCCGCCACATCCTGCCGGCGGCTGGCCGCCGCGACCGCTGCGGCTGGCGCGGCGGCCACGACCAGGGCGGCATCGACCGAGGCGGCCGTGGTGGCGGGTGGCGCCGGCGGCAGTTCGGCCTGGCTGGCGATCACCGTGGTCTGCGCGGGCAGCGGCGTCTCGCTGGGCAGCTGCTCGCGGGTCATGAACATCGCCACCGCCGCCACCGAGGCGGCCAGGGCGGCACCGCCGCCCCACCGACGCCAGCCACCGCGACGCACCGTGGCCGGTGCTGCCGCCGGCTGCAGCTGCGGCCGCGGCTCGGCGGCCACCGCCACGCGGATGCGGTCGGCGAACGCCTGCGGCGCGGGCGCACAGGCCTGCCCGCGCAGCACATCACCGAGCATCTGCCAGCGTTCGTGGCACCCGGACAGCGCTTCGTCGTGTTCCAGCCGGCGCAGCATGAAGCGCGCCTCGTCGGCCGACAGTTCGCCGTCGATCAGCGCCGACAGCTGCTGGCGGTTATGGGCATCCAGCTTGTCCGGCGCGGTGCCGGCGTTTCCAGGGGTAGGCATCTTGGGGGTCATACGCGGCTCTTCTCGCGGGTGGCGCTGCCGATATCCAGCAGCGGCCGAAGTTCAGTGTCGATGGCCTCACGGGCACGGAAAATCCGCGACCGCACGGTGCCGATCGGGCACCCCATCTTCTGCGCGATTTCCTCGTAACTCATGCCATCCACCTCGCGCAGGGTGATGGCCGAACGCAGTTCCTCCGGCAATGCCGCCACCGCCTTCATCACCGTCTGTTCCAGCTCCTGGCGCATCAGTTCGCGCTCGGGCGTGTCGGTGTCGCGCAGGCGGGTGCCGCTGTCGTACTGCTCGGCGTCCCCGATGTCGATGTCATCGGTGGGCGGGCGGCGGTTGTGGGCGGCGAGATGGTTCTTGGCAGTGTTCACGGCGATCCGGTGCAACCAGGTATAGAACTGGGCGTCGCCACGGAAACTGCCGATCGCGCGATACGCGCGGACGAACGTGTCCTGTGCGACGTCCTGACATTCACTCCAGTCGGCGATGTAGCGCCCGATCAGGGCGACGATCCGGTGCTGGTACTTGCGCACCAGGACATCGAACGCCGCACTTTCGCCGCGCTGCACGCGCCGGACCAGTTCCAGGTCCAGCTCCTGTGGTGTTTCAACCTCGGCCATTGGGGGCCGCACTCCTGTCAGCCCAACCGACGTCGGGCAATGAGACTGCCAATCCCGGGAAAAGTTCAGCGACCGATCAACGACGCCGCACCAGCTTTTAACCACCGTTCCGTTAAGGTTTCCGATCCAGGCAGCGAACCGGCGGTCGTTCTCCCCCAGCTATAGGGATTTGACGGGGAGGAAACAACCTCTGGATCATAGCCCCCTTCTCCATACACAACCGGATGGAACGTCCCCATGCTCTCAGGCTTCGATGGGCTCCGCTTCTCACATTGGCACCCGCAGATCCGTGACGATGGTGTCGTGGTGCTCAGCCTCGACCGCCAGGACAGCAGCGTCAATGCGATGTCGCAGGACGTGCTGCTGGAACTGGGCGACCTGATCGAGCGCATCGCCATCGACCCGCCCAAGGCGGTGGTGATCCAGTCGATCAAGGCGGCCGGGTTCATCGCCGGCGCGGACCTGAAGGAGTTCCAGGAGTTCGACCGCCGCGGCACCGTCAACGACGCCATCCGCCGCGGCCAGAGCACGTACCAGAAGCTGGCCGAGCTGCCCTGCCCGACCGTGGCGGCGATCCACGGCCACTGCCTGGGCGGCGGCACCGAGCTGGCGCTGGCCTGCCGTTACCGGGTGGCGTCCAACGATCCCTCCACCCGGATCGGCCTGCCGGAAACCCAGCTCGGCATCTTCCCGGGCTGGGGCGGCAGCGCACGCCTGCCGCAGCTGGTGGGCGCGCCGGCGGCGATGGACATGATGCTGACCGGCCGCAACCTGTCGGCCTCGGCCGCGCGCAGCATCGGCCTGGTCGACAAGGTGGTGGCACCGGCCGTGCTGCTCGATACCGCCGTGGCCCTGGCGCTGGCCGGCACTACCCGCCCGTTCAAGCAGCGGGCGACCGCCTGGGCAACCAACACCTGGCTGGCCCAAAGGCTGCTGGCCCCGCAGATGGCCAAGCAGGTCGCGCGCAAGGCCCGCAAGGAGCACTACCCGGCGCCGTACGCCCTGATCAACACCTGGGCGCGCACCGGCGGCAGCCCGATCCAGACCCGTCTGGATGCCGAACGCCGCGCCGTGGTCAAACTGGCCAGCACCCCGACCGCGCGCAACCTGATCCGCATCTTCTTCCTGACCGAGCGGCTGAAGGCGCTGGGCGGCAAGGACCACGGCATCACCCACGTGCACGTGGTCGGCGCGGGCGTGATGGGCGGCGACATCGCCGCGTGGTCGGCCTACAAGGGCTTCAACGTGACCCTGCAGGACCGCGAACAGCGTTTCATCGACCCGGCGATGGAACGCGCGCAGGCGCTGTTCGCCAAGAAGGTGAAGGACGAGAGCAAGCGCCCGGCCGTGGCCGCGCGGCTCAAGGCCGACTTGGCCGGCGACGGCGTGGCCGTGGCCGACCTGGTGATTGAAGCGATCATCGAGAATCCGGAAGCCAAGCGTGCGCTGTACCAGACGCTGGAACCGCGGATGAAGGCCGACGCACTGCTGACCACCAACACATCCTCCATTCCGCTGGTGGAACTGCGCGACCACATCCAGCGCCCGGCCCAGTTCGCCGGCCTGCACTATTTCAACCCGGTGGCGCAGATGCCGCTGGTGGAAATCATCCACCACGACGGCATGGCCCCGGAAACCGAGCGCCGGCTGGCGTCGTTCTGCAAGGCGCTGGGCAAGTTCCCGGTGCCGGTGGCCGGCACGCCCGGCTTCCTGGTCAACCGCGTGCTGTTCCCGTACATGCTCGAAGCGGCCACCGCCTACGCCGAAGGCGTGCCCGGGCCGGTGCTGGACAAGGCGGCGGTGAAGTTCGGCATGCCGATGGGCCCGATCGAACTGCTCGACACCGTCGGCCTGGACGTGGCCGCCGGCGTGGGCAAGGAGCTGGCGCCGTTCTTGGGCCTGCAGATTCCGGCCGCGCTGGAAACCGTTGAACAGGGCAAGCGCGGCAAGAAGGATGGCCAGGGCCTGTACAAGTGGGAGAACGGCCGCGCGCAGAAGCCGGACGTGCCGGCCGGCTACACCGTGCCCGCCGATCTGGAAGACCGCCTGATCCTGCCACTGCTCAATGAAGCCGTGGCCTGCCTGCACGAAGGCGTGGTGGCCGACGCCGACCTGCTCGATGCGGGCGTGATCTTCGGCACCGGGTTTGCCCCGTTCCGCGGCGGCCCGATCCAGTACATCCGCGCCACCGGTGCCGATGTGCTGGTGGAACGTCTGAAGGCGCTGCAGCAGCGCTATGGCGACCGCTTCGCACCGCGCCCGGGCTGGGACGATGCGGTGCTGCGCGAGCCGGTGATTTAAGGATCCATCGTTCGACATGAAACGCCACCGGAAGGTGGCGTTTTTTTGTGCAATCGCAAACGAAACAACCTGTTACCCGAACGGGCCATGCAGCCGCCCTGGCCGCGTGCCATCCTTTCCGCCTGTCCCCGCCAGCGAGATCGCCCGCATGACCACCATCATCGCCCCCCGCGTGCACGACATCGGCGGCCTGCAGGTGCGCCGTGCGGTGCCCACCCTGCAGGCGCGCAGTGTCGGGCCATTCGTGTTCGTCGATCAGATGGGCCCGGCCGTGCTCGGCGCCGGCACCGGCATCGACGTGCGCCCGCATCCGCATATCGGCCTGGCCACCGTCACCTTCCTGTGGTCCGGCGCCATCGGCCACCGCGACACCCTCGGCTCGAACCAGGTGATCCGTCCCGGTGACGTCAACTGGATGACCGCCGGCCGCGGCATCGCCCACTCCGAGCGCACCCCGCCGGTGGAGCGCGAACACGACCACCCGCTGCACGGCATGCAGACCTGGATCGCGCTGCCCAGGAGCGCCGAAGAAACCGACCCGGCGTTCCACCACCATGCTGCGGCCACCCTGCCCCAGCAGCGCCGCAACGGCGCCTGGCTGCGCGTGATCGCCGGGCGTGCGTACGGCGAGGAGTCGCCGGTGAAGGTGTTCAGCGACACCCTCAACGTGGCCATCGACCTGGACCCGGACGGCGAGATCGATCTGGATACCGGCCACGTGGAGCGCTCGCTGTACATCCTCGAAGGCGAGGCGCAGCTGGACGGCGTGGACGTGCCGGCCCAGCACCTGATCCTGCCCGAACCGGGCGCACGCGGCCGCCTGCGCGCCAAGACCCCGGTCAAGGCGATGCTGATGGGCGGAGAACCGCTGGATGGCCCGCGCCACCTGTGGTGGAACTTCGTCTCCAGTTCCAAGGAGCGCCTGGAGCAGGCCAAGCACGACTGGGAAGCCGGCGCCTTCGGCACCATTCCCGGCGACGACAAAGAGTTCATTCCCCTGCCGCAGGCCTGACCCTGCCCTTCGTCGGCACGTTGACGCCGCACTCACACCGATGAACATCGATTCAGCTACGGTCTGCCTGCCCATCCCGGGCAGACCGCGTGGAGACATCGATGAGCATGGGCAAGCGACTTGCGGCCGAGTTCCTCGGCACGTTCTGGTTGGTGCTGGGCGGCTGTGGAAGTGCGGTACTGGCGGCCAAGTTCGGCGGTGACGGCAATCCCCTCGGCATCGGGTTTCTCGGCGTGGCGCTGGCCTTCGGCCTGACCGTGCTGACCGGGGCCTATGCGTTCGGCCATGTGTCCGGCGCGCACTTCAACCCGGCCGTCAGCATCGGCCTCTGGGCCGGCGGCCGCTTTCCGGCGCGCGACCTGGTGCCTTACATCGTCGCCCAGGTGCTTGGTGGCCTGCTGGCGGGTTTCATTCTGCTGCAGATCGCCTCGGGCGCACCCGGCTTCGTCATCGATGGCAGCCAGGCCGGTGCATTCGCCAGCAACGGGTACGGCGCACTGTCGCCTGGCGGGTACAGCGTGGCGGCCGCCTTCCTGTGCGAGGTGGTGCTGACGGCGGTGTTCCTGATCGTGATCATGGGGTCCACCCACGGCCGGGCACCGGCCGGGTTCGCTCCGATCGCGATCGGCCTGGCGTTGACGCTGATCCACCTGATCAGCATTCCGGTCACCAATACCTCGGTGAACCCGGCGCGATCCACGGCCGTGGCCTTCTTCGCCGGCAGTGGCGCGGTCGGGCAGCTGTGGCTGTTCTGGCTGGCCCCGGTGCTGGGCGGCCTGATCGGCGGCGTGGCCTACAAATGGATCGGCGCGGAGCCGCGCTGAGCGGGGCGACGGGCAGGCCGCCACGGCCTGCCCGATAGGGCACGCTGCACTACGGATTCACATTCATTTGAAACTGATATTTGTAGATCGAATCACATTCCGCTACCGTCCGAATCACCAGTCCGTCACCTGACGGCTGGCGCCTCCGGGACGCGCATGGGGATATGCGCAGCCATCGGCCTGGGTTTCTGCGGCCACCGGATCGCGCCTGCCCGAGGCGGACACGGCCATTCCGACCCTGGGGGAAAGCATGAACGTCCTGCGCGCCGCTGTATGCCTGTGCCTGTTGTCGTCCGCCGCCGTGGCATGGGCGCAATCGCCGTCCGGATGTCCTTCGCTGCCTGCCGGCAGCGGCCTGCAGTGGCAGCAGCAGGCACAGTCCGATTTCATGCTGTGCAAGGCCAGCACCGCCGATGGACGCGAGGTGCTGAGCCTGATTCTCAGCGCGCGCGATCCCGCGCTCACCCTGACCCGCACGCTGCGCCAGGAAAAAGGCGGTTTCGCCGGCGAATCGATGTACTGGTACCAGCCGGATCTGGGCGGCCAGAAACCGCCGGGCTACGACACCCGTCGCGTGGCGGTGGTGAAGTACGACAAGAACCGCTACGCGCAGATCGCGCTGTATGCCGACACCACGCAGGAACTGGGCACGCTGCAGTCCCTCACCCAGAGCATGAATCTGAATCCGACAGCGGTGGCAGCAGGGCGCTGACGGTGCAGCAGTCGCCGGGCACCGCCCGGCACTACCGCCCTCCGCCCGGCCTCAGCGCCTCAGAAGCGGCCTTCCTGGAAATCCACGAAGGCCTGCATCAGTTCCTGGCGGGTGTTCATCACGAACGGGCCGTGGCGCATCACCGGCTCGCGCAGCGGCCGGCCCGCCACCAGGATCAGCCGCGCGCCGTCGGCACCGGCCTGGAGCTCCAGGCGCTCGCCGCCGCCGAGCACCGCCAGCTCCTGCCGTGCCACCGGCCGCGCATCCTCGCCCTGCCCGACCGTCAGCCCGCCCTCGAAGACGTACGCGAATGCGCTGTGCCCATCCGGCAGGTCGTACGACCACCCGGCACCGGCGCCGAGGGTGATGTCCAGGTACACAGGATCGGTCGCCGGCTGGACGATCGGCCCGGTCACGTCGCCGACCTGCCCCGCGATCACCTTCACCTGCACGCCGTCGGCCGGCTGCGCCACCGGGATGCGCTCGGGCGCGAACTCCTGGTACTTCGGATCGGTCATCTTGTCGCGCGCCGGCAGGTTCACCCACAGCTGGAAGCCGCGCATCTGCCCGGATTCCTGTTCGGGCATTTCCGAATGCACCAGGCCGCGCCCGGCGGTCATCCATTGCACGCTGCCCGGGGTCAGCAGGCCCTCGTTGCCGTGGTTGTCCTTGTGGCGCATGCGCCCATCGAGCATATAGGTCACGGTCTCGAAGCCACGGTGCGGGTGACTGGGGAAGCCGGCGATGTAGTCCTCGGCGCGGTCGGTGCCGAATTCATCCAGCAGCAGGAACGGGTCCAGGTCGGGCAGCGACGGCCCGCCGATCACGCGCGTCAGGCGCACGCCGGCGCCGTCGGAGGTGGCCATGCCACGGATGGTGCGCAGCACGCGCACGGGGTTGGGGCTGCTCATGTCGACTCCGACGGGTGGGGACGGGATACAACATGGGCGTCGCGCCCGCTGCCGCCAACCGCCACGCCCGCAACCGATTGTTCCAGTGGTGGCGTGCGCCCACCGTGCAGGCCGCGTGCATGACCGCTGCCGCTGTCCGCATCCCCACGCCGCCCGCGTTGCGACCTACGACCAAAGTACTAGCGGCACGCCCCCGTCTTCGCATTGACCCTGTCGGTGCCAAGGCGGACTCTTACGATGTTCTCCAGGGAGACGCACACTCATGAAAGGTTTTTCCAAGCTGGGCTGGGCGGCGCTCGCGCTGCTCGGCGCATTCTGTCTTGGCACCGTCGCGCTGCGCCGGGGCGAACACATCAATGCCTTGTGGATCGTGGTCGCCGCGGTCTCCATCTATCTCATCGCGTACCGCTTCTACAGCCTGTTCATCGCCGACAAGGTGATGCAGCTCGACCCGACCCGGGCGACACCGGCGGTGATCAACAACGATGGCCTGGACTACGTCCCGACCAACAAGCACGTGCTGTTCGGCCACCACTTCGCCGCCATCGCCGGCGCCGGCCCCCTGGTCGGTCCGGTGCTGGCCGCGCAGATGGGCTACCTGCCCGGTCTGTTGTGGCTGGTGGTCGGTGTGGTGCTGGCCGGCGCGGTGCAGGATTTCATGATCCTGTTCCTCTCCAGCCGCCGCAACGGCCGTTCACTGGGCGACCTGGTGCGTGAGGAAATGGGCCAGGTGCCCGGCACCATCGCCCTGTTCGGCGCGTTCCTGATCATGATCATCATCCTGGCGGTGCTGGCGATGGTGGTGGTCAAGGCGCTGGCGGAGAGCCCCTGGGGCATGTTCACGGTGATCGCCACGATGCCCATCGCGATCCTGATGGGCATCTACATGCGCTACATCCGCCCGGGCAAGATCGGCGAGATTTCCATCGTCGGCCTGATCCTGCTGCTGCTGGCCATCTGGTACGGCGGCAAGGTCGCGGCCGATCCGGTGTGGGGCCCGGCCTTCACCTTCACCGGCATCCAGATCACCTGGATGCTGATCGGCTACGGCTTCGTCGCCTCGGTGCTGCCGGTGTGGCTGCTGCTGGCCCCGCGCGACTACCTGTCCACCTTCCTGAAGATCGGCACCATCGTGGCGCTGGCGATCGGCATCCTGATCGTCATGCCTGAACTGAAGATGCCGGCACTGACCCAGTTCGCGGCCAGCGGCGACGGCCCGGTCTGGAAGGGCGGCATGTTCCCGTTCCTGTTCATCACCATCGCCTGCGGCGCGGTCTCCGGCTTCCATGCGCTGATTGCCTCGGGCACCACGCCCAAGCTGCTCGCCAATGAACGCCACATGCGCTACATCGGCTACGGCGGCATGCTGATGGAATCGTTCGTGGCGGTGATGGCGCTCGTGGCGGCCTCGATCATCGATCCGGGCATCTACTTCGCGATGAACAGCCCGGCCGCCGTGATCGGTGCCGATGCGGTATCGGCCGCGCACTACATCACCAACACGTGGGGCTTCACGATCACGCCGGAGCAGTTGCAGGCCACCGCGGCGGCCATCGGCGAACCGACCATCCTGCACCGCGCCGGTGGCGCGCCAACGCTGGCAGTGGGCATCGCGCAGATCCTGCATGAAGCCATTCCCAGTGGCAGCAACGCGATGATGGCGTTCTGGTACCACTTCGCGATCCTGTTCGAGGCGCTGTTCATCCTCACCGCAGTGGATGCCGGTACGCGTGCGGGCCGCTTCATGCTGCAGGACCTGCTGGGCAACTTCATCCCCGCACTGAAGAAGACCGAGTCCTGGACGGCCAACATCATCGCCACCGGCGGCTGTGTGGCGTTGTGGGGCTACCTGCTCTACACCGGCGTGGTCGATCCGTTCGGCGGCATCCAGACGCTGTGGCCGCTGTTCGGCATCTCCAACCAGATGCTGGCGGGGATCGCGTTGATGCTGGGCACAGTGGTGCTGTTCAAGATGAAGCGCGACCGCTTCGCCTGGGTCACGGCCGTGCCGGCGGTATGGCTGCTGATCTGCACCACCTACGCCGGGCTGATCAAGATCTTCGACAGCAACCCGGCCCAGGGCTTCCTCGCCCAGGCGCACAAGTTCCAGGATGCGATCGCCACCGGCACCATCACCGCGCCGGCCAAGACCGTCGGGCAGATGAATCAGATCGTGGTCAACGCCTACGTCAACACCGGCCTGACCGTGCTGTTCCTGTTCGTGGTGTTCTCGATCCTGGTCTACGCGGTCAAGACGATCGTGCAGGCGCGCCGTTCGCCGGTGCGTACCGACAAGGAAACCCCGTACGTGGCGCTGCAGCCGCACCAGATGGCGGACCTGTGATGAGTACCGAACTCGTTCCCGTCGGGCAATACCAGGCGCACCGCCGGCTGTGGCGGCGCCTGGTGCAGACCGCGCGGCTGTGCTGCGGCATTCCCGACTACGACAACTACGTGCGGCACGTGCTGGAGAATCATCCGGACCGCGAACCAATGGACTACAAGACCTTCTTCCGCGAGCGGCAGGAGGCCCGCTACGGCGGTAGGAACGGCGGTCGCTGCTGCTGAAGGGCTCCGGACGCCTGCCCCGTCTGCCACAGGTTGACACCTGTGGCAGACGATCCACCCGCCTTCAAGCGGCCATAGACGCCCGATGCACTGCATCGGGCGTCCGCATTTTCAGGCAATGAGGCCAACGCAGGACGGGCTGCGAGGCGTCTGGATGGGGATTGTCCGCAGCGTGCGGCTCGCTCACACGACGATTTTCAGCTTGCTGATTCGTCAGACCTGCCGAAACCCGGTCCGAAAACATCATCGGAACCGACGCGTCGCCGCCGTCCAAATGCTGTGCCCAGCAGAACCGATACCACCAGGACAAGCCAATCCAATAACCACAGCGGCGACTGAGGATTGGTCCCGCCAATTGCAAGCAGCATCGCAAAACCCAGCAGCTCTTGAAGCACAACCACACAGAAAGCATGAATGTACGGCAATGGCGCTTGCACGCGTGCCAACCTGGCGAACACCGCAATCACAACGGCCGCATCCAGAAAATAGCCAATCAAATATCTAAAGAGGACGTGTGCAGGATGTTCTTCGCCCCCTTCCGTACTGGCCACCACCGCACTGACAACAACCCGCAACACGAGAAGACCAATCGCAAACAAGATGACTCTGGAGATATTCAAAATGTCCACCTTATAGCGCCATCGCGCCCTATGACTTATACGGGTTGCGGCGGCTTTACCGGCTCTGACTCACTCCCCGCTGATCCGCCCGGCGACTTGCCTGCGCGAGAATGATCGACTCCGGCCTCAACGGTATCTCCGACAGCTTCCCGCACTGCGGCCCCTGCCACCGTTGCGGCATGGCCGTGCGGTGATGAATCATGCGGCTGTTTTCCTCCGGGATGAGGCTGATGCCGAGAAACCACCACCGGATCTCCGCGACTGTCCCACTCATTGAAACGAGCCGGACAGCCCCCTGTTACCGATTGGCCATGCTGCTGTCGGCTCCCCAGTCGATCAGCTGCAGCTGTCTATCATGTGTATGAAAGCTTCACAATCCCGAAAGGACGCCGGTCAGGGCATCCACAACAAAATCAAGGTCTTCAAGCGCGTCGCCCACCGATAACGGGACGACGCGCTTTTCTTCCTGAAGATCCGGACAGTCTTCCCCGACGTTGGCTGAAGAACTTGTTTTGACCTTTACCCCCGGTCGCATCCCCCACAGTGCCGAGCAGCACGCCCACCGGTGCCAGCGACGGATGGAACGCGGCGGCCACGACCCGCGCCGAGGCGGGATGCGCCGGCCGTTTCCAGGCGGCGCGCACGGGTGAAGCTCAGACCCAGGCCGCCCAAGGCCACGCCGACGATCACCATCAGGTCCGCCAGGCTGGGGATATGCGCGTTCTGCGCCTCGTAGGCGGAGATGCGCTCTTTCATCTCGTCGATGGCACGCGTGTCGGCACCGTTGCGGGTGTCGATCTGCTTGGCGCGATTGGCCAGGAACAGCAGGATCGCCATCCACAGACTGGGACAGGCGCAGCCAGGCGAATTGGTCGACGTGAGCCCTCTTGGCTGGACGTTCCAAGTTCGAGCTCTTATGCGCGTTTCCATTCGTTCCAAACCAACTCGTCGGCATCGCGCCAAAGGGCCTCGCCCACTCTAAGCTGCATCACTGGCTCCAACGACCTGTCAATCGCAACCAATGTCCGCAGTGGAACTTTCCGCACATCTTCTGGAGAGACATCGGGCCCAGCCCCTGCAAACATCTCCCACAATCCCTCTTCCCATCGAGCGGCCTCCGTCACTGGATGCCCGCGCAGCGCGTCCAAGTTGGTAACCGCGACAGCAGCCATTGGCACCGCCGTGTGATTTGTCTGCTTGTTACCCCAGGCAGGAGACCTTTCCTCCTCACACGGTCGCGAAAGATCGGGAATATCGGCAGTCCAGCAGGTACCAACCGGCAATATCTGTCTGGCGCTTGCATCGCCATAGAAATCAACCGCACCAAGCATCAACTTCTGAACCCAAGAGCTGTCCACTGGTCCAAGCCGGAATACGCCTAATCGATCCAATACGATCTCTTCGCCCCCCATACTCTTGATGGGTAGCACCTCTATTATGGCGTTAATGATTCGCCCAGCCTCGGCATCCGAATAATAGGCCGCCCCCGCCAGGATCACCTCATAGCCCGCGCGTGGACTGGCACCTATGGAATACGCAAATCTCGGCGTATCGCTCGCAGCCACAACGTATACATGGCAACCCTCTCTTGCGATGTTTTCCCTGATCTTCTCAAGGGCTTCACTTCTATTGCTCATTTGTCGGCACTGTGCAGATCCTTGTGACAAATCTTGCATACCACAGCCATGTTCTCCGGCTTGCCCGAAAGGACGCCGGTCAGGTCATCCACAACAAAATCAAGGTCTTCAAGCGCGTCGCCCACCCATACCGGGGCGACGCGCTTTTCTTCCTGAAGATCCGGGCTGCCTTCCCCGGCGTTGGGTGAAGAACCTTATATTTCTCGACCCCGAAAGCCAGTGACCCACCCTTTCAGTCGATGAAGTCAGCTATTTCACCCATCCAGCCGCAATAAGCATTCGGCTCTGGAAAGAACTCAATTCGCCCCATCGGATTCGACAAGCGCTCCCGAAACATTTTTGCTTCCTGCTCATCAAGAGGCGTAATCATCAGTTGTGATAACGGCGACGTTCCCCGATATTGAGTAGCGAAGCGGTTTGGAGTCCAATTCTCAATGACAAGACTGCACGCCGCCTCCGGCCATTACGTCATTCGAATCCGCGTCCTTTCCCGATTGAAGGCGAAGGTGAGACGGGCCTTCCCCAAGCGTTCGCTCGGTGTGGACCTGCTGTCCGATCGGGCAGCAGCGTTTGCCTTGCCCGCCCGCTATGTTGCGGCTGTAACCGCCATGCAGAAAATGGGGATGAGCAAGGAACCTGTCCACTCGCCCCTCGGTACTCAGCTCCTCCGCCACTCAGGGATGTTTGACGGTATCTGGGCTTTCAAGAAGCTCCTCTACCACCCGTCCAGCGGCCTCATTCTTCTGCGCCACACCTCCCGTTGGAGCAGCGAATGTACCACCTGGGCGGGTAGCGTGCTGCTCAAGCTTTCGTGCGGCAACTGAAAGGCCGGCTGCATTGAACGGCTTGTTGGCAGCCTGCAATGACGGACCCACCTCCTTGGCAGCAAGGCCAGCGGCGCCAACGGTCCCGGCAACTCCAGCCGCCTCCGCAGCGATGCTGGTGGCAGTGGCCGGTCCAGGCTGACAGATCACAACACACAGACTATCTTCCGCGTGAATTCTCCCACCACAACTTCAACGCAAGAAACAGATGAAGCAGCAGGTAAATCAATGCAGAGTAGCCCCATGCCCGCAACCCAGCACCAAGCGCGTCTGGGTAGCGCCGGTATGTAAGGATAGCGAAGTACACAAGACCAGTCAGTATTGAAAAAAGCTGCGTAACGATGATGCCCTTGACCAATGTGTGCACTACTTTTTCTCCTGCTGCTTCTGAACGTAACTCGCCCCTGCTCCCGCGCCACCCTGGCCAAATTGTGACGCCGCAGCTTGGATTGCTGATTGTCGAGGTATAGCAGCCCCAGTTGATACGGTAGCAGCGGCACTGTTTGGCGCCCCCGGGGCATTTGACTGCCACAACCTTTGAAGTGTTCCCCGCTTTGCTGGGCCAGCAAAATCTCCCATGACCACGCCGATACCTGAGCCTCCCAGCCCGCCCGCTGCATTGCCAACGGCGCTTGTGGCGACACCTTCCGCAGTGATGGCCTCACCCTTGATAGCACTCTCCATAGCGGACCCGGCACCGCCTGCAGCCGCGTTGACAGCGGTTTGTACAGCGATCGCCCGCCCGACAGAAATACTGCCTGAACTTATTCCAGCAATCGCCACCCCTCCAGCGCCTCCTGATACGGAGCCAACGAAAGCAGCAATGACGACTTCTACTTTGTCAACCGGCTTGCCTGGATTCATTATCTTCTGGACCGCAATATCCGCAACTGCCCCCGTGACTGCGCCGTATATAAATGGCGCTACGGGAATTCTTCCGTCAGGATCGCTGAATCCATAGGGATTATTGTATGCATAGCCATATCGATTGAAGTGTTTCTCGTTAGATTGCCAGTCCACCGGGTCAACCGAGAGGAACACACCCAACTGCGGATCCATATATCGCTGCTGCATGTAGCTCAGCCCGGTAGAACCATCCATGACGTGCCCGGTATACCCCGGCCCGTCCACCACCTTCCCGATCGGCGCGCCATAAGGCTCGTAGTGCGTCCGCTCGACGACAGCCCCCGCCTGGTTCGTACTTGCCACCGGGCTTCCCAGCGCATCGGTATGCAGGTACGTGATGGTTGCGCCTGAAGCGTTGTACTCACGCTGCGCGATCAGGCTGCCCGCAAGGTGCACGAACTCCCGGCCGACACCCTTGCGCCCATCGCTCTGGAACACCAGGCGACCATCTTGGGCGTAGTGGGAAAGCACATTCCCCGCCGCTGGCGAGGAGGCAAGAATGCGACGCCCCAACGCGTCATAGCGATAGGTTTCGCTACCAACCACCCCGCGCAGCCGGTTGCCCAGATCGAAGCTGTGAGTGACGCCATTCTTGGCCCGAAGGTTGCCCTGGACGTCGTAGGTGAGCCCAATGACGGTATTGCCTGCCCCATCCCGCACATTGGTGAGCTGATTGCGGGAGTCGTACCAGTAGTGGTGATCCTTCACGCCGCGCAGCGTCCAGCTCTTCATATTGTCGAGCGCGTCGTAGGTAAAGCGGTGCCAAGCATCCCCGCCAAAGCCGTGGGATCCTGCCTCAACAAGTCGATCAAGACCGTCGTAGTACATATGCCGGTTGTAGACCGGCCCAAGCGCGAGATCGAAGATGTCGCTGACGTTGCCATTCGCATCGAAGCGGGTGTCGAAATCGAGCACACCGGTGTCCGTGCTACGTGCGGGCAACTGGCGCTCGTTCTGCTGCATCGAGTGCACGATGCCGTTGCCATAGGTGAACTGCTTGATCCCGCCGTTGGCGTAGTAGCGCACCCCGCTGGCAAAAGCACCCACGCGCGTGGCCTGGCCCAAGGCATCAGGAGCGTAGTCCACCGTCAGTCCGCTGGGCCAGACCTGGCCTGCCAGATGACCATTGGCGTTGTAGCTGTACGCGATGGGCCATTCGTACCATCCCATCTGACCAGACGTCTCGACGCTCAGGAGACGCCGCTTGTTGTAGGTGTAGTAGCTGAATGCCGAGGTCGCTCCCTCGTCGTTCCACACCGTGAGGAGAGACGGCAGCCCGTCCGGCGTGTACAGCCAATCCGTATTGCCGTTGTTGTCCGGGAAGCGCAGGTGCACCGGGCGATTGCGCGAGTCAAAGGCACGGTACACCGCTCGACCGCTGCCGACGATGGCCTCCGCGTTGCAGGCCGTCAGACTGGGATAGTCCAGGCCCGCGGCAGACCAGACCAGGTTGCCGCCCGCGTCGTAGTCCATCAGCGTGGTGCCGGTCTCCGGCTCCACCGTCTTGCACAGCCGCTGATTCGGCGAGTAGACGTAATGACGCGTGACAGATTGACTGCCGTCAGTGCTCCGACGGGTAATGGCCAGCGGCTTGCCAAACACGTCGCGGGATATATCGGTGACCGCTCCTTCGGGCGATCGGATGGATAGCGGCGTGTCGTAGGTCGGCTGCCCGAACATCTGGTAGCTGGTCAGCGTCTCCTGCGCACGCGGATTGACTGTCCTGACCTGGCCACCTGGCAGGTATTGCGAGGTACTTACCAGCAGGCCGAGCTCGCTGTCCTGTACGCTGGAGGTTGCCCGGCCGAGCGCATCGTAGCTCTTCCACACACCCTTCCAGGGAACAGGAAACGCGCTGACCGGGTATGAGGAGAACGTCTGGCGCCCATCCGCGTCGTGCGCGAACAGTTGCAGCCGCTGCGTGCCGGTCTGATCGGCGGCATCGTACTCCTGGGTGACTACCGGGCGCAGCAGGCCGTCGAAGTAGGTGATCTTCCTGGCATTGCCGGTCGCCACCGTCTGTCGCCAGTGTCCTGCCGGCACACCGTGTTCGCTGACCTGTATGTACTCGAACGCCTGAGTGGTGTCGTTCCACGCGACGCTGTCGTCTGCCGGGTAGCGCACTCGCGTCACCCGCCCCATCACGTCATGGTCGTACTGGGTAACGTAGCCGTTCTCATCGGAGACAGCCGTGATCCAGCCTGCATCGTTGACCGCGGCCGTCTTCATGGTGCCGTCGGCGTGACGGATCCAACGCGGAACCGCGCGTTTCCACTGCTCAAGTGAGGTGACGTTGCCGTTACCGTCGCTCACCGTCGCAACCGTGCCATCTGCGTTGTAGGTCAGCGACTGAGTGAGCTGACCAAACGACCACGTCTGCGAGGGACGCGCCAACGCATCAAAGCTGGTGCGCGAAACTTCGCGGCCGGTATCCACATTGGTGACACTGGCCGTCTGGCCAAGAATCCAGCGGGTGCGATCATCGTGCAGGAGGGTCGCAGTGGTTTGAGTGGCCCCCAGCGTGTTGTGCTGCCGTTCGCGGACCGGCCGCGCCAACGCATCGAACTGCTCTACCGTTGTGGTGTACACGCTCCCTGGATCGGAGATGCGCGTCTCCCGGACCGGCCGCCAGGTTGTGCTGGCAAACGTATCCTGTCGCGGTTGCGGGCTCTCGCCGATCAGGTAGGGGAACGGCTGCGATCCCATCTCACTGTTTGCGACATAGGTGCTTTCCGTCACACGCACGGCGCTGCCATTCTGACGGACCTCCGTCCGCAGCAGCTTGCCCTCGTCTTCATAGAGGTGGGTGCCGTAGGTCAGCACTGTGACGGACTGATCCGGCGCAGTGATGGCGCTTGTCTTGTGATACTTGCACCCGCCAAAGCGGCAGTCGTAGATCTGCGCTGCCGTCACCGGCGCATAGTCGTAGCGCCAGGTCAGATCGATGCCACTGCCCACGATGCGCTTGGCGCGCAGGGCCAATGTGTCGAAGCGCACAGGTAGACCACTGGTGAGGGTGTCTCCCGGCGGATCGGGAATGAAGTCATTCTGTCCGATGGCGGGGAATATGCAGTCCGGCATGAAGCCCGTGCGGCCATTGCGGACGGCGCCGAGCGTGAACTCGCCTGTGACGCCGGTGGGGTGCGTCATCCGCAGCAGGCTCGGCGTATCCTTCAGTACCCGCATCCATCCACATGGAATGCTCTGATCCTGCACGAAGCGGCGCCGGCGCCCCAGTTCGTCCTGGACGGATTCCTCGCGCGGGTCGTAGACGATGCCGGCAACGCCGGCATGGTCATAGGTCCACTGCCGACCGTCTGGCTGGGTCACCTGCAACAGGACGCCCCACGGGTTGTAGGTATAGCTCCAGGTGCGGCCGTCTGCCTTGACCTGCGAGATCCGCCCCGATGCCCAGACCAGATCAATCTGGCGACCATCACTGGCCTCGATGCGTGAGAGCTGCTTCCCGGCCCAGTGGTACTTCACCCAGTTGCCATTGCGGTCCTCCACCAGCGATGGATAGAGGCGGATGCGGTCACGCATGAACACGTGGTCCACGACCTGCCCCAGCTCGATCTTCGGTTTGGCGAAGGGCTCGACCGGCGTCACCACCATCCAGTCGAAGTGGTACTTCCTCCCGTCAGGCGCGTGAGCGAGGAATCCTTCACCGGCGTGTCCGCTCTTCAACGTGGGCAGACACGAGAGCATCCAGTTGTTCGACGTCAGCCACGGATACGTGCGCCCGTCGTTGGGCGGCGCGGGTGAGCCCACCGTGCGGAAGAGAATCTCCTGCTGACCAGTCGAGGAGGTGAACAGGTGATTGCCATGCCACAGCTCGCTCGAATCGACCATCCCCATGCCGTGGACGTAGGGGATATAGGGAGCTGCGTATGAGACGCTGGTCGCCGACGAGCAGCGTGCCATCGGCTCGGAGGTATAGACGTTCCATCCCGAGTAATGCTCGAAGGTACCTCCGAGGTAGGGAATATCGATGTCCCAGTCGCCCATCGGCAGGTTGGGAATCCCCTCGCCGGGCACCGCGTACTTCCGACCCAGCGCCACAGGCAAGATATTGTTGCCCGGAATGGAGACCTCGCTGACCGCAAAACTGAGCTCACCCGTGTACAGGTTCACGGCGTCGCCGAAGAGCTGCGGCCCTTCAGCCGTGATCTGCTCGCGCGATTTGATCAGCTTGGAGTATTCCTCCCAAGGCTGCGCGGCCCAGACAGGCTGGGTGAGGAGCACGAAGGCGCACAGCAGGGTCCGACCTGCCACCCGAAGGATAGGCTTCATATGATGTGATTCCTTTCTGACATTCCACGGCCTACCCACTCATTGAAATGAGTCGGACAGCCCCCTGTTACCGATTGGTCATGCTGCTGTCGGCTCCCCAGTCGAACAGCGTTGGCTTTCTATCATGCACAGGAGAGCTTCGCAATCTCGGAAGGACGCCGGTCAGGGCATCCACAACAAGATCAAGGTCTTCAAGCGCGTCGCCTACCGTTACCGGGACGACGCGCTTTTCTTACGTAACCTCCGGGCAGCCTTCCCCGGCGTCAAGCGAAGAACCTGTTTTGTCCCTTACCCCTCGGCCATCCATTTCAGGATCAGCCCGGTCATGTAGGCCAGGCCGGTACCGGTCGCATACCCCACCGTGCCGAGCAGTACGCCCACCGGTGCCAGCGACGGATGGAACGCGGCGGCGACCACCGGGGCCGATGCGGCTGCGCCGATGTTGCCCTGCGAGCCGATGGCGAAGAAGAACAGCGGCGCGCGCACCAGCTTGGCCACGATCCACAGCACCAGGATGTGGGTGAGCATCCAGATCACACCCAGGGCGAACAGCCACGGTCGGTCCAGCAGCGACAGCAGGTTCATCTGCATGCCGATGCAGGCGATCAGGAAGTACAGGAACACCGTGCCCAGGCGCGAAGCGCCGGCCGCTTCGAGGCGGCGGGCGCGGGTGAAGCTCAGGCCCAGGCCGAGCGCGGTCGACAGCAGCACCACCCACACGAACGGGCTGTCCAGGCTGAACTGGCTGGCCCAGCTGATGTTGTCCTTGAACCAGCCGCTGAGCGGCGCGGCGATCGCATGGGCCAGACCCACGCCGCCCAGCGCCACGCCGACGATCACCATCAGGTCGGTCAGGCTGGGAATGCGCGCGTTCTGCGCTTCATAGGCGGAGATGCGTTCTTTCATCTCGTCGATGGCACGCGTGTCGGCACCGTTGCGGGCATCGATCTGCTTGGCGCGATTGGCCAGGAACAGCAGGATGGCCATCCACAGGCTGGCACAGGCCACGTCGACCACCGCGAACTGGCCGAAGGTGGTGGCGTCGGTGCCGAACACTTCGCGCATCGCCACCATGTTGGCGCCGCCGCCGATCCAGCTGCCGGCCAGTGCGGCCATGCCCTTCCAGGTATCGCCGGCCACCGTTTCGGGGTGGATCCAGGACATCGTCTGGAACGACACGATCGCGCCCAGCACGATGCCAAGCGTGCCGGCGCAGAACACCAGCAGCAGTTTCGGGCCGAGCTTCATTATCCCTTTCAGGTCGATCGACAGCGTCAGCAGCACCAGCGCGGCCGGCAGCAGGACGTCACGGGCGATCGGGTTGTACAGCGCGGTGTTGCCGCCGTCGATCAGGCCGGTGGTGTTGTAGATGGCCGGGATGAAGTAGCACAGCAGCAACGCCGGGACCCAGGCGAAGATTTTTTTCAGGAGCGGGGTCGGGCCGCTGGCGGCCCAGAAAATCAGGGCCAGGGTCGCGGCGATCAGGCCAAGGCCGACGATGTCGCTGGTGATCAGGGCAGTACTGGGTTCGGTCGGCATGTCGCCATCCTCTGTCGATCGAAGGGATAAAAAAAAGCGCCGCATGTAGCGGCGCGTAGTGAGCTTAACATTGTCTTCACGCCGGGCCGTGTCGCGGCGCAGCGTGGTACGTGGCGATCACGACATCGACCGATCCGGCAACGACGCGCCCAGATCGAGAATCACCCGCGTACCGCGTGGTTCGCACGGCTCGATCTGCAGCGCCCAGCCGAGGTGTTCGCAGAGGCGGGCAATCAGCTCCAGACCGATCCCGCTCTGCTCGTTGCGGTAGCCGCGGGCCATGCGCGCGTGCACCGCGGCAATTTCTTCCGGGCTCATGCCGTGGCCGGGATCCTGCAGCGTCACCACCGCCTGCGGCGAGACCTCGATGCGGATGGTGCCGCGCCCGCTGTTCTCGATGGCGTTGCGCAGCAGGTTGCCAATCGCCGCCTGCACCACGCCGAGTGGCGCCACGATATCGACCCGGGCCAGTCCGCCGAGGTCGATCCGCAGGTCCTTGTCGCCCATCAGGTGGCGGTGGTCTTCGATGATGTCCGGCACCAGCTGGTCCAGTGCGATGCGTTCGCCCAGCGCCGCCAACCGTGCCGGATCACGCGCCAGCACCAGCAGCAGCTGGATCAGCTGCTCCACGCCCTGCGCGGTGCGCCGCACCCGTTGCATCTGCTGCCGCGCGCGATCGGGCACGTCCGGCTCGCCCAGCGCCAGTTCGGCCGCGCCGGTGATCACCGCGATGGGCGTGCGCAGCTCATGGCTGGCGGTACTGATGAACACACGTTCGCGCTCGACGAACTGCTCGTTGCGCGCCAGGTAGTCGTTGAGCGCATTGGCGATCACGTACAGCTCCGAGCTGCCGCGCGGATCCACTTCCACGCGCTGCCCCGGCACGCCCGGACGCAGCTCGTCGATGCGGCGGGCAAGCGAGCTGAGCGGCCGCACCAGGCGGCCCACACCGAATGACGCCATCAGCACAGTGACGATGATCATCACCACCCCCGCCAGCATCACCCAGCGCGTGGCGAACTGCTCCAGCTCGTGGAAGTCGTTGATGTCCAGCACCAGGGCGAGGCGGCCCAGCTGCACGGTCTCGCGCACCATCACCGCGCTTTGCCGGCCGCCCACCATCACCCCGTCGTGCAGGCCCGGATGCAGCGTGCGCAGGCTTTCCGGCGCGTCGCTGGCGTCGTTGATGTAGAACAGGCGCAGCGTGTCCGAGTCCTGCCAGCGGTAGTGCGGCTCGTGCTCGATGTGGTTGACGATGCTGTCCAGTTCGGAATTGAGCAGCGCGCGCCACGCCGAATGCTCGGCATGCTCGTGCACGTAGTTGCCCACGCTGAACACCGCCAGCGAGATCAGCGCCAGATACGCCAGCAGCCACCACACCATGCGCCGGTGCAGCGGGGCCGGTCGGCGCGGGCCGCTACGCCATGTCATCGCTGCTGCCTGCGGCGCTGACGCCGAGTCGATAGCCCACGCGCGGCAGGGTGTGGATCAGCTTCTGCTGGAACGGGCCGTCGACGCTGCGGCGCAGTTCGTAGATGTGCGAGCGCAGCAGGTCGCCGTCGGGCAGTTCGTCGCCCCACAGCGCGAACTCCAGCTGCTGGCGGGTCACGGCGCCCGGGCTGGCGCGCATCAGCACCTCCAGCAACTTGCGGCAGGCCGGGTACAGGTGCAGCGCCTTGCCGTCGCGCTGCGCTTCCAGCGTGGCCAGGTCCAGGCGCAGGTCGGCCACTTCCAGTGCCTTGCGCGGGTTGCGGCCGTTGGCACGCACCATCAGCGCTTCCAGCCGCACCTCCAGTTCGGGCAGCGCGAACGGCTTGGTCAGGTAGTCGTCCGCACCGGCCCGGAACCCGGCGATCTTGTCGGGCAGCTCGTCGCGGGCGGTGAGCATGATCACCGGCACTTCCGAGCCGTGGTCGGCACGCAGCCGGCGCAGCACTTCCGGCCCCTCCATGCGCGGCAGCATCCAGTCCAGCACCAGCGCGTCATAGGCGTGGGTGACGGCCAGGTGCAGGCCGGTCACGCCGTCAGGGGCGACATCGAGAACATGTCCCCGCGATTCGAAATAATCGAATAGATTGGCAACCAGCTGGCGGTTGTCTTCGATGACCAGAAGCCGCATCGGGATACTCGTTGTGACGGACCACGGCATGGTAGCGGGAACCACGTCGGAATCCGGTCGCAATGCGGCGGGTTACGACGCTTTTCCCACGCTGTCGGGGAGACAGTGGCTGTTTGTTGTAGGGTCCGCGGATGCATCACACCTCACTTCCGGCACGCCTCTGGCGTCCCCTGGCCTGCGTGGCCATGCTGCTGGCCCTGGTGGCCGGCATCGGCCTGCGCCAGCCTTCCCCGCCGGATGAGCCGCGCTTCGTGCTGGCCGCCCGCGCGATGGTCGACACGGGGCAGTGGCTGCTGCCGCACCGGGGCAACGAGCTGTATGCGGAAAAGCCACCCGTGTTCATGTGGATGCAGGCCGCCAGCCACCAGCTGTTCGGCGGCTGGAACCTGGCCTTCCTGGTTCCGTCGCTGCTGGCGGCTCTGCTGACCCTGTGGCTGACCTGGGACCTTGCCCGGCGCCTGTGGAACCGTCGGATTGCCTGGTGGGCGGTGCTCGCCTTGTTCAGTTGCCTGCAGTTCGGGCTGATGGCCAAGCGCGCGCAGATCGACATGGTGCTGGTAGCGATGACCACGCTGGCCATGTGGGGCCTGCTGCGCCATCTGCTGGAAGGCCGCAACCTGACCGCACTGTGGATCGCCGGCATTGCCGCCGGCGTGGGCACGGTGACAAAGGGGGTGGGCTTCCTGCCGCTGCTGGTGCTGCTGCCGTGGGCGGCGTGGCGCTGGCGCAGCCGGGGGCTGGACCGTCCGGCCGTGCCGGCACGCACGCTGTGGTGGCTGTTGCCGGCCTTCCTGCTGGGCACGGCGGTGTGGCTGGCGCCCCTGGGCATCGCGCTGCTGAGCGACCCCGACCCAAGCCTGCACGCCTATGCGCGCGAGCTGCTGTTCAAGCAGACCGGCACCCGCTACGCCAATGCGTGGCACCACGTGCAGCCGGCCTGGTACTACCTGCAGGTGATGGCGACGCTGTGGCTGCCCGGCAGCCTGCTGCTGCCGGCGCTGCTGCCTGGCTGGTGGCGGCGCCTGAAGCGGCTGGACGGCCGCTACTGGCTGCTGCTGGGCTGGTGCCTGCTGGTGCTGGTGTTCTTCAGCGCCAGCCCGGGCAAGCGCGAGGTCTACATCTTCCCGATGCTGCCGCTGCTGTGCGTGGCCGCCGCGCCGCTGCTGCCCGGCCTGCTGCGCCGGGCCGGGCTGCGCTGGCTGCTGCTGGCCTATGTGGCGCTGCTGGCGATCGGCGCGCTGTACATCGCCGTGAACCTGCACGGCGGCAGCCCGTGGGCGCACGCGCAGCTGGCCCGGCGCGACATGCCCGACAGCCTGCTGCCGCTACTGGGCAACTGGCTGCTCGGCTTCGGCGTGGTGTTGGCGGGGCTGGTGGTGTGGCTGCGCCAGCGGCGCGCCGGCCTGCTGGTGGTGGTCACCGCATTCCTGCTCTGGAACCTTTACGGCTGGGGCCTGATGCCGGCGCTGGAC
Source organism: Stenotrophomonas sp. LGBM10 (assembly GCF_046736075.1). Taxonomy (GTDB): domain Bacteria; phylum Pseudomonadota; class Gammaproteobacteria; order Xanthomonadales; family Xanthomonadaceae; genus Stenotrophomonas. Next base: position 1,012,654 of record NZ_CP177163.1, read on the forward strand.
CCGTACAGCTCGGCCTCGGCGCTGATGCAGCGGGTTGGCCAGCGGATCGGACCGGACGCCGAGCTGGGCCTGGTGGCCTGGCGCGAGCAGAACCTGCTGCAGGCCGACCGCAAGGTCGCCGTGTTCGGCTTCAAGCGCCCCTGGGACCAGCAGTGGCAGGATGCCGGCCCGTGGCTTGCGCAGGCGCCGCAGACCCGCTGGGTGCTGGTGCTGGACGAGGCAATGAGCCCCTGCGTGGACCGTGCCCAGGTGATCGACATCGGCAGCAGCAACCGCAACCGCTGGCAGCTGTTGCCCGGCACGGCGTGGCGCAGCGACTGCCGCGCGCACCTGCCCAGTGATGCCGCCGACCACGACACCGACTGAACGGATGACGCCTCCGGCCCCGATTTAACCCGGGGCCAACATTGCTCCGACCGCGCTCCGACACCGCGCTGATGACCATGACGCCGCATCCTTCACCGGCCCTCGCGCTCATGCCTCCTGCGTTTACCGCCTCCCTGCCCTACCCGCTTGCCGGCGCGCGCGCGTCGGCAGGCTTCCTTCGCCGCCATCTCTGGTACCCGCTGCTGGCCGCCCTGATCGTCAGCATGGTCCTGATGGGTGCCGGTGGCGACCAGTGGCTGGCCGACCAGTTCTATCGGCTGGAGGGCCAGCAGTGGGCCCTGCAGAACGCCTGGATCACCACGCATCTGGTGCATCGCGGCGGCAAGTGGGCCAGCAGCGTGGCGGCACTGATCGCCATCGTGGCGTGCTTCCATGCCTGGCGCCAACCGCGTCTGGCCCGCTGGCGCTGGCCCCTGCTGTATCTGGTGCTGTCGGTGGCGCTGGGAACCGGTGCGGTGTCGCTGCTGAAGTCATTGACCAACATGGACTGCCCGTGGGACCTGGCGCGCTACGGCGGCGCCCGCGAGTACATCGGCCTGTTCGCTTCACGGCCGCACGACATGGCGCGTGGCATCTGTTTTCCTGCCGGCCATTCCAGCGCCGGTTTCGCCTGGGTGGCGCTGTACTTCTTCGCGCTGATGGTCGTTCCGGCGTGGCGCTGGCGTGGTCTGGCGGTGGGGCTGGTGGCCGGAGCGACGTTCGGCCTGTCACAGCAGCTGCGGGGCGCGCACTTCATCTCGCACGACCTGTGGACCGTGACCACCTGCTGGATGGTGTCGCTGGGTCTCTACGTGGGTGTCCAGACCATCGCTGCGCGCCGCCATGCGCGCAGAACGCTCCAACTGCAGGGAGAGCAGGCATGAGTGCATCGGTTCCACGCGCGCAGCGTTTCCCGGCGCTGTCGCACCTGCTGGCCTGGCGCCCGCAGTGGTCCACCGAGACCCTGATCGCGGCGACCAGCCTGTTCTTCGCGGTCGCCTGCAATGGCCTGTTCTGGCACAGCGCAATGGCCACCCACCCCGGCAGCCTGCGCTTCGCGCTGTCGCTGCTGTTGTTCCTGGTCGGCGCCCATTGCCTGTTGATGGGGCTGCTGGTCTGGCGCTGGAATGCCAAAGTGGTGGTCGGCGTGCTGCTGGTCTGCACCGCGCTGGCCGCGCACTACATGGGCAGCTACCACATCTACCTGGATGCGGACATGCTGCGCAACGTGCTGGCCACCGACCACAAGGAGAGCCGCGAGCTGATGACCCCGGCGATGCTGCCGCCCTTGCTGCTGCTGGCAGCCCTGCCGATGGCGGTGGTGTGGCGGGTGCAGCTGATCCGGCGCAGCTGGGGCCGCACGCTGCTGTGGCGCGCCGGCTTCCTGCTGCTGTCGGCCGTGGTGGCGTTCGGCGGGGCGATGCTGTCGTTCCAGGAAATGTCGGCGTTGATGCGCAACCAGCGCGAGGTGCGTTACCTGGCCACGCCGGGCAATATCCTGCTCGGCCTGCCCAAGGCGCTGCGCGGCGACAACCCGATCCAGCGCGCGCCGAAGCTGCCGATCGGCACCGATGCCAAGGCCACGCCGCGCGCGGCCGGCAGCCGTCCGCGGCTGCTGGTGATCGTGATGGGCGAAACCGCGCGTGCGCAGAACTGGGGCCTCAACGGGTACGCCAAGCAGACCACGCCGGAACTGGCGCAGACCAGCGTCATCAACTTCCCGGACATGCATTCCTGCGGCACCAGCACCGAGGTATCGCTGCCCTGCCTGTTCTCGCCCTATGGCCGCCACGACTACGACGAGAAGAAGATCCGCGCGCACCAGTCGCTGCTGCACGTGCTTGATCGCGCCGGCATCGGCGTGCTGTGGCGCGACAACCAGTCCGGCTGCAAGGGCGTCTGCGAAGGCCTGGAGATGCAGGCGCTGGACGATGCCAAGCACCCGACCCTGTGCGCGAACGGGCGCTGCATGGACGAGATCCTGATCGACAATCTGGCCGCGCAGGTGCGTGCCAGGCCGGGCGACCGCGTGGTGGTGCTGCACCAGCTGGGCAACCACGGACCGAGCTACTACGAGCGCTACCCGGCCCGGTTCCGCCGCTTCGCGCCCACCTGCGACACGCCGGACCTGGGCAGGTGCAGCCGCGAGCAGATCACCAACAGCTACGACAACGCGCTGCTCTACACCGATCACCTGCTGTCGCGCACGATCGGTACGCTGCAGGGCATGGACGACTACGACACCGCGATGATCTACCTGTCCGATCATGGCGAATCGCTGGGCGAGAAGGGCCTGTACCTGCATGGCGTGCCGTATGCGATCGCCCCGCAGGAGCAGACCCGGGTGCCGATGACGATGTGGTTCTCGCCCGCGTTCGCCGCCAACCGGGGGCTGGACCTGGCCTGCGTGCGCAGGCGTGCCACCGCCTATGCCGACCACGACAACCTGTTCCCGTCGGTGCTGGGCCTGATGCAGGTCAGGACCGCGCTCTACGAACGCGACCGCGATCTGTTCGCCGCCTGCGAGTCGTGATGACGTTGAAATGGGCAGGGCGTGCTGCCCTGCCCCTTGCGGTGTGGCGGGCGCTTCACTAGCCTTCGGCGGTCTGTCACCACCCAAGGATGTCCCCGTGAACCACCGCCCGCTCCTGCTGGCCCTGGCTGTTGGTGCTGCCGCACTGACGCTGGCGGCCTGCCAGAAGGAACCGTCCCCGGCCGATGCGCCGGCGGCGGGCACCGCCACCCCGTCCGAGACCGCGGACCAGTTCGTTGCCCGGGTCAATGCCGAGTACAAGGCCATGTACCCGGAAATGACCTCGGCGCAGTGGCTGTCTTCGACCTACATCAACGACGACTCCGAGCGCGTGGCGGCCAAGGCCAACGAGCGCTGGCTGACCGTGCTGAACGGCTGGATCGCGCAGGCGGCCACGTTCGACGGCCAGCCGATGTCCGAGGACAGCAAGCGCGCCATCCACCTGCTCAAGCTGATGACCTCGATGCCGGCCCCGCGCGATCCGGCCAAGCTGTCCGAGCTGACCCGCATCGCCAGCCGCATGGAAGGCGCGTACGGCGCAGGCAAGTACTGCACCGACGCTGCCGACCCGGCAAGCTGCCGCCAGCTGGGCGATCTGGAACAGGTGCTGGCGCGCAGCCGCGACTACGACCAGCAGCTGGACGCCTGGCAGGGCTGGCACGGCACCACCAAGCCGATGCGCGCGGACTACCAGCGCTTCGTCGGCCTGGTCAACGAGGGCGCCAAGGAAATGGGCTTCGCCGATGCCGGCCAGATGTGGCGCAGCGGCTATGACATGCCGCCGGAGCAGATCGGTCCGGAAACCGACCGCCTGTGGGAGCAGGTCAAGCCGATGTACGAGCAGCTGCACTGCTACGCGCGTACCAAGCTGGACGCGACCTATGGCAAGGACAAGGCTGAAGTGGACGGCGGCCTGATCGCCGCGCACCTGCTCGGCAACATGTGGCAGCAGGACTGGTCCAACCTGTGGGACCAGCTGCAGCCCTACCCGGGCGCCGGCAGCCTGGACATCACTGCTGCGCTGGAAAAGCAGTACCAGACCAACCTGAGCGGCGCGCTGGCCAAGGCCGGCGGCAACAGTGCCAGCGTCGAAGCGCAGTTCAAGGCGCAGCGTGACGCCGAGCTGCGTACCGCCAAGCAGATGACCGAGCGCGCGCAGGACTTCTACGTGTCCCTCGGCATGCCGGCGCTGCCGAAGTCGTACTGGGACAAGACCCAGTTCATCAAGCCGCTGGACCGCGATGTGGTCTGCCATGCCAGCGCGTGGGACATGAACATGGACGGCGACGTGCGCACCAAGATGTGCATCAAGCCGAACGAAGAGACGTTCACCACGATCTACCACGAGCTGGGCCACATCTATTACGACCTGGCCTACAACCCGCTGCCGCCGCTGTTCCAGGGCGGGGCCAACGATGGCTTCCATGAGGCGATCGGCGACACCATCGTGCTGGCGATGACGCCGCAGTACCTCAACTCGATCGGCCTGGTCGACAAGCCGCAGGAAAGTCGCGAGGCGACCATCAACGCGCAGATGCGCATGGCCCTGAGCGGCGTGTCGTTCCTGCCGTTCGGCCTGATGATCGACCGCTGGCGCTGGGGCGTGTTCGACGGCTCGATCACGCCGGACCACTACAACCAGGCCTGGTGGGACCTGAAGGCCAAGTACCAGGGCGTGGCCCCGGCCAGCGCACGCGGTGAGGAGTTCTTCGATCCGGGCGCCAAGTACCACGTGCCGGGCAATACGCCGTACACGCGCTACTTCCTGGCGCGCATCCTGCAGTTCCAGTTCTACAAGGGCCTGTGCGACGCGGCCGGCTACAAGGGCCCGCTGCACCAGTGCAGCTTCTACGGCAACAAGGAAGCCGGGCAGAAGTTCTGGGCGATGCTGAGCAAGGGCGCCAGCCAGCCGTGGCAGGCCACGCTGAAGGAAATCACCGGCGGCGACAAGCTCGATGCCGGCCCGATGATCGAGTACTTCAGCCCGGTCAACGAGTGGCTGAAGCAGCAGAACCAGGGCCAGATGTGCGGTTGGCAGGCCCCTGCGGCCACCGCCGCGGCCAAGCCGGCAGCAGCGGCTCCCGCAGCCCACTGAGCAGCAATGCGATAAAAAAAGAACCGGCCGCAAGGCCGGTTTTTTTTGGTTCGTCTCCCGGTGACATCTGACAGCGGCTTCGTTCTGGCGCACCGCAGACGTTGGGGGCCCCGTTGCGACCGGCAGGCCCCTGGGCAAATGTCCCCCGGCCGCCGCCTGGCGGCGACGGCCTCCTCCTTTACTTTGCCCTGGGACCCGCCGGCCGCAACGTGGCTCGGCTTACGGTGAGCGCAGGAAAGCCAGACGCTTCTGAGGCGCCAGTGGCCTGGGCACGTGGGCGGCGATGCCCTTGTGGGCGAAGTAAAGGAGGAGGCGACGGCCGCAGGCCGACGCCGGGGGACATTCGCCGACAAGGGCATCGCCGCCCAGCGCTCGACCCGCCCGCCGCTGCGCCCGGAACCGTCCAGTGCGCGCTGCATGCGGCCTGGAATGCAGGCTCGCGGTGACATCTGACAGCGGCTCCGTTCTGGCGCACCGCAGACGTTGGGGGGCCCCCGTTGCGACCGGCTTACGGTAAGCGCAGGAAAGCCAGACGCTTCTGAGGCGCCAGTGGCCTGGATACGTGGGCGGCGATGCCCTTGTGGGCGAAGTAAAGGAGGAGGCGACGGCCGCAGGCCGACGCCGGGGGACATTCGCCTACAAGGGCATCGTCGCCCAGCGCTCGACCGACCCGCCGCCGCTGCACCTGGAACCGCCCAGAGCGCGCATTGTGCTGGCCGTTGCTCAGGCCTGCGCGGATGCCTTCAGGCTGGCGGCGAAGTCCAGCTTGTACTGGTCGAAATCCTTGCCGTCGGCCTTGGCCTCGGCATGGGCGGCATCCTTCAACGCGTCCGAGTACACCAGCCGCACAGGGGTGCCCTGGCGCTCGTGCAGTTCGGCGGCCTGCATGATCAGCGCCAGCACGCGCGCGGCACTCGCGGTCTGGCCGGCGATGCGGCCATCCATGCCCAGCACCCACTCGCCGTCGCGGCGCACGATCCCGGCCAGCAGCGTGCGTTGCTGGTCGCGCAGTTCGGCATGCGGCTCGACCGGGGAGGCCTGGGCCTGCTCACGGTTGGCGGCCTGGGTTTCGCGGCGCCGGCGGATGTCGCGGCGCAGTTTGGAGGTGGTCGACATCGGGGGACTTCCGGACTGCGTGAAAGCGCAAAGGATACCGCACGGGCCGCACGCGACCCGTGCCCACGCCCGCAGGCCGGTCAGTCCAGGACCTTGCCCTGCCGCCAGTAGCCCATGAACGTGACCGCGCGCTTGTCGATCCCGCACTCCTTCACCAGGTGGCGGCGGATCGCCATCACTGCCCCGGCCTCACCGGCCACCCAGGCGTACAGTCCCTGGCCGTCGGTGCTGGCCTGCTCCCAGAGGATGTCCTGGTCAATGTCGATGTCGGCCAGTTCCTGGTCGCCGGTACGCGGCCCGACCGGGCCGATCCGCGCACGGACCGCCTCCTGCAGCCGCTGGCCATGCGCGGCGCCGTCGCGCGCCAGCCAGAACAGCTGGGCGCCCGTCGGGGCCTGCAGCGGCAGCACGTCCGCTTCCTGCTCCACCTCCAGGAATGCCTGCACCTCCGGCGGCCGCGGCCACTGCGCCAGTGCCTCCAGGATCCCGGCTGCGGCCGGCAGCGCGGTGCCGTCGGCCACCAGCAGCACCCGCCGCACCTGCGCCGGCGGCTTCCATTCGTAGCCCTCGCTGCTGGCCTGCACCTGCGCATCCGGGGCGAGCAGACTGACCCGGTCGCCGATCCGCGCGTGGGTGGCCCAGCGCGATGCCGGACCGGTCTCGCCATGCAGCACGAAATCGACATCGACTTCGCCGGCCTCCGGGCGCAGCGCGCGGATCGTGTAGGTCCGCATCGGCGCCCGCTGGTCGTCGGGCAGCGCGCGGTACCGCGCATACCAGTCCTCGCCCTGCGGTACGACGGGCGCGGCCTGGCCGGGCAGCGGGAAGAACACCTTGATGCGCTGGTCCGGGCCCTCGGTCTTCATGTTCGCCACATCGGGCGCGGCGAAGACCAGCCGGGTCAGCGAAGGAGAAAGCGATACGCGCTGCTTGAGCGCGACATCGAACAGGCGGTAGGTCTGCTGTGCAGCCATGCAATCACCCTGAAGAGCGGCGGACGTGGGGGTCCGCAGGGGAACGTATTGGCTGTCGTAGGGAACGAACTGGCTGGCGAGCGCACAGGATACCCGGCACGCGCGGCCTGGCAATGCCGGCGACGCTACGGTTGCGTGCGACGCAACCGTGGCGTGCCGCCCGCGTCATTGCGGTGGCAGCAGGGCCTCGCGGCGACGCTCGCAATGCCGCTCCCAGTACCAGAATGTCGCACCGATGGCGAAGAAGCCGGCATAGCCCAGTGCCAGATGCAGCGGGTTGCCGCTGAGCATCGGCGACACCACGCCGGCGACAACGGTGTTGATCATCAACTGGATGAACATCTGCATCGACGAGGCCAGACCGCGCTGCTGCGGATACATGTCCAGCACCGCCAGCGCCAGGATCGGGAAGATCAGCGCCATGCCGACGCCACCGAGGAAGATCGGCAGCACCGCCCACGGCAGGGCAATCTGCGGCACCGACAGCACGTAGGCCAGATTGAGCAGCGCCGACAGCGCGCACAGGCCGAAGCCGATCGCGATCTGCCGCTGCGCCACCACCCGGCCGGCCATGCGCCCGGACAGGAACGACCCCATCGTCATGCCGCCGATGGTGGGAATGAACAGCCACGCGAAGCCGCCCTCGCCCAGCTTCAGGTGCTGCATCACGAACACCGGCGCCGAGGCGATGTACAGGAAGATGCCGGAGAAATTGAACGCGCCTGCGGCGGCCAGCCGCAGCAGCCGCGGGTGCGAGCCCATGCGCGCATAGCTGCGCAGCAGCGCGCGCATCGACAGCGGCGTGCGCGCCTGCACCGGGTGGGTTTCCGGCAGCCACTTGCCGGTGGCCAGCAGCAGCACCACCGCGAACACCACCAGGAACCAGAAGATCAGTGGCCAGTCGCCGCCGCCGAGCAGGATCCAGCCGCCGATGATCGGCGCGATCGCCGGGGCCACGCCGAAGATCATCGACACCTGGCTCATCAGCCGCTGCGCGTCCGCGCCGTGGTACAGATCGCGGATCACCGCGCGGCCCACGATCACGCCAACACCGGCGGTCACGCCCTGCAGGGCACGGAACACCAGCAGCGTGGTCATGTCGCGCGACAGCGCGCAGCCGACCGAGGCGGCAATGAACAGCACCAGCCCGCCGATGATCACCCGCTTGCGGCCGAACGCATCCGACAACGGGCCGTGCGCCAGGCTCATCAGGCCGTAGAACAGCAGGTACACGCTGATGGTCTGCTGCACCGCGACCTGGTCCACCTGCATGCGTTCGCCAAGCAGCAGGAAGGCCGGGAAGATGGTGTCGATCGAGAACGGACCGAACATCGCCAGGCCTGCGAGCAGCAGGGCCAGGCGGCGGGTCGAGGGCGAGGCGGGCGTCATGCGGTCTTCCGTCTGGGCCATGCGCGAACGCACGGCGGGCGCCAGCCCGGAACGGGCGGCGCCAGATGAATACGAGGATCCGGTGATGATAGGCCTTTGTGCCGCCGGGCACCATCGCTGCGGCGCCCCTCCCTGCGCCCATACCACCCCGTATTCATGTGGCGTAGGGACGCAGCGGATCAGGCCGCTGGGCTATAATCGCCGGGCTACATGGTGGGAGAAGCGGACAGTTGTTTGAATCAACCGCTGCCGAAGGCGCAACGCCCGTAATCGCTCAGGCCCGATACCACCCGCACCAAAACTCTGGAGAGACCGGCGAGTGCCGGCGCCGAAGGGGCACGAAGCACGCAGACGCGCGCTTTTAAACTCTCAGGCAAAAGGACAGAGGGGCACCCAGGAAGACCGCAGGGTCCGGTGGATCGCGCTTGTTCGCGCCACGGCCCGGCCGCCTTCCGAACGTGCGTGCCCACTCTTTTGGATGCCAGCCATGTCCCAGAACACTCCCTCCCTGCGCGAGCTTGAACACAGCCACGCGTTCGTCGAACGCCACATCGGCCCCAACGACGCCGAAATCGCGCAGATGCTCGACGTGGTTGGCCACGCCTCGCTGGACGCGCTGACCGATGCGATCGTCCCGGCCGGGATCAAGTCGCCGGCACCGCTGGCCCTGCCCGACTCGCTGACCGAAGTGCAGGCGCTGGCCAAGATCCGCGCCATCGCCGACAAGAACCAGGTGTTCCGCACCTTCATCGGCCAGGGCTACTACGGCACGCTCACCCCGAACGTGATCCTGCGCAACGTGCTGGAAAACCCGGCGTGGTACACCGCCTACACCCCGTACCAGGCCGAGATCTCGCAGGGCCGCATGGAAGCGCTGATCAACTTCCAGACCCTGTGCGCCGACCTGACCGGCATGGAAATCGCCAACGCCTCGCTGCTCGATGAGGCCACTGCGGCCGCCGAAGCGATGACGCTGGCCAAGCGCTCGGCCAAGTCCAAGTCCGACACCTTCTTCGTGCACGACGCCGTGCACCCGCAGACGCTGGAACTGCTGCGCACCCGCGCCGAACCGCTGGGCATCGTGCTGCGCGTGGGCACCCCGGCCGAGGCGCTGGAAGCGGAGGCCTACGGCGTGCTGCTGCAGTACCCGGACACCTTCGGCCATATCGGCGACTACAAGGCGCTGGCCGACGCCGTGCACGCCCGTGGCGGCCTGGTGGCCGTGGCCACCGACCTGCTCGCCCTGACCCTGATCGCCGCCCCCGGCGAATGGGGCGCGGACATCGTGGTCGGCAACTCGCAGCGCTTTGGCGTGCCGTTCGGTTTCGGCGGCCCGCACGCGGCGTTCATGGCCTGCCGCGATGCCTACAAGCGCTCGATGCCGGGTCGCCTGATCGGTGTTTCCGTCGATGCACAGGGCAATGCGGCCTACCGTTTGACCCTGCAGACCCGCGAGCAGCACATCCGCCGCGAGAAGGCCACCTCCAACATCTGTACCGCGCAGGTGCTGCTGGCGGTGATGGCCTCGATGTATGCCGTGTACCACGGCCCGGACGGCCTGACCCGCATCGCCCGCCGCACGCATCGCCTGGCCAGCATCCTGGCCGCCGCGCTGCGCGGCGCCGGCGTCAACGTCGGCGAACACTTCTTCGATACGCTGCACATCAAGGACATCGACGCCAAGGCGATCCACGCCAAGGCCGCCGCCGCCCGCATCAACCTGCGCGCGATCGACAGCGAAGCGGTCGGCATCAGCCTGGATGAAACCGCCACCCGCGCCGACATCGTCGCGCTCGGCCAGCTGTTCGGTGCCAACGTCGACGTGGACGCGCTCGACGCCGCCACCGCCGATGCACTGCCGGCCGGCCTGGTGCGCACCAGCGCGTTCCTGACCCACCCGGTGTTCAACACCCACCACAGCGAACACGAACTGCTGCGCTACCTGCGTTCGCTGGCGGACAAGGACCTGGCGATGGATCGCACCATGATCCCGCTGGGCAGCTGCACCATGAAGCTCAACGCCACCGCCGAGATGATTCCGGTGACCTGGCCGGAGTTCGCCAACATCCATCCGCTGGCCCCGGCCGACCAGGCCACCGGCTACAAGGAACTGATCGACGGCCTGGAAGCGATGCTGGTGGAGTGCACCGGCTACGACGCGGTCAGCCTGCAGCCGAACTCCGGCGCACAGGGCGAGTACGCCGGCCTGCTGGCGATCCGCGCCTACCACCGCTCGCGCGGCGATGACCACCGCGACGTGTGCCTGATCCCCGATTCGGCGCACGGCACCAACCCGGCCTCCGCGCAGATGTGCGGCATGAAGGTGGTGGTGACCAAGACCGATGCCAACGGCAACGTCGACCTCGAGGACATTCGTGTCAACGCGGAGAAGTACAGCGACCGCCTGGCCGCGCTGATGATCACCTACCCGTCCACGCACGGCGTGTTCGAGGAGGAGGTCGTCGAGATCTGCGAGATCATCCACAAGCACGGCGGCCAGGTGTACACCGACGGTGCCAACATGAACGCCCTGGTCGGCGTGGCCAAGCCCGGCAAGTGGGGCTCGGACGTGTCGCACCTGAACCTGCACAAGACCTTCTGCATTCCGCACGGCGGCGGCGGCCCGGGCGTGGGCCCGTGCGCGGTCAAATCGCACCTGGCACCGTTCCTGCCCAAGGTGCTGGGCGGCGAAGGCGATGTGGGCATGGTCAGCGCGGCCAGCTTCGGCAGCGCCTCGATCCTGCCGATCAGCTGGATGTACATCACCCTGATGGGCACCGCCGGCCTGCGCAAGGCGACCCAGGTCGCGCTGCTCAACGCCAACTACATCGCCAAGCGCCTGGCCCCGCACTTCAAGACCCTGTACACCGGCCGCAACGGGCTGGTGGCGCACGAGTGCATCCTGGACGTGCGCCCGCTGGAGAAGACCTCCGGCATCGCCGCCGAGGACGTGGCCAAGCGCCTGATCGACTTCGGCTTCCACGCCCCGACCCTGAGCTTCCCGGTCGCCGGCACGCTGATGGTGGAACCGACCGAAAGCGAATCGCTGCACGAACTGGATCGCTTCATCAACGCGATGATCCAGATCCGCGAGGAAATCGCCGCGATCGAAGACGGCCGTCTGGACCGCGAGGACAACCCGCTCAAGAACGCACCGCACACCGCCACGGCGGTGTCGGCCAGCGAGTGGTCGCACGCCTACCCGCGCGAACTGGCGGCGTTCCCGCTGGCCAGCCTGCGCCAGCAGAAGTACTGGCCGCCGGTGGCACGCGTGGACAACGTCTACGGCGACAAGAACGTGATGTGCGCCTGCATCCCGGTCGATGCGTACAAGGAAGACGAGGGCGTGGAGGTCTAAGCCTCCCTGCCCGGATGCAATGAAAAACGGCCCGCGCAAGCGGGCCGTTTCTGTTGTGGCGATGCCCCGGTCGTGCCGGTCAGTCGGCCGGGCGGTTGGCGCGCACGCGGCGTGCCACTTCGCTGCTGATCGCGATCACCGCGGTCAGCGCCGCCATCGACAGGAACTGCAGGCGGGTGTGCGCTTCGGACAGCAGCAGGCCGAAGATCAGCGCCAGCACGCCCAGGCCGAGCACGGTCAGGTACGGATAGCCCGCCATGCGGAACGGCAGGCGGGTGCCGTCACGGTTGGCGCGGTGGCGCAGGATCAGCTGCGACAGCAGCGAGATCGTCCACACCAGCAGGCAGGTCGAGCCAACGATGTTGAGCAGCACCGGCAGCACCCGCTCCGGGAACAGCAGTTCCATCACCGTGGCCGCGAAGCCAAACAGCACACTGGCCAGCACCGCGATGATGGGGACCTGGCGCGGATCGGTCCAGCCGAGCACGGCCGGCGCTTCGCGGCGCTGCGCCAGCGAGAACATCATGCGCGAGGCGCCATACAGATTGGCATTGAGCGCGGACAACAGCGCGATCACCGCAATCAGGGTGATGGCGGTGGCCGCACCGGGAATCTTGGCCACCTCCAGCACCGCCGCGAACGGCGACTTGAGCAGCTCGCTGGTCCACGGCACCACGGCGATGATCACGCTCAGCGAACCGATGTAGAACACCAGGATGCGCCAGGCCACGGTGCGGATCGCACGCGCGATGCTGCGTTCGGGGTCTTCGGTTTCCGCTGCGGCCACCGCCACGATTTCGGTGCCACCGAAGGCGAACACCACCACCAGCAATGCCGCGCCGACGCCCGCCAGCCCCTTGGGCGCGAAGCCGCCGTGGGCGGTGAAATTGCTCAGGCCCGGCGAGGTCACGTTGGGCAGCCAGCCCAGCAGCAGCGCCGCGCCGATCAGGATGAAGGCCACGATCGCCACCACCTTGAGGATGGCGAACCAGAACTCGAATTCGCCGAAATTCTTCACGCCCAGCAGGTTGATCGCGGTGAAGAACAGCATGAACGCCAGCGCCGCCATCGGCACCGGGATCGCGGGCCAGACCGTGGCCAGCAACCCCGCCGCACCGACCGCTTCGGCGGCGATCACGATCACCAGCTGCACCCACCACAGCCAGCCCACCGTGGCGCCGGCGGTGGCGCCCATCGCGTCGGCGGCGTACACCGAGAATGCGCCGCTGGTCGGCTTGGCCGCCGCCATTTCGCCCAGCGCATTCATCACGATGATCACCAGCGCACCGGCCACCAGGTACGACAGCAGCACCGCCGGCCCGGCGGCCTGCACGCCCACGCCGGAGCCGAGGAACAGGCCAGCGCCGATCGCGCTGCCCAGCCCCATCATGATCAGCTGGCGGGGTTTGAGCGCGTGGCCCAGACGGGCGTTGGCGGGAGAAGTGGCGGGAGCCGGAGTCGGAGATGCGGGCATCGGGATCGCTTGGCGGGCAACAAGTGCGACACGATACCGCGTCCGGCGACGCGACGGGATAGGCCGGAAGACCGGGCCGGCCGCCCATCGGCAGGCGCTGACCGGCGGCGGTACAGGGCCCAGGCGCGTTAAACTCGGCAGGTTCCTCATCGAGAGTCCGCATGCACGACGCCGTTCGACGCATTGCCCGGCAAGCAGTGTCATCCCTCCGCGCCCATGCCATCCCGGTCAAGGCGCCGACCCCGGAAAGGCCGGCCTGCAACATCTGCGGTTTCGCCCTTGCCGCGTCCCGCCAGGCGCTGTCGGATCGGGAGACGCGCAGTTGTACGGTATGCGGTTCGACCCTGCGCTTCCGTGCGCTGATGGCGGCCCTGCAATGCGAACTGGACGGCGACGGCCAGATCCGCGTGCTGGAGCGCATCCCGAAGCGCCGTTCCATCACCGGGCTGGGGATGAGCGATGCGCCGGTCTATGCGAGCGCGCTGAACCGCAAATACGACTACACCAATACCTTCTTCCATACCGAGCCGCTGCTGGACATCCGCGCACCGGCCGCGCACTACCTGGGCAGGCACGACTTCGTGGTCAGTTCCGATGTGCTCGAGCATGTGGATGGCCCCTGCCTGCGGGCGCTGCAGAACCTGCGTGCCGTGCTCAAACCCGGTGGCCTGCTTGCACTGACCGTGCCGTACGGCGTCCAGGACACCACCCTGGAGCACTACCCGGACCTGCACGAGTACCGCATCGAAGGGCAAGGCGCGGATCGCATCCTGGTCAACGTCACCGCCGACGGCAGGGAGCAGCGCTTCTCCAACCTGTGCTTCCACGGGGGCGATGGCTCGACCCTGGAACTGAGGGTGTATGCCTACCGTGACCTGATCCGCTGGCTGGGCGAAGCAGGCTTCACCGATATCCGGCTGCATGATGCCGAGCACCCCCAGTGGGGCATCATCCATCAGCACCAACTCGGCCTGCCGATCACCGCAAGGGCGGTCTGACCGCCGCTTCCAGTGGCCGCGGCGGCGGGCTCAGCCCTCGCCGCGTTCGCCGATCTGGGCGCGGTAGCCGCGCGGCGACACCCCCACCTCGGCCTTGAACTTGCGCGTGAACGCGCTCTGGTCGGTGAAGCCGCAGGCCTGGCCGATGCTGGCGATGGTGTCCGGACCATGCAGCAGATGCACCGCCATCTGGATGCGCAGGCGGGTCAGCACCTGCTGCGGGGTCATCTGGAACACCTTGCGGAACGTGCGTTCGAGCTTGGACAGCGAGAAGCCGGTGATGTCCAGCAGCGTCTGCATCCGCACGTTCTCGGCGTAATGCGCATTCAGATGCGCCAGCGCCAGGCGCAGCTGCTCGTACTGGGTACCCAGGCTGTCCTTCTGGCCCAGGTCGCGCGAAATCCCGATCAGCCCCTGCACCTGCCCGTCCACCAGCAGCGGACGCTTGCAGGTCAGGCACCAGCCCGGCTCACGGTTGGCGAACAGGTGGAGTTCCATCAGGTTCTCGATCGCCTTGCCGGCCAGCACCTGTTCGTCCTGGGAGGCGTAGTCGGCGCCCAGCCCGGTCGGGTAGATCTCCGCGGCGGTGCGGCCGATCACCTCCTTGCGCGATTTCAGCCCCAACCGCCGCAGCATCGTCTGGTTGATGTGCGTGTAGCGGCCCTGGCGGTCCTTCATGAAGAACAACACGTCCGGGATCGCGTCGAACAGGGCTTCGATGTCGGCGGGTTCAACGCGCATGGCACGGCAGGCTGGGAAGGAACACGCGCCAAGGATACCCGGCGCGTGAAGCGCGGGTGCATGCCCCGCCTCTTTTTCGCACTGCTGGTTAACGCCCGGGTTGCCAGTGTGAGGCGTTGCCCCACCGCCAGCCCGGAGTGCCTCATGGCCACCAGCAAGCCCCGCAAGCCCGCCCCTCCCTCGACCGATACGCGCGGCGCAGGCGATGAACTCCACCAGCGCGCGGGCGGCAGCCATCCCACGCTGACCACCGCGCAGGGCATTCCGGTCGCCGACAACCAGAATTCGCTGCGTGCCACGCCACGCGGGCCGACGCTGCTGGAAGATTTCATCCTGCGCGAGAAGATCACCCACTTCGACCACGAACGCATTCCCGAACGCATCGTGCACGCCCGCGGCAGTGCGGCCCACGGCTACTTCGAACTGACCCGTTCGCTGGGCGACTACACCCGCGCGCGGGTGCTGAGCGAGGTGGGCGTACGCACGCCGGTGTTTACCCGTTTTTCCACCGTGGCCGGTGGCGCCGGCTCGGTGGACACGCCGCGCGACGTGCGCGGTTTCGCGGTCAAGTTCTACACCCGCGAAGGCAACTGGGACCTGGTCGGCAACAACATCCCGGTGTTCTTCATCCAGGACGCGATCAAGTTCCCCGACCTGATCCATGCGGTGAAGATGGAACCGGATCGCGCCTTCCCGCAGGCAGCCAGCGCGCATGACACGTTCTGGGACTTCATCTCGCTGATGCCCGAATCGATGCACATGATCATGTGGGCGATGAGCGACCGCGCCATCCCACGCTCGCTGCGCATGATCGAGGGCTTCGGCATCCACAGCTTCCGCCTGCTCAACGATGCCGGCGAGTCCACGTTCGTCAAGTTCCATTGGCGTCCCAAGCTGGGGCTGCAGTCCACGGTGTGGGATGAAGCGGTCAAGCTGCAGGGCGCGGACAACGACTTCCACCGGCGCGACCTGTTCGAGTCGATCAGCGCCGGCGACTTCCCCGAGTGGGAACTGGCGGTGCAGCTGTTCACCGAGGAGGAGGCCGATGCGTTCCCGTTCGACCACCTCGACCCGACCAAGATCATTCCGGAGTCGCTGGTGCCGTTGACGGTGATCGGGCGCATGGTGCTGGACCGGTGGCCGGACAACTTCTTCGCGGAAACCGAGCAGGTGGCGTATTGCCCGGCGAACGTGCCGCCGGGCATCGACTTCAGCAACGACCCGCTGCTGCAGGGCCGCCTGTTCTCCTACCTGGATACGCAGCTGAGCCGGCTGGGTGGCCCGAACTTCCACCAGATTCCGATCAACACCCCGAAATGCCCGTTCGCCAACCACCAGCGCGACGGGCATATGCAGATGGCCGTACCCAAGGGCCGGGTGGCGTACGAGCCGAGCTCGCTGCAGGAGGACAGCCCGCGCGAAAGCGCTGACGGGTTCCCCAGCCATGCCACCGCGCCGGATGATGGCCGCAAGGGCCGCGTGCGTGCCGAGAGTTTTGCCGACCACTACAGCCAGGCGCGGATGTTCTTCCGCAGCCTGGAAGCGCCGGAGCAGGCGCATCTCGCCTCGGCGCTGGTGTTCGAACTGTCCAAGGTGGAGACGGCCCGCATCCGCGACCGCACGGTAAGCCACCTGCGCAACATCGACGACGGGCTGGCCAAGCGGGTCGCGGCCGGCCTTGGGATGCCAAGCCTGCCCGACCCCGCCGCCACGGCAACGCCCGCACAGGACCTTCCCGCTGCGCCCGAAGTACGTGTGATCGGCCGTAACCGGGACATCCTCAAGGGACGCTGCATCGGCATCCTGTTCGACCAGGGCTCCGATGCCGGCGTGATCAATGCCCTGCGCAAGGCAGCGGCCAAGGCGGGGGCCAGCATCAAACTGGTGGCACCGAAGATCGGCGGTGGAGCGCTCAGCGATGGCAAGCTGCAGCCGGCCGATGGCCAGCTCGCCGGCACGCCCTCGGTGGTGTTCGATGCCGTGGCGGTGGTGCTCAGCGCCGACGCGGCCAAGCGCCTGTCGAAGGAGTCGGCGGCCATCGACTTTGTGGCCGATGCCTGGGCCCACCTGAAGGCCATCGCCGCCGATGAAGGGGCCCAGGCGCTGCTCAAGGCGGCGCGCGTGGGCAACGATGCCGGCGTGGTCGAGGCCGAGGATACGGCCGGCTTCATCGCCGCTGCCGCCACCCGCCAGTGGGCGCGCGAACCCAAGGTGCGCACCCTGGCCTAGCGCGGGAGGCCGCTGCGACGGCCTGTTGCCGTCGCAGCGCGGATCACCGCGCCGCGGGCAGTGCCTTGTTGTTGCACGCCAGCCCGCCGGCCGACAGCGCTTCGATGCGCAGGCACCCCTGCAGGCGTTCGATCTGGTCAGGGGCCACGGCCACGAAGTCCATGCCGTTGAAGTACACGCACCAGCGGCTGCCGCACTCGAGCAGCATCGCGTCCTGCGCGGGGTGCGGCGGCGTTTTCAGATGGACCAGGGTGAACGCCCGCTTCTGGTTGTCCGGCGCGCTCCACAGGCGATAGCGCTGGTCGGTCTGCCGGGCCAGCTGCGTGCCTGCCACGTGGCCCCATACCGGAGCCAGCACCAGCACCACCCAGCCGACGAGCAGCAGACCGAACCACCTGACGCGGCGATCCAGCGTATCTGTAACGGCCATCACCCGGCCGAACTCACGCCGGCTCAGCCAGCGTTCGCCGCGGACCTCACGCCGCAGCCTGCGCCGCGCAATCCGCAGCCGCGCCCGCTGGCGACGCAGCCAGGGCTGGCGGCGGACGCGCACCAGCCAAGCAACGCAAATGAGGGTGCCCATGCCGAGGACCACTCCCAGCACCGCGGCGACAACCAGCAGCACCGGCAAGGGCATCGACAGGCCGGTATCCGGAAGCAGCTTCATGCTCTCGGCGGCCGTATACCAGACCACCTGGAACCCGCGATACACCAGCCCTTCGACGCCGCGATCCACCAGACCGTCGCCAAGCCCCAGGCCAGCCCAGTACGCCGCCTCGCAGGTACGCCCCAGCAGATACGCGCCCGGCAGCAGCACCACCAGCACCTTGCCCAGTCCATCCAGCCACCCCCACAACGGCGGCCGTGAACGACGCGACCCTGGCGCGCTCATCGCGCCGCAGGCGCCGGTTTGGGCGCGGCAACGGCCTTGGGCACCACCACGGCCGCCTGCATGCGCTTGATCGCCGAGATCGGCACGGCCTCCGCGCGATGCTGTTGCGGCCACCACAGGAACACGAACGCGCTGCTGCTGCCGAGCAGACGTGCGTCGCCCTTCAGGGCGGCCGCATCGCCAGTGAGCTGGACGGTTACTCTGTTGCCCCGCCCTTCGTTGCGGATGCCTTCGGCCTTGTCCAGCGAATAGATCGCCGCGCCCAGCGCCATGAAGAACGCCACCGCCGTGCACAACCCGGTCAACGGACGCATGCCGGAAACATCCCAACTGGTCAGCGGCGTACGCGAGAACACTATCCGCCAGCCCCAATGCCGCGCACGCAGCGCCTCCACCTTGGCCGGGTTGCGCCGGCGCAGCGTATCCGGCCAGCCCACCACGATGGCCAGTGCGATACCGCCGCCGAGGATCACGGCGTACGCCGGATCGCGCAGCCCTGCCACCAGAAAATCGCTGATCTGCAGGTAATCGAGAATCGACAGTTCAAAGCGCAGATAGAAGAAGTAGCTCGACCACAGGCCCAGCAGCGACAGCAGCACGTAACCGGCGCTGACAATCAGGGCCGGTTCCTGCCGCAGCAGCCGCCACAGCACCATCACCACCGAGTCTTCGCTGCCGTGCACCACCGGCAGCACCGACCAGTCGGTCGGCGCCTCGCCCGGCGGCGCGATGGCCGGCATGTCGCCGTCGGTGCGGCCCTGATCCCTGTTGTCCATGTCGCCCCCTGTCCAGCGCAGAGCATCGCTGAAAAGCCGCGCCGTGGGTAGCCTGCGCTACGCCGCGACGTGGCGCCGGATGGCCGCCTGCAGCTCGACGTCGGTCAGGGCCATCGCTGCACCGAATCCGGCGTCGGCCACCGGCTGTGCTCCGAGGCGATCGCCGTCGCGGTAGCGAAGCTGCGATCCACCACACTGCGGGCAGCGCAGGCCGTGCACCAGCCGCTGGCCCTCGATGGGATTGGCCAGCGCCGCCAGCACCGGCCAGAAGCGTGCGTCCGCGCCGTCCGGCAACAGGGCCGCCACGCGCTGGGGCAACGCATCGAAGGCGTTCGCCACCGCGAAATGCCGGCCATCGGCGCTGCACAGCAGTGCCTCGCCATACACATGGTCACCCAGCGCGGGATGCGCGAACACGTGTCCACAGGTGGCACAGCAGCCCTCCAGCAACGCGAGCGTCCGCATCCGGATCACTCCACCGGTGCCGCGACGTCGTGCGGCTTGTGCATGGGCTGGTAGACCAGACCGGATGCCGTGGCCACCTCACCCGCGCAGACGAACCCGTAGCGGGCATAGGCAGGCACCGAGGTCAGCGACGCACTGACGGTGATCAGCGGTGCACGCGCATGCGCCAACAGGGCGGTCATCAACGCGCGGCCGATACCGCGCTGCTGGCCGTCCGGCGCCACGAACAGCATCGCCACGTGCCGCCCTTCCTTGAGTTCGGCCACGCCACGTATCGCGCCCGCGTCGACTGCGACCAGGAGGATGTTGTCGCCCTGCAGGCGGATGGCGAACGCGGCGGCCGAGGCGACGCCGGCGAAGGTGGCGATGCCCTGCGCGGACAGCGTCGGGGCCACGGCAACGGTGAACGCGTCCAGGCAGACAGCGCTGGCGGCGTGGACGTCGTCGGGCGTCATGCGGCGGATGGTCATGGACAATCTGGAGCAGCAAGGGGGCCTGCCACGGTACTGGAACCGGGTGGCGCACGCGAACTGCATGCGCGGCACCGCCCTGCGGTGCCGCGCACGGACATCAGCCGGGTCAGGCGGCCCGACGCACCGCTGCCACGCTGCCCGTGTCCAGCTTGAACACCGCCACCGCGTCGGTGAGCGTGCTGGCCTGCTGTTCCAGCGAACGGCTGGCCGCAGTGGCTTCTTCCACCAGCGCCGCATTCTGCTGCGTCACCTGGTCCATCTGCACCACCACCTGGTTGACCTGTTCGATGCCGGCCGCCTGTTCCTTGGTGGCGGCGGCGATGTCGCTCATCAACTGGTTGGTGCGCGAGCTGGCCTGGGTCAGGCGGGTGATCGCCGCCTCGGATTCCACGGTGACGCTCAGGCCGGTCTTGACCTTGGCGCTGGCGTCATCGATCAGGTCCTTGATCTCCTTGGCGGCGACGCCGGCACGCTGGGCAAGCGTGCGCACTTCGCTGGCGACCACGGCGAAACCGCGGCCGTTCTCGCCGGCGCGTGCCGCTTCCACCGCTGCGTTCAGGGCCAGGATGTTGGTCTGGAACGCGATACCGTCGATCACCGAGGAGATCTCGGAGATGCGTGCCGACGACTGGTCGATCTCGCCCATTACCGCCGCCATCTGCGCGATGGCCTGCTCGGTGGCCTTCACCGCCGCTCCGGCGGCATGTGCCTCCTGGTCGGCCTGGTTGGCAAGTTCGGCGTTCTGGCGCACGGTGGAGGTCAGCTCTTCCATCGAGGCAGCGGCTTCCTCCAGGTTGGCGGCCTGCTGCTCGGTGCGGCGCGACAGGTCGTTGTGGCCGGCGGCCAGTTCCTGGGCGGCATCGTTGATGCTGCCGGCGGCCAGCTGGATCTTGCCGACGATGCCGGTCAACTGCGCTGCGGTGACGTTGGCATCATCGCGCATCTGTGCGAACACGCCGTCGTAATGACCGTCCATGCGCGAGGTCAGGTCGCCGATGGACATTGCACGCAGCACGGCGGACAGATCGGCGATGCTGGCCTGCGAGCTGGCCATCATGCCGTTGAGGTTGGCCACCATCGCGCGGAACTGGAACTGGAACGCCGCCTCGTTGCCGCGCACCGAGAAATCACCCGCGCCGGCCGCCTGGGCCAGCAGGTCGATCTCGGCGTTGATCGCTTCCAGGCTGTGCTTGACCGTGGCCATCGTGCGGGTCAGTACCGCCTTCTCGCCGGGGTAGCTGTCGAGGTCGCGGCTCAGGTCGCCGATCGCATAGCGCTGCATCACCTCGACCATGTGGAACTCGACCGCCACGTGCGAGGCAACCAGTTCGTTGGTTGCATGCACCATGCGCCCGTAGTCGCCGGGGAACGCGGCTTCATCCATGCGGTAGCTGATCGCGCCGGCCTCGTGCTGGCGCGCCATGTCCAGCTGCGCGGTGATCGCGGCCTGCACGTTGTGGCGCACGCTGGCCATCGCCTCGCCCAGCTGGGTCAGTTCATCGCGGCCGCCCAGGCGGAAGTCCTGGTCCAGTTGGCCCTTGGCCATGCGCTCGGCAAGGCCCACTGCGCGGGCCAGCGGGCCGGTCAGGCTGCGGCCGATCAGCACCGAGGCCGCGATACCGACCAGCAGCGCCACGCCGCCGAGCACCAGCAGCTGCAGCAGGGTGCGCTCACCCAGCCGGATCGCTTCAGCGGCGGCCTCGCGGCTCTGGGTTTCTTCGTAGGCCACGCCATCGGCCAGGGCCTTGTTCCAGCCGTTGGCCGCTTCCTGCACCGCGCCAAGCGTCAGCGCGACCGCGGCCGGGAAGTCGCCCTGCTGCATCAGTTCGCTGGTCTGCTTGTTCAGCGGACGCGCGGTGGCGCGCCTGGCCGCGATCTGCTCGCCGATCCGCCTGCCCTCGGCGCCGCTCGGCAGCGCCTGGTAGGCGGTCCAGCTGGCCTCGTAGCGCTTGACCAGGTCGGCGATGCGCGCCTCGTCGGCTTCGCGCGCGTCACCCTGGCGGATCAGCATTTCACGGCGCACCACCATCATCTGGTTGTTGGCGTCGAGCATGTCCGACAGCAGCCGGACCTTGGCCACGCTGACCTCGGCCACCTCCTGCATCGCCCGCTTCTGTACCGCACTGCCGGTGGCGCCCGTGGCGACCACCGCTGCGACCAGCAGCAACAACAGGCCGAAGCCCATGCCCAAGCGCCAGACAACGCTGACGTTCCTCAAGAAATCCATGATATCGATCCAAACCGGGGGGGGTGCCCGGTTATCGGCGCCGCCCTGCCCGTTCTTGACCGGCCGCCGCCGGCCGGGAGGGACGCGATTCACCTTGGGGCGGGCAGGAACGCCCCCCTGCCCACAAAAAAGCCCCGCTTTCGCGGGGCTTCTGCTTCAGGCGTCGGCGCGGGGCCGGGCATGGCCCGGCCCTACCGGTCCGCTCAGGCGAACGGGTCCTGCAGGACCATCGTGTGGTCGCGATCCGGGCCGGTGGAGACGATGCTGACCGGGCAGCCGGCCAGCTCTTCCAGGGCGCGCAGGTAGGCGCGGGCCGCCGGCGGCAGGTCTTCCCAGTTGGTGATGCCGTGGGTGTTCTCGGTCCAGCCCGGGAACTCCAGGTACACCGGGGTGCACTCTTCCCAGCCCTGCGCGTCCAGCGGCGCGTATTCGGTACGCTTGCCGCGGTATTCGTAGGCGATGCAGACCTTCAGCTTTTCCATGCCGTCGAGCACGTCCAGCTTGGTGATGCACAGGCCGCTGATGCCGTTGATGGCCACGGCGCGCTTGAGGGCGACGATGTCCATCCAGCCGCAGCGACGCGGACGGCCGGTCGAGGCGCCGTACTCGGCGCCGCGGTCGCGGATGCCCTGGCCGATTTCATCGTCCAGCTCGGTCGGGAACGGGCCGCCGCCAACGCGGGTGGCGTAGGCCTTGGCGATGCCCAGCACGTAGTCGATCGCATCGGCACCCACGCCGGCACCGGCCAGTGCGCCGCCGACGGTGGTGTTGGAGCTGGTGACGTACGGGTAGGTGCCGTGGTCGATGTCCAGCAGCGCGCCCTGGGCGCCCTCGAACAGCACGCGCTTACCCTGCTTGCGCAGGTCGTGCAGGATGCCGGCGACGTCGGACTTCATCGGCTCGACGTACTCGCCGAAGGCCAGTGCTTCGTCGTAGGTCTTCTGGAAGTCGATCGCGTCGGTGTTGAGGTACTTGGTCAGCACGAAGTTGTGGTAATCCAGCGCGGTGCGCAGGAGTTCTTCCAGCTGCTTGGGGTAATGCAGGTCGGCGATGCGGATGCCGCGACGCGCCACCTTGTCTTCGTAGGCCGGGCCGATGCCACGGCCGGTGGTGCCGATCGCCTTGCCACCGGCAGCGCGTTCGCGCGCCTGGTCCAGGGCGATGTGGTACGGCATGATCAGCGGCGCGGCCGGGGAGATCTTCAGGCGCGAACGCACTTCCACGCCGGAGGTTTCCAGCTCGGCGATTTCCTTCTGCAGCGCGGCCGGCGAGATCACCACGCCGTTGCCGATCAGGCACAGCGCGTCGGCGCGCAGGATGCCCGACGGAATCAGGTGCAGGACGGTCTTCTTGCCGTTGATGACCAGGGTATGGCCGGCATTGTGACCGCCCTGGAAGCGCACGACGGCGCCGATTTCCTCGGTGAGCAGATCGACGATCTTGCCCTTGCCTTCATCGCCCCACTGGGCACCAAGCACTACGACAGACTGACCCATGACGGGCTCCTCAAAATGTTGCGGCCATCGGGGCCGCGGACGGGTAAACCGTGGCGGGGCTGGCCAGCGCGGTGATGGCGGCTCCAAACGGGGAGCAGCCGGCGATGGAAGGCCCAGACACGGAAAAAGCCGAACGGGGAGGCCCGTCCGGCTTTTGTGCATTATCCGGGTTTCCGGGGTCCGGT
Organism: Stenotrophomonas sp. LGBM10; assembly: GCF_046736075.1. Lineage (GTDB taxonomy): Bacteria > Pseudomonadota > Gammaproteobacteria > Xanthomonadales > Xanthomonadaceae > Stenotrophomonas. The sequence continues at coordinate 1,036,441 of NZ_CP177163.1, forward strand.
GCCACCCCGGCGGCGGGGGCACTTCACCGTCCGGTCAGGCCCGCCGTGCGGGGGCGCGCCGCGTCAATGCTTCAGCCACCAGAGGGTGGTTAGCCCGGCCAGCAGGATCGCCCCGCCCCAGGTGCGCAGGGCGCTGCTGCGCAGCATCAGCAGCTGCTCGGCCATGCGCTTCCAGGCGCGGGGCGCGACGAACAGGAACAGGCCTTCGAACACGGCCACCAGGCACAGCGCCGAGAACAGGTCTTTCATGGACAACTCCACACATCACAAATGAAACGGGGACCCGGTCTGCACCGGGTCCCCGTGGGTTGCTGCCGCCTGCGGCCTCAGCGATCGCTCTTGAGGTACTGCAGGAACGGGTCGTTCTTGTCGAGCACGATCACGCCGTTGCCGTCGGTCATGGAACCGCGGTAGGCCTCCAGGCTGCGGTAGAAGGCGTAGAACGACGGGTCGGCCGAACCGGCCTTGCCGTAGATGCGGGCGGCTTCGGCGTCGCCGGCACCGCGCAGCTGCTGGGCGTCGCGCTCGGCTTCGGCCACCAGCACGGTGCTGTCGCGGTCGGCCTGGGCACGGATGGTCAGCGACTGCTCCTCACCCTCGGCGCGCAGCTTGGCCGCTTCCTGCTTGCGCTGTGCGCGCATGCGCTCGTACACATCGTTGATCACCTGGCTGTCGGTGGGCAGGTCGATCTGCTTGATGCGCAGGTCGATGATTTCCATGCCCAGTTCCTTGACCGCCTTGTTGATGCCGGTCAGCTGGTTGGCGATCAGTTCGCTGCGATCACCCGACACCAGCTGCTGCAGGGTGCGCGAGTTGATCTGGTTGCGCAGCGAGTCGGTGATGATCGGTGCCAGGCGCGCATTGGCCAGGGCGGCATCGCCACCGGTGGCGCGGTAGTAGTTGCGCACGTCGGAAATGCGGCCAATGGCGAAGAAGTCGACGCTGACGTCCTTCTGCTCGGCGGTGAAGTAACGCGCCGGCGCGGTGTCGAGCACCTGGAAGCGGCGGTCGAACACCCGCACCGATTCCACCAGCGGCACCTTGAAGTGCAGGCCCGGCTTGATGTCCGCACGGACCACCTTGCCCAGGTTCAGCACCATCCCGGTCTGGTCCTCACGGACCACGTACACCGACCCCAACAGGCCCAGCAGGGCGGCCACGGCCAACCCGATCCACAGTGAACTCTTCATCGGCTGGCTCCTTCACGACCGGTCGGTCGGCCGGTGGGGCGGGTGGTCGGGCGCTCGCTGTCGCGCACCCCATCCACCGGGGTGCTGGCCGGCAACGACGGCAGCATCACTTCCGGGGTCACCGCCGGGGCGGCAGCGCCGGCGGCACGGGCATCGCCCGGCATCGGCACGTAGATCAGCTGGCGGCCATCGCCACCGATGATCTTGCGGTTCTGCGCCAGCACCTGCTCCACCGTTTCCAGCCACAGCCGCTTGCGGGTGACTTCCGGAGCGTCCTTGTACTGCACCTGCAGCAGGCTGAAGCGGTCGGCATCACCCTGCGCCTTGGACACCACGGCCTGCTTGTAGCCTTCGGCGGTGGTGCGGGCACGCGAGGCCTGGCCGCGCGCTTCGGGTACGACCTTGGCCGCATAGGCCTGGGCTTCGTTGATCAGGCGTTCCTTGACCTGCTGGGCGCCGTTGACCTCGTCGAAGGCCGGCTTCACTTCTTCCGGCGGGCGCGCGTCGGGCAGGGTCAGCCCGGTCACGACCAGGCCGGTCTGGTAGGCCTTCAGCGCCGACTGCAGACGCTCTTCGGCGACCACCGCCAGCGGACCGCGGTTGTTCAGCACGGCATTGAGGTCGGCACGGCCCACTTGCTCGCGCACCGCGCTCTGCGCCGACTGCTCCAGCACCTGGTCGGCCGATACCGAACCGAACAGGTACTTCTGCGGATCGGCGATGCGGTACTGCACGTTGACCGAGACGTTGACGATGTTCTCGTCACGGGTCAGCACCGGCACCTGGCTGCTGAAGGTCTTGATCTGGGTGGCGTTGACCTTGGTCACCGATTCGATCGGCCACGGCAGCTTGAAATTCGGGCCGGGGCCCAGAATCCGCGAGAACTGGCCGAAGCGCAGCACCACGCCGCGCTGCTGTTCGCCGATCAGCTGGAAGCTGGAGAACAGCAGCAGCAGGACCACCGCCACCGCAACCCAACGCAGGATGTTCCCATCGAACATCTCCTTCAGCGGCCCGGGCAATCCGCCCCAACCACCGCCATTGCCGCCACCGCGCGGCTTGAACGGCCCGCGTCGATTCTCGTCGGGGCCTTGTCCGCCCTTGTTGCCGCCGGGTGTATTCCAGGCCATGCACGCTCCATCAAGGTAAGGCTGCCTGCGGGCCACTCCCGCAACGTCAACCGGTGTATCTCATCCGATTCTACTAGATGGGGCTGACCGGCAGGATTGGAAGGGGGAATGACGCGCGGGATGCGATTCATGCAGCCCAGCGCCGCCCCCCGGCCCCGCGGCCAGCGGGTAAGGTGTGTTCCTCCCTTCCCCGCCAGGTTCCGGCCATGCTCCCCTCCGCCCCCTTCGACGCGTTCCGCATCCACCAGGCCGCCGACGGCGGCCATCGGGCCGGGGTGGAGCGGATCGGACTGGATGACCTGGCCCCCGGCGAGGTGGTGATCCGGGCGGGATGGTCGTCGGTCAACTACAAGGATGCCCTGGCCGGCACCGGCACGGGGCGGATCCTGCGTCGTTTTCCGCTGGTGGGCGGGATCGACGTGGCCGGCACGGTCGTCGCCTCCACCGACCCGGCCTGGCGCGAGGGCGATGCGGTGCTGGCCACCGGCTGCGGGTTGAGCGAGACCCGCGATGGCGGCTACAGCCAGTACGTCCGGCTGCCCGCCAGCGCGGTGATCGCCCAACCGGCCGGGCTGACCCCGCGCGAGGCGATGATTCTGGGGACGGCCGGCTTCACCGCCGCGCTGGCCCTGCTGCGCATGCTCGACAACCGGCTCACGCCCGAGCTGGGCCCGCTGGCGGTGACCGGTGCCACCGGTGGCGTCGGCTCGCTGGCCGTGGACATCTTCAGCCAGGCGGGCTTCGAGGTGCATGCCATCAGCGGCAAGGCCGAACAGACCGAGTACCTGCGTGCCCTCGGCGCGCGCGAGGTGCTGCCGCGCGAGACGCTTGCCACCACCCGGCCGATGGAATCGGCGCGCTTCGGCGGCGGCCTGGACAACGCCGGCGGGCCGATGCTGGCCAGTCTGCTGGCGCAGACCGCGCCCTACGGCAGCGTGGTGAGCGCCGGACTCGCGGCCAGCCCGGCGCTGGACATGACGGTGATGCCCTTCATCATCCGCGGCGTGTCGCTGCTGGGGGTGTCGTCCTCGAGCGCACCGCGTGCGCTGCGCGAGGCGGTGTGGGACAAGCTGGGCGGCGCGTGGCGGCCGCGCCATCTGGAGCGCATCTGCACCGGCGAAGTCGGCCTGGACGGCCTGCCGGGCGTGTTCGAACGGCTCCTGGCCGGCGGTGGGCACGGGCGCACGGTGGTACGAATCGACTGAGCGTGCCAGCCGGGCGACGGACGGTGCGCCGGACGCTTCACGCCGATGCGAGGCGCGCACTACACTGCGCGCATCACATGGGGAACAACATGGCACGCATTCTGATCGTCGACGATTCACCGTCGCAGCTGTTGGGGATACAGCGCATCGTCGAGAAGCTCGGTCACGAGATCCTGACCGCCACCGATGGTGCGGCCGGTGTGGAAGCGGCCAAGGCCGAACTGCCCGACCTGGTCCTGATGGACGTGGTGATGCCCAACCTCAACGGGTTCCAGGCCACCCGCACGCTGTCGCGCGATGCGGCCACCAAGCACATCCCGGTGATCCTGGTGACCACCAAGGATCAGGACACCGACCGCATGTGGGGCATGCGCCAGGGCGCCAAGGCCTACATCACCAAGCCGTTCTCCGAGGACGAGCTGTCCGAGGTGCTGGAGCGGGTCTTCAGCAACCAGGAACCGCCGGCGGTCTGAACGGTGTGCCGGCCCACGGCCGGCACCCACCGGGTACCGGCCGTGGGCCGGTAGCCGGTCAGATTTTCTCGCCGAAGGCCTTGGCCAGCGCCTTGTAGGCCTTTTTCTGGGCCTCTTCGGTCGGCGCCGGCGCGACGATCTCCAGTTCGACGATCTGGTCGCCGTCCGGGTTTCCGGGCAGGCCGCGGCCGCGCAGGCGCAGCTTGCGCCCGGCGTCCGAGTCGGCCGGCACCTTCAGCTCCACCGCACCGCCCAGGGTCGGCACGCTGATGCTGGTGCCCAGCGCCGCCTGCCACGGCATTACCTGCAGGGTGTAAAGCACGTTGCGCCCGTCCACCTCGAACTGCGGGTGTTCGGCGTATTCCACTTCCAGCAGCAGGTTGCCGCCGCCATTGCCCTGGCCGGTCAGGCGGATCACCTGGCCGGGCCGGATGCCCTTGGGCACGCGCACGTCCAGCTGACGGCCGTTGACGTTGATGCGCAGGCTGTCGCCCGCATAGGCCGCTTCCAGCGGCACGGAAAGCTTGGCGCGGGTGTCGCGCAGCGGCTGCGGGCCGGCCCCGGCCCCGGCGAAACCGCTGGAACGCCCGCCACCGCCGCCGCCGCGCTGACGCGCGAACAGGCTTTCGAAGAAGTCGCTGAACCCGCCGCCGCCGGCCCCGCCGCCGAACACCTCCTCGAAGTCGAAGCCCTGGCCACCGCCGTAGTTCGGCGGCGCATGGAACTCCTCGCCCGGGCGATAGCCCTGCGCCTTTAGCTGGTCGTAAGCGGCACGCTTCTGCGGGTCGCGCAGGGCCTCATAGGCTTCGTTGACGGCCTTGAACTTCTCTTCCGCGCCGGCCTCCTTGCTGACGTCGGGATGGTACTTGCGCGCCAGCCGCCGGTAGGCGGTCTTGATTTCCGCATCGCCCGCGGTCGGTTCCACACCCAGCGTGGCGTAATAATCCTTGAATTCCATCCAGACACCTCGAATAAGTTCGGTCGCCCGCGCAGGCGGGCACCGTCCGGTCAATTCTAGCGGCTGGCGGCGGCCCTGCCCGTCACCTCGGGCATGCGGTTTGATCCTGCGCAATGCCAGCGCCATCGGCGGGGAGCAGGATGGGGCTGGGCGACGCGTTTTCAACGTTTTGACGCCACCCTTCCATCGCCCGCCCTACCCTGCGCAGGTACAAGGAGCCCACATGACCATCCACGTTGGCGATCGCATTCCCGAAGTGACCCTCAAGCGCATCCGCGAGGGCATGGAGACCATCGACACCCACGCCCTGTTCGACGGGCGCAAGGCGGTGCTGTTCGCCGTGCCGGGGGCGTTCACGCCCACCTGCTCGGCCCGCCACCTGCCGGGGTACGTCGAGCATTTCGCCGAGTTCCGCCATCGCGGCATCGACGTGTTCTGCATGGCCGTCAACGACCCGTTCGTGATGAAGGCCTGGGGCGAGAGCCAGCAGGTCCCCGATGGCCTGCAGATGCTGTCCGACGGCAACGGCGAATTCACCCGCGCACTCGGGCTGGAGATGGATGCCAGCAGTTCCGGCATGGGCCTGCGCTCGCGCCGCTTCGCGCTGTATGTCGAGGACGGCGTGGTGCGGCAGGCCTTCATCGAAGAGCCCGGCAAGTTCGAGGTGTCCTCCGCACAGTACGTGCTGGAGCACCTTCCCCGCTGAACCCACGCAACAGAGGAACCCGGCCAGCCATGTCAAAGCCAGCCAAGAATGCCCGCCCCGCCCCTGCTTCCGCCGCCGGCACCAACCGTCCGGCAGGCATCAGCGACACCGCCACCCTGCGCGCGCGTGCCCGCAAGGACATCGAAGACGGCGCCATCACCGACACCTACAGCGCCGACCGCAAAGCGGTCATCAAGCTGCTCAACGATGCGCTGGCCACCGAGTACGTGTGCGTGCTGCGCTACTACCGCCACTACTTCATGGCCAAGGGCATGCTCGCCGATGCGGTGAAGGCCGAGTTCCTTGAACATGCCCAGCAGGAGCAGGCGCATGCCGGCAAGCTGGCCGAGCGCATCGTGCAGCTGGGCGGCGAACCGGACCTCAATCCGGACACGCTGACCGCGCGCTCGCACGCCGAGTACAAGGAAGGCACCGATCTGCGCGACATGGTCCGCGAGAACCTGATCGCCGAGCGCATCGCGATCGACAGCTATCGCGAGATGATCAACTTCGTCGGCGACAAGGACACCACCACCAAGCGCATCCTGGAAGAGATCCTGGCGCAGGAAGAAGAGCACGCCGACGAATTCGCCGACCTGCTGGACGGCTGGATCGGCAAGTAACACGGACGGCCGACGCGCACCGGCGCTGCACGCGCCGGGCGCTCAGCGCAGGATGCGGAAGCGCACCTGGGTCCAGGCGCCATCGGTGGCGAGCGCGGTCAGGGTGTGGTCGCCAACGTCGTCGAAATCCCGCTGGAACAGGCGCGCGCCTTCGGTGCGCGCGATCCAGCGGTCATCCAGCAGCCAGTCGATGCTGCCGTCGGTGCCAAGCGCGCGCAGCTGCAGGCGTACGCCATGTTCGGCATTGGGTGCCCGTGCCAGCGTGGCGCGGTCGTTGAGTCCTTCGATGTGCAGACTGCCGCCGCTCTGCCGGCCGTCGTCGCGGCAATCCGGGGACAGCGCCGGCAACTGCGCGGCACGGCGCTGCGCCAACGGCAGCCACGGCGACACCAGCGCCGGCCAGCGGGCGATCTCGCGCGGTTCGGCCACATGCGGTGCGCTGCAGTCCGGCGACAGCCGCAGGCCGGTGCGCGCATCCACCTCGAAGCGCTGCCGCCCCGGCTGCCACAGCCGCGCATCGCGTTCGGCGAACGTGGGCGGCACCACACCGTCCAGCACGAACGCCTGCAGCCGGCGCTGGCACAGGTCCGCCGGCGTGCCCTCGGCCAGTTCGCCGGTCGGCCAGCAGATGTCGCTGCGGGTCACACTGGCCGGCATCGGCGCGGCGCTGGCATCGCCGGTCTGGCGCGGCAGGCTGTCGATCACTTCGAACATCAATGGCAAGGCGGTCACCGCGCCGTACTGCCCGGGCAGCGGCGTGCCGTCGGGCCGCCCCACCCACACGCCCACGGTGTAGTGCCGGGTGCTGCCGATCGCCCAGGCGTCGCGGTAGCCATAGCTGGTGCCGGTTTTCCACGCCACACGGGGGCGGCCGGTGACATCGAAGGTGCCGGTGCCGTAGCCGGGGCGCGGGTTGGATTCGAGCACTTCGCGGGTGATCCACGCCGCGCCCGGCGACATCAGCCGCCGCTCGATCACCGCATCGTCGGCGGTGTAGCGCACGCGCCCGGCGATGCCGTTGCGGTTGAATGCCGCGAATGCGCCGACCAGATCCTCCAGCCGCGCGCCGGTGCCGCCCAGGATCAGCGACAGGTTCGGGCTGCTGCCGCGCGGGAAGCGCAGGTTGATGCCGGCATGCGACAGGCGCGCGGCGAAGCGCGCCGGGCCTACCCGGTCGAGCATGTCCACCGCCGGGACGTTCAGCGACAGCCGCAGCGCGGTGGCCGAACTGACCGGGCCGTTGAACGCGGCATCGAAGTTGCCCGGGCGGTAGCCGCCGAACCCCTGCGGTGCGTCCACCATCAGGCTCTCGGAGTGGATCAGGCCATCATCCAGCGCCATTCCGTACAGAAACGGCTTGAGCGTGGAGCCCGGCGAGCGCCAGGCCTGCACCATGTCCACATGGCCCAGCCTCTGCTTGTCGCCGAAGGCCACCGAACCGACGTAGGCGCGCGCTTCAAGCGTGCGGTTGTCCACCACCAGCAGTGCGGCGGAGGTGCGTTCGGGCAACTGCGAGAAGTAGGAGGACACACGCTCTTCAAGCGTGCGCTGCAGGCCGATGTCGAGCGTGCTCTGGATCCGCGCTGCACGCGGCTGCGCCGAACGCAGGCGCTGCGCCAGCAGCGCGGCATGCAGCGGCGGCTGCAGCGCGCGGGTCACGACGGGCTCGATGCGCGCATCGTCCACCTCCTCGCGTGACCACACGCCGAGGTCGGCCATGCGTTCCAGCACTTTGTCGCGCGCGGCCTGCGCCGCTTCCGGGTGACGGTCCGGCCGCAGCCGGCTGGGCGACTGCGGCAGCACCGCGAGCAGCGCCGCCTCGGCATGCGACAACGCCGACGCCGGCTTGCCGAGATAGGCCCAGCTCGCCGCTTCAACGCCTTCGATGGTGCCGCCATAGGGCGCGCGTTCCAGGTACAGCGCCAGGATCTGCGCCTTGCTCAGGTGCACCTCGAGCTGCACCGCGCGCAGCAGCTGCTTGGCCTTGCCCCACGGGGTACGGGTATGCGGGTCCAGGATGCGCGCCACCTGCATGGTGAGGGTGGAACCGCCGGACACGATCCGGCGTTCGACCACCCACTGCCTGCCAGCGCGCAGCATTGCCCACGGGTTGACGCCGGGATGCCGCCAGAACCAGCGGTCCTCGTAGTTGAGCAGCGCCTGCAGGTACAGCGGCGACACGCTGTCGGCGGATGCCGGGTAACGCCACACACCTTCCGCATCGGCGAACGCGCGCAGCGGCGTGCCGTCGCGCGCCACCACCAGCGTGCTGGTGTCGCGCTGGCGTGGCAGCGGCGGCGGGAACGCCAGGTCCAGTACCAGCAGCAGCGCCAGCGCGGCCGCCGTGCCCCAGCGCAGCCACGGCCACAGCGGTCGCAGATGGCGGCGCAGACGGGAAAGGAAGGAAAAGGTCATGGCATCGGCAACACGGACCGCCGGGCCACCGCCAATGCGGTGGCCCGGCCAGCGGCTATGGCTGCACCACGGTCAGTGTGGTCGGGTAGCTGCGGCCCACCCCGCGCAGGTCGGGACGGTACATGTCCTCCACCAGCGGCGGCGGCACGCGGTAGGTGCCCGGGGTGACCGCGCGCACCAGGTAGAACACCTTGGCCGTGCTGCCGCGCGAGAGCCTGAGCGCGGCCACGTAGCGGTCGTCGCGGAACTCTTCGTGTTTGACGTTGGCCGCATCGCCACGGTCGTTCACGCTCAGCCCGTCGACCACCACATCGGCCCACTGCTTGGCGTCGCCGAGGTTGAAGTTCTCGATCTCCAGGCCGGCCGGCAGCAGGTCGGTGAGCAGCGCGTCGGGCATGTCCACGTTCGGGGTCACGCTGACGCGCACGATCAGCGCCTCGCCTTCCTTAAGCGCGCGCGGCGTCCACGGCTTGCCGTCGGTGGTGTACCAGCTGCGCTCCACGCCGAGCGTACGACTGTCCGGCTCGGGCGGGTTGCGCGGGATGCCGGCGACCTCCAGGCTGGCGAACATCGGCGGCTCACCCTGCGGGGTGAACCGCACGCCCTTGGCCAGCGCGGCGTAGTCGACGCTGCGGCCGAACATGCGGCGCGCGGAGATGGCTTCACTGTCACCCCCAATCGTCAGCTCACCGGAGACCAGCTTCTTCTGGTTGGCCGCCAGCGCCTTGCCCATGCGCGCCAGCGCCACCTGTTCCTGCGTGCTCAGCCACATATAGCCGCTGTTGCGGCGTGCATCGAGCGCGCGGCCCAGGTCGATGGCCCGCGCGTCGTACGCCGGCTTGGACAGCTTGCGCTCGTGCAGCAGCGCGATCATCAGGGCATCGTCGCGGACGACGCTGCCGTAGTCACCGAAGTAGGCCGGACGATCGTCGGCGCGCTTGGCAAAGCCGGCCGCGATCGCGGCATCGCCGCGCTTGTGGTCGCCCTGCAGCGACAGCGCGATACCAAGGTGAACCAGCGACAGCCCGGTCAACGACTTGCTGCGTTCGTTGTCGTACAGCGCGCGCAGCGTGCCCAGCGGGGCGCGGTTGACACGCGCCAGCACGTAGCCCGAGTACGCCTGGTTGGCGAACTTCAGGTTCTCGCGGCGGTCCTCGCCATAGAACTGGTTGCCACCGGACAGCAGGTCCTCGCTGAGGCGGTTGAGCGCCTTCTGCAGCACCGCGTCGGGCACCGCGAAACCGGCGTCCTTGGCGTCCAGCAGGAACTCGGCGATGTACGGGGTGAGCCACGGGTTGACGTAGCCGTCGTCGCCCCACATCGAGAAGTTGCCGTTGGCCACCTGCATCGAGGCCAGCCGGCCGAACGCGCCTTCCATGCGCTCGCGGCGGGCCTTGGCATCCAGGCCGTCGGCGCCGAGCATGGCCGAGGTGGCCTCATCCAGCATCAGGGCCGCGTAGCCCTTGCTGGTGGTCTGCTCGGCACAGCCGTACGGGTACCTGAGCGCGCCGTTGAGCGCACTGGCGAACGGAATCGGCGGCAACGCGCTGACCAGCATGTGCGCGGTCACCGAGTCGTTCATCAGGCCATCGGCGAGGCCGGCGTCCATGCTTACCGCCACCAGCGGATCGAGCGAGCGGGTCTGCGCGCGCAGCACCTGCGGCCACGCCGCGCGCACCGGCAGGTCATAGCGGCGATCCACCTTGAAGCCGTTGCCATCCACACGCACCCGCACCTTGGCCACCGTATAGCCCTCGCGCGCGGTGAGCGGGAAGCTCAAGGTGCGCTTGGCATCGGCAGCGAGGGTCAGCGCGCGGGTCGGTTCGCCCAGCGTCAGCGGCCCGATCCCATCGACCTGGACCTTGAACTCGCCCGGCTTGCCGGTGAAGTTCTGCACGTCCAGGGTCACCGTACTGGTATCGCCGGGCGCCAGCACGCGCGGCATGCTGGCTTCGGCCAGGATCGGCGCGCGTACCACGGTCTCCATGTCACGCTTGCCGTACTGGTCATCCGAGTACACCAGCGCGGAAATGCGCAGGGTGCCGTTGAAGTCCGGCACCTTCAGCGTGACCCGGGCGATGCCCTTGGCATCGAGCTTCACCGGGCCGGAGAACAGGTCCACGGTCTGCACGCGTGCGGTGGGCCGCTTGGCCTGCGGCATCGCCGCCAGCGCCATGTCGCCGCCGAACTTCAGCTTGCCGCTGGCGCCGTCGAAGCTTTCGATCACACGGCTGTAGATGTCGTAGGCATCCACGCCAAGGCGGCGCTGCGCGAAGAAGTGCGCGGCGGCGTCGGGCACCGGGAAACGGGTGATGTTGAGGATGCCCACGTCCACCGCCGAAACGGTGACATGCGCGACCTTGCCGGCCAACTGCGGCGCGCTCACGGTCACCGGCAGGGTCTGCTCGGGACGCATCTGCTTCGGTGCGGACAGACCCACTGCCACCTGGCGGGCCTTGCGGTCCATCGGCACATGCACCACGCCCACCGCGCGGGCCGGGGTGATCTTGCTCGGCGCGCTGCCGCCGCGGAATACCAGCGCGGTGATGTAGATGTCGTGGCGTTCCCATTCCGCCGTCACCGGAATGTCGAAGGTGCTGCCCGGCTTGGCGTCGATGTCCTGCACGTAGAGCATCTTGTCGCTTTCCACCATCAGCACCCCCTTGCCGGCGTGCGGCGGGGTGACGGTGACGCGCACGGTGTCGCCGGCCTTGTAGCCGGTCTTGTCCAGGGCCAGCTTGACCTTGTCCGGCCGCGCATCCAGACCACGGTTGTCGTCATTCCAGCTCCAGCCGGCGCGGAATGGATAACGGCTGGTCAGGCCGGTGGCCGGATCGAACACGTCCAGCCGGTACTCGCCCCACTCCACCGCGAAATCCACCGTGGTGGCGGCCGTGCCGGCATCGAGGGTGCGGGTTTCCTTGTTCTCGAAACGGCGGGTGAAGTCGTAGTCCCAGCGGTTGTCGTTGAAGCTCCAGTGGTAGTCGCGCAGCTCGCGCACCAGCGTGGCCTTCAGGCCCTTGGCCGGCTGTGCCTTGCCGGCCGCATCCACGCGCATCAGTTGGAAGCGCGCGTTGCTGTTGGCGTCGGCGCCGTCCTCGGGCTTGAACAACGGGCGCACGCCGACCAGCACCGGCGCCGGCCACATCACCCGCTTGAGGGTGCGGGTGACGGTGCGGCCACCGGTCTCGTACACACTGCCGGACACCACCACCGCCACCGGGGCGGTCGCCTTGACCTCGGCCGGCAGCACCACGTCCTGACGCAGCTTGCCATCGGCCGGGAACTCGGTGTCGAGCACATCGCGCGCTTCGCGCGGCAGTTCCATCGTCGGGTCGCCGAAGAAGTAGCCCGGCAGCGATTCCACCGGCGACTGTTCGGCGGCCACCGCCAGCCGTGCGGTGAAGCGGTTGCCGTCGGCCGGCGCGCCATACAGATAGGCGGCGTCGGCCATCAGCTTGAGCGGTTCGCCGGGCTTGAGGGTCTTCTGCGCGCTGTCCAGGTCCAGCTTCATGCGCTCGGGCAGGAACTCCTCGATGCGCAGGGTCATGCCCTGGATGGCTTCCTTGCTGGCCGGGTTGGTACGGAACTCCACCTGCCAGCGGCCGGTCGGGGCCTCGGCCGGGATGGTCTGTTCAAAGCTGAAGTAGCCCTGCTCGCCCGGCTGCAGGCGGGTTTCGCGGAAGGTTTTGCCATCGGGCTGCTTGAGCCGCAGGAACACCGGCTGGGCGGCCTTGCCCGGCCCACCGACCGGCTTGCCGTCGTTGTCGCGCAGCAGCGCGGAAATGCGCACGGTCTCGCCGGGGCGGTAGAGGTCGCGGCCGGACCAGGCGAACACGTCGAACCAGGCGTTGTCGCGCCCGGCCACGGCGAACTCGCTCAGGTCCAGCGCCGGCTGGTTGAACGGCAGCATGGTGGTGTCGCCACCACTGCTGGCAATCAGCACGTGGCTAGCATCCAGGGTGTACTTCAGCAGGGCATTGCCGTTGGCATCGGTCGCCCCCTTGAGCACCACCTCACCCTTGCCGTCGAGCACGCGCAGGTCGATCTTCTTCAGCGACGCGCCGCTCTGCAGCGAGGCGGTATGGACGAACAGGGTGTCCTTGTAGGCACGCGTGTGCAGGCCGATGTCACTGACCGTGAAGAAGGCGGTATCGAACTCGCTGTCGAACGTGCCGCTGCGCTTCATCACCGCGAAGTACAGCCCCGGGGCCTGCAGCTCCTTGATGTCCTGGGTGGGCAGGTAGGTCAGCACGCGCTCGTTCTGCTTGCCGCCCAGCACGAAGCGGTTCACGTACACCGGCTCGGCCAGCTTGGACATCGGGGTCTTTTCGCCGTACTCGCTGTCCAGATCCCAGCTGCCGCGGCGGCCGCCGCGCTGGTACTGGCTGAAGAAGTTCGGCAGTTCCTTCTCGCGGACGCGCAGGAACTCCACGTCCACTTCCGGCACGTTCACCGACACCACGGGCAGGCCACGGCTGTCGCGCGCGGGCAGCACGCTGCCCTGCGATGCGAAGCCGGCGGCCGGCGAGAGTTCGCCGCTGAACACCTTCTGGCGCAGTTCCTTGCCGATCCGGCTGCCGTCCGCGGCGAGCAGGTCCGGCGAGACGATCAAGGTGTACTCCTTGGCCGCCTCCACGAAGGGGTAGCGCAGGGTCTTGCCGTCATCGGACAGGGTCCAGCTGCTGCCCTCGGTGCCAACCTTCTCGGCGAACCGCACCAGCGTGTCGAAGTCCTGGGTGCCGACCAGCGGGCGCGAGAACTCCAGCGCCAGCGACAGGCCGTCGCTCTTCTGGTCAGGGAAGGCGCGGACCAGGGTGAACCCGGCAACGGCCTCGGCCTTGGCGGCGATCGGCGCGCCGGACGGCGCCGGCAACTGGCCGCTGTCGTTGCGCTTGCAGCCCCCGATGCCCAGCACCAGGCCGGCGGCCAGCGCCAGACCTGCGATTCCCTTCCAGCCCCACTGCCCGACCCGACTGCGGCTAGCCATGACGTCACTCCTTGATCAAGGCGGCCAGTATACGGGCCCTCCCGGCCCGTTCGGGGGCGGGGCCCCTGGCGATCCGGGCGTCATGGTGGGCAGGCAGGTGCGAAGCCGGCGGCAGCCGACCAGTGGTCGGCTCTACCCGGCCACGTAAAGGTCCACATAGTCGTGGACCGGCATCGCCTCCAGCACCACCGGGTCCAGCGAGGCATCCAGGATGCGGCGCTGCTGCACGGTCGGGAAGGTCCCGGCCAGGTGCCGGCGGAACTTGTCCTCCAGCAGCGGAATGCCCTCGGCGCGGCGACGGGCGTGGCCGAGCGGATACTCGACCGCCGCCTCCAGCGTGGTGCCGTCGTTGAACGTCACGTGCAGCGCGTTGGCGATGCTGCGCTTGTCCGGGTCCAGGTAGTCGGCGGTGAAGCGCGGTTCCTCGACGCAGGCGATCTTCGCGCGCAGCGGGTCGATGCGCGGATCGGCGGCAACGTCGTCCTCGTAGTCCTCGGCGACCAGCCGGCCGAAGATCAGCGCGATGGCGACCATGTACTGCACGCAGTGGTCGCGGTCGGCCGGATTGTGCAGCGGGCCGGACTTGTCGATGATCCGCAGGCAGGCCTGCTGGGTGCGCAGGGTGATGCGCGCAATGTCCTCGCTGCGTCTGCCGGCCGCCCGCATGCGGGCATGCACCTGCATCGCCGCTTCGACTGCGGTCTGGCCGTGGAACTCGGCCGGATAGCTGATCTTGAACAGCACGTTCTCCATCACGTAGCTGCCGTAGGGCCGCTGGAAGCGGAACGGCTGCCCGCCGAAGGAGACGTCGTAGAACCCCCAGGTGGGCGCGGTGAGCGCGCTGGGGTAGCCCATCTCGCCGGTGGCGGCCATCAGCGCCAGGCGCACGGCGCGGCTGGTGGCATCGCCGGCCGCCCAGCTCTTGCGCGAGCCGGTGTTGGGCGCGTGGCGATAGGTACGCAACGCCTGCCCGTCCACCCAGGCCAGCGACACCGCGTTGAGCATGCGCTCGCGGTCCAGCCCGAGCAGATGCGCGACCACGGCGGTGGAGGCCACCTTGACCAGCACCACGTGATCCAGCCCAACCCGGTTGAAGGCATTCTCCAGGGCGAGGCAGCCCTGGATTTCATGGGCCTTGACCATCGCCACCAGCACGTCACGCATGGTCAACGGCGCGCGGCGCAGCGCCTCGGCGTTGCGGCTGAGCCAGTCGGCGGTGGCCAGGATGCCGCCGAGGTTGTCGGACGGGTGGCCCCACTCGGCCGCCAGCCAGGTGTCGTTGAAATCCAGCCAGCGCACCATCGTGCCGATGTTGAAGGCGGCCTGCACCGGGTCCAGTTCGAACCGGGTGCCCGGCACCCGTGCCCCGTTGACCACCCGGGTTCCCGGCGCCAGCGGCCCGAGCAGTTTGCTGCAGGCCGGGAACGACAATGCCGCCAGGCCACACCCGAGCGTGTCGATCAGGCAGTGGCGGGCGGTGGTGTAGGCCAGTGGCGATTCCACCGGGTAGTCGCGCACGTAGTCGACGATGTCGGTCATGACCGCATCCCACGCGACGCGTTCGTTGGACGGGGGGCTGCCGCTGGTCATCGTCTCGCTCCTGGTGGGCCGGCGCTGGCAGCGGGGCAGAGCCCCGCTCTACGGAGGTGTACGGTGGTGCAGCGGGGCAGAGCCCCGCTCTACGGGGTGGTGCTGCAGCGGGGCAGAGCCCCGCTCTACGGGCTGGGCGGTGCGGTTTATGCGGGGACGCGCACTGCGCCGTCCATCAGCACGCGCGCGCTGCGGCTCATGATGGCCTTGGTGACTGTCCACTGGCCGTCAACGCACGCGGCCTGGGCGCCCACGCGCAGCGTGCCGGACGGGTGGCCGAAGGTGACGGCCTCACGTTCGCCACCACCG
Organism: Stenotrophomonas sp. LGBM10; assembly: GCF_046736075.1. Lineage (GTDB taxonomy): Bacteria > Pseudomonadota > Gammaproteobacteria > Xanthomonadales > Xanthomonadaceae > Stenotrophomonas. Next base: position 1,052,030 of record NZ_CP177163.1, read on the forward strand.
GCGGCCCGGTTGACCAGCGTGCCGGGAATCGCGGCCGCGGTACCGATGGCGACGGCGGCGGTGCCCATCATCGCGTGGTGCAGCTTGCCCATCGACAGCGCGCGCGCGTGCAGGTCGATGTCGCCGGCCGCGATCTGCTTGCCGCTGGAAGACACATAGTCCTGCGCGCGGGCGACGAAGGCGACCTTGGGCGTGTGCTGGCGCGTGGCGGCCTGCTCGATGCTGGCGATCAGGCCCATGCGCACCGCCCCATGCGCGCGGATCGCCTCGAACCGTGCCAGCGCCGCCTTGTCCTCGTTGATCGCCGGCTGCAGCTCGGTGCCGGTGTAGCCCAGGTCGGCAGCGTTGAGGAAGATGGTGGGAATGCCCGCGGTGATCATGGTCACCTCGAAGGTGCCCACGCCTGGCACATCCAGCGTGTCGACCAGGTTGCCGGTGGGGAACATCGAGCCGCCCTCGCCGTCGCCGTCGTCGGACGGATCAAGAAACTCGAGCTGGATCTCGGCCGCCGGGAAGGTCACCCCGTCCAGCTCGAAATCGCCGGTCTCCTGCACCTCACCGTCCACCATCGGCACGTGCGCCAGAATGGTTTTGCCGATGTTGGCCTGCCAGATGCGCACGGTGCAGATGCCGTCGCGCGGAACGCGTGCCGGGTCGATGAAGCCGTTGCTGATGGCGAACGGGCCGACCGCCGTGCTGAGGTTGCCGCAGTTGCCGCTCCAGTCCACGAACGCGGTATCGATCGAGACCTGGCCGTACAGGTAGTCCACATCGTGGTCGGGCACCGACGGCGCGGCGATGATCACGCACTTGCTGGTGCTGGAGGTGGCGCCCCCCATGCCATCGGTGTGTTTGCCATAGGGATCGGGTGAGCCGATCACGCGCATCAGCAGCGCGTCGCGGGCCGCACCCGGTGTCTGCGCTGCGGCGGGCAGGTCCTGCAGGCGGAAGAACACGCCCTTGCTGGTGCCGCCGCGCATGTAGGTGGCAGGAATGCGGAGCTGGGGAAGAAACGCCATGAGGAGGTCCTGTTGAAAAGACGGCCCGTTGCCGGGCCGTCGTGAGGCGGGGTGGATCAGGCGACCTGCGAGGATTCCAGGAAATCCTGGGCGAAGCGCTGCAGCACGCCGCCGGCCTCGTAGATCGAGACTTCCTCGGCCGTGTCCAGCCGGCAGGTGACCGGCACGTTGAGCTGCTCGCCGCTGCGACGATGGATGACCAGGGTCAGCTCGGCGCGCGGCACGCGCTCGCCGATCACATCGAAGGTTTCGGTGCCGTCGATGCCCAGGGTTTTGCGGTTGACCCCTTCCTTGAACTCCAGGGGCAATACGCCCATGCCGATCAGGTTGGTGCGGTGGATGCGTTCGAAGCCCTCGGCGGCGATGGCTTCCACACCCGCCAGGCGCACGCCCTTGGCGGCCCAGTCGCGCGAGCTGCCCTGGCCGTAGTCGGCACCGGCGATGATGATCAGCGGCTGCTTGCGTTCCATGTAGGTTTCGATCGCTTCCCACATGCGGGTGACCTCGCCCTCCGGCTCCACGCGCGCCAGCGAGCCCTGCTTCACCTGCCCATCGACCACGACCATTTCGTTGATCAGTTTGGGGTTGGCAAAGGTGGCGCGCTGCGCGGTGAGGTGATCGCCGCGGTGGGTGGCGTAGGAGTTGAAGTCCTCTTCCGGCAGGCCCATCTTCGCCAGGTATTCACCGGCCGCGCTGCTGGCCAGAATCGCGTTGGACGGCGACAGGTGGTCGGTGGTGATGTTGTCGCCCAGCACCGCCAGCGGACGCATGCCGCGCAGCGGACGCTCACCGGCCAGTGCGCCCTCCCAGTACGGCGGGCGACGGATGTAGGTGCTCTGCGGGCGCCACTCGTACAGCGGGCTGATCGGCGCGCCGTGCTCGACCTTGAAGGTGAACATCGGGTCGTAGACCTGGCGGAACTGTTCCGGCTTGACGCTCGCGGCCACCACCGCGTCGATCTCGGCATCGCTGGGCCACAGATCCTTCAGCGTGATCGGATTGCCATCGGCGTCATGGCCGAGCGCGTCCTTCTCGATGTCGAAACGCACGGTGCCGGCAATGGCATAGGCCACCACCAGCGGCGGCGAGGCCAGGAAGGCCTGCTTGGCATACGGGTGGATGCGGCCGTCGAAGTTGCGGTTGCCCGACAGCACCGCGGTGGCGTACAGGTCGCGGTCGATCACTTCCTGCTGGATCTTCGGATCGAGCGCGCCGCTCATGCCGTTGCAGGTGGTGCAGGCGAAGGCGACGATGCCGAAGCCCATCTGTTCCAGGTCGCCGAGCAGGCCAGCCTCTTCCAGGTACAGCTGCACCGCCTTGGAACCGGGCGCCAGCGAGCTCTTCACCCACGGCTTGCGGGTCAGGCCGGCGCGGTTGGCATTGCGCGCCAGCAGCGCCGCGGCGATCACGTTGCGCGGATTGCTGGTGTTGGTGCAGCTGGTGATGGCTGCGATGATCACCGCGCCGTCCGGCATCAGGCCCTGTTCCTGCTCGACCTTGCCCGAGGCCAGCTTGGCTTCATCCGCGATGCCGCGTGCGGCCAGATCGGCGGTCGCCACGCGCTTGTGCGGATTGGACGGGCCGGCCATGTTGCGCACCACGCTGGACAGATCGAACTGCAGCACGCGCGGGTACTGGACCTGGGCCAGGTCATCCGACCACAGGCCGGCGGCCTTGGCGTAGGTCTCCACCAACTGCACCTGGGCTTCCTCGCGGCCGGTCAGGCGCAGGTAGTCCAGGGTCTGCTGGTCGATGGAGAACATCGCCGCGGTGGCGCCGAACTCCGGGGTCATGTTGGAGATGGTGGCGCGGTCGCCGATGGTCAGCGCGGTTGCGCCCTCACCGTAGAACTCGATCCAGGCGCCGACCACGCGCTCTTTGCGCAGGAACTCGGTCAGTGCCAGCACGATGTCGGTACAGGTGATGCCCGGCTGCGGGCGCCCGGTGAGCTCCACGCCGATGATGTCGGGCAGGCGCATCCACGAGGCGCGGCCGAGCATCACGTTCTCCGCTTCCAGGCCGCCCACGCCGATCGCGATCACGCCCAGCGCATCCACGTGCGGGGTGTGGCTGTCGGTGCCCACGCAGGTATCGGGGAAGGCCACGCCGTCGCGCACCTGGATCACCGGCGACATTTTCTCCAGGTTGATCTGATGCATGATGCCGTTGCCCGGCGGAATCACGTCGACGTTCTTGAACGCCTTCTTGGTCCAGTTGATGAAGTGGAACCGGTCTTCGTTGCGCCGGTCTTCAACGGCGCGGTTCTTGGCGAACGCGGCCTTGTCGAAGCCCGGGTATTCCACCGCCAGCGAGTGATCGACGATCAGCTGGGTCGGCACCACCGGGTTGATCTGGGCCGGATCGCCGCCGGCATCGGCGATGGCATCGCGCAGTCCGGCCAGGTCCACCAGCGCGGTCTGGCCGAGGATGTCATGGCACACCACGCGGGCCGGATACCACGGGAAATCCAGGTCCTGGCGGCGCTCGATCAGCTGCCGCAGCGAGGCGTCCAGGGTGGCCGGATCGCAGCGGCGCACCAGGTTTTCCGCCAGCACGCGCGAGGTGTACGGCAGCGTGGCGTAGGCGCCGGGCTGGAGCGCGTCAACGGCGGCCCGGGTGTCGAAATAGTCCAGCGCAGTGCCGGGGAGATTCTTGCGGTAGGTGCTGTTCATGGCTGGCGATAGCTGCTTGTTGGCGGGCCGGGGCGTCGTTACACCGGCAAAAAGGGAGTGGCGACGCCGCAACGGAGACGGGCTGGCATGGCCAGCCCGCTCCGCGTTGCACCCGTTACCGGGTGCGGGTGGGACACATCACTTGCGCTGGTCGATCGGCACGAAGGCCTGGTCTTCCGGCCCGGTGTAGTTGGCGCTCGGGCGGATGATCTTGCCGTCCACGCGCTGCTCGATGATGTGCGCGCTCCAGCCGGAGGTGCGCGCAATCACGAACAGCGGGGTGAACATCGCCGTCGGCACGCCCATCATGTGGTAGCTCACCGCGCTGAACCAGTCCAGGTTCGGGAACATCTTCTTGATGTCCCACATCACCGATTCCAGACGCTCGGCGATGTCGAACATCTTCAGGTTCTGCTGCTCGGTCGACAGCTCGCGTGCCACGTCCTTGATCACGTTGTTGCGCGGATCGCTGACGGTGTACACCGGGTGGCCGAAGCCGATGACCACTTCCTTGCGCTCGACGCGGGCCTTGATGTCGGCCTCGGCATCGTCCGGCGAGTCGTAGCGCTTCTGCACCTCGAACGCCACTTCATTGGCGCCGCCATGCTTGGGGCCGCGCAGCGCACCGATGCCGCCGGTGATGCAGCTGTACATGTCGCTGCCGGTGCCGGCGATGACGCGGCAGGCAAAGGTGGAGGCATTGAACTCGTGTTCGGCGTACAGGATCAGCGAGGTATGCATCGCCTTCACCCACGAGTCCTGCGGCTTCTCGCCATGCAGCAGGTGCAGGAAGTGGCCGCCGATGGAGTCATCGTCGGTTTCCACGTCGATGGCGCGGCCGTTGTGGCTCCAGTGGTACCAGTACAGCAGCATCGAGCCCAGGCAGGCCATCAGCTTGTCGGCGATGTCGCGCGCGCCCGGGTGGTTGTGGTCGTCCTTCTCCGGCGACACGCAGCCGAGCACCGACACGCCGGTGCGCATCACGTCCATCGGGTGTGCCGACGGCGGCAGTTCTTCCAGCGCGGCCTTGACCGCGGCCGGGATGCCGCGCAGCGACTTCAGCTTGGCCTTGTAGGCGACCAGTTCGGCGCGCGTCGGCAGCTTGCCGTGCACCAGCAGGTGGGCGATTTCCTCGAACTCGCTGGTGTTGGCCAGGTCCAGGATGTCGTACCCGCGGTAGTGCAGGTCATTGCCGCTGCGGCCAACGGTGCACAGCGCGGTGTTGCCGGCGGCGGTGCCCGACAGGGCGACGGACTTCTTCGGCTTGAAGCCGGGGGCGGTGGTTGCTTCGCTCATGATCCCTCCAGGAAAACAGTGCTTCGGTCTTACTTCTTGGCGGCGAACAGCGCATCGAGCTGCTGCTCGAAGGCGTGATAGCCGATACGGTCGTACAGTTCCTCGCGCGTCTGCATCGCGTCGACCACGTTACGCTGGTGGCCCTCCCGACGGATGGTCTCATACACGTTCTCGGCGGCCTTGTTGGCGGCGCGGAACGCGGACAGCGGGAACAGCTGGATCGCCACCCCGGCCGAGGCCAGTTCGTCGCGGCTGAACAGCGGGGTCTTGCCGAACTCGGTGATGTTGGCCAGTACCGGCACCTTCACCGCATCCACAAAGCGTCGGTAGGTGTCCAGGTCATAGGCGGCCTCGGCGAAGATGCCATCGGCACCGGCCTCCACGCAGGCGATGGCACGCTCGATGGCGGCATCCACGCCGTCCACCTGGATCGCGTCGGTACGTGCGATCAGGAAGAAGTCCGGATCGGTCTTGGCGTCGGCAGCGGCCTTCACGCGGTCGACCATCTCGCCCTGGGTGACGATTTCCTTGCCCGGGCGGTGGCCGCAGCGCTTGGCGCCGACCTGGTCTTCGATGTGGCACGCCGCCGCACCCGCCTTGATCAGCGACTTCACGGTGCGCGCGATGTTGAACGCGCTGGGGCCGAAGCCGGTGTCGATGTCCACCAGCAACGGCAGGTCGCACACGTCGGTGATGCGGCGCACGTCGATCAGCACGTCTTCCAGGGTGTTGATGCCCAGGTCCGGCAGACCCAGCGAGCCGGCCGCAACGCCGCCACCGGACAGATAGATGGCGCGGTAGCCGGCGCGCTGGGCCAGCAGGGCGTGGTTGGCGTTGATCGCGCCGATCACCTGCAACGGCGATTCGGCGGCCAGCGCGGCGCGGAAGCGGCTGCCCGCGGAGGAAACAGAGGAGCTCATGTGGCATTCCATCGTGAGTGACGGGAAGACAGGCGCAAGGGGCGTGCCAAGTCGCAACCCTATGATTTCATTGAGACAGACCCGTTGCAGCGGTGTTTCATGCCTGTCAAATGAAACACATGTAACATTGATGCAACCGAAACACTGAAACAGTGCCATGTCGATCAGCCTGCCCCGCCATCGCCTGCCCGACCCGGACCCCGGCCACCTGCCGGTGATCTGGACGGTGAGCGTCTCCCGCCTGACCGGCCTGCTCGGCGACGTGATTCCCGAGTTCGACCGCCGCGCCCGGATCGTGCCGATCAATCTCGGTTTCGAAGAGGCGGTGGACGTGATCGGCCAGCGCCTGCGCCGCGAGCACTGCGATGTGGTGATTGCCGGCGGCTCCAACGCGGCCTACCTGCGCAGCCGGCTGGACGTGCCGCTGGTGCCGATCCAGGCCAACGGCTTCGACCTGATGGAAGCGCTGGCGCGCGCGCGCCGCATCGCGCCGCGGATCGGCCTGGTCACCCATGCCACCGACGTGCCCACGTTCGGCAGCTTCCAGCACAGCTTCGGGCTGGACATCGAGCACCGCCGCTTCGTTACCCGTGAAGACGCCCGCGATTGCATCGCCGACATGCGCGCCAACGGCATCGAGGTGATCGTCGGCACCGGCATGGCCATCGACCATGCAGAGCAGGTCGGCCTGCCCGGCGTGCTGCTGTACTCGGCCGATTCGGTGCGCCAGGCCTTCGAACACGCGCTGGAACTGACCCAGACCCTGGCCCGGTCCGGTGCGCCGCTGCCACGCCGGCGGGCGCCGGCCCGGCACCACGAGCCCGATCATGCCCTGCTTGGCGACAGCGCGCCGATGCAGCAGGTGCGCGAACGCATCGCGCTGTACGCCCCGCACGACAGTACGGTGCTGGTCACCGGGGCCACCGGCACCGGCAAGGAACTGGTGGCCCGCCAGCTGCACGCCGCCAGCGGCCGGCGCGGCCGCTTCGTCGCGCTCAACTGCGGGGCGATCAGCGAGTCGCTGCTGGAAGCCGAACTGTTCGGCTACACCGACGGCGCCTTTACCGGCGCGCGTCGCGGCGGCCGCGTGGGACTGGTGGAGGCGGCCGACGGTGGCACCTTGTTCCTGGACGAGATCGGTGAACTGCCGCTGCCCCTGCAGACCCGGCTGCTGCGGGTGCTGGAAGAACGCGAAGTGCTGCGCGTCGGTGCGACCGAGCCGACCCCGGTGGATGTGCGCGTGGTGGCCGCCACCCTGCAGACCCTGGAATCGCTGGTCGAGGCGCAGCGCTTCCGTCGCGATCTGTACTACCGGCTGGCCGCGTTGCGCATTGCCCTGCCCACCCTGCACGAGCGTGGCGACGACGTGCCGCTGCTGGTGGCCCATTTCTTCCGGCAGTTGGGTCATACCGCCTCGCCGTTGTCGGCAGCGGCACTGCAGCGGCTGTGCGAAGCGCCGTGGCCGGGCAACGTGCGCGAGCTGCGCAACGCGATCGACCGGCTGCGCATCCACTGGCAGCAGCGGCCCGGCGAACTGTCGCTGGCGCAGATGCTGCAGTGGCTACCGGAACTGGAGGGACCGCATCGCGCGCGCGTACCCGCCCTGGCCGATGCGACGCAGACCGGCGTTGGGCCGGCCGTGGCCGCGCGGCCGGATGCCACCGTTCTTCGGCAGGTGCTGGCCGCGTGTGGCGGCAACCGCGAGCAGGCATGCGCGCAGCTCGGCGTTTCGCGTACCACGCTGTGGCGCTGGCTGCGCGCCGCCGCGATCGACTAGCCGCCGCGCGGCGAGGGCGTCACGGCAGTGGATCGAGCAACATGCGGAAGTACACCACGCGCTCGGTTTCCTCGAACCCGCAGGCGCGGTGCGCCGCGTGCGCGGCCACCGCATCCAGCGCGCTGTCCGAGGCCAGTTCGCTGCAGCCGGCCGCGCGCGTCCAGGCCGCCACCGCATCCAGCAGCGCGCGCCCCACACCGTGGCCCTGCCAGCCCGGCTGCACGTACCAGCCTTCGAGAAACCCGACCGGCGCGCTGTCGGTGCCGTTGACGTAGTCGCGGCGCAGCCGCACTTCGGCAAAACCGATCGCATCGCCATCCGCCGTACACGCCAGCAGCACCGCCGCGTCGGTGTCGGCCAGCGACGTGGCCAGCGCGTCGACCGGCTCATCGGCGTCCGGCCACAACGCCAGCCGCAGTCGCGCCCATGCCGCAGCGTCGGCGGGTACCGCCTGCCGGATCACGGGCGCGGGCGCACTCACGGGAACAGCAGCCGCTTGCTCCACTGCCCGGCCGCGTCGATTTCATAGCACCAGCGCTCGTGCAGCCGGAACTGCGCGCCGTACCAGAACTCGATGCGCTGCGGCACCACGCGCAGGCCGCTCCAGCCGGCCGGGCGCGGAACATCCTGGCCGTCGAAGCGCGCCTCGATCTCCGCCACGCGCGCATCGAATGCCTCGCGCGAGGCCAGCGTCTGCGATTGCAGCGAGGCCCATGCGCCGATCTGGCTCATCCGCGGGCGCGAGGCGAAATAGGCATCGGCCTCGGCGTCGGCAACCTGCTCCACCGCGCCTTCGATGCGCACCTGGATGCCGGCCTCGCGCAGGCTGCGCCACAGGAACAGCAGCGCCGCACGCGGGTTTTCCTGCAGCTCGCGGCCCTTGTGGCTGCCCAGGTGGGTGTAGAACACGAAGCCACGCGCGTCGAACGACTTGAGCAGCACGGTGCGCGCCGACGGCCGCCCGCCGGCATCGGCGGTGGCCACCGTCATGGCATTGGGTTCAACTTCGCGGCTTGCCTTGGCCTCTTCGAACAGCCCGGCAAAGGTGGACAACGCTTCGGCATACAGATCGGTCATGGCGGTTTTCTTGTCGCACGGTTTGGGTTTATTGTCGCTGCATGCCCGCACCTGCGTACATGCCCGCGACGAAAGGATTTCCAGATGCGCTGGTCGCGCAGGCGCTGGATGATGCACTGGGGTGTGGTGCCGCCATTCCAGTATTGGCGATCAGCGGCCTGCAGGGGAGCGGCAAATCGACGCTGGCCGCCCAGGTGGTGGCCTTGGCGGAAACCCGCGGCCTGCGCGCGGCCATGCTCTCCATCGATGATGTCTACCTGACCCGTGCCCAGCGCCAGCGTCTGGCGCGGCAGGTGCACCCGCTGCTGCTCACCCGCGGCCCGCCCGGCACGCACGACCTGCCGCTGGCCCATGCCACGCTCGATGCGGTCGCCGCCGGGGGACCGGTCACCCTGCCCCGCTTCGACAAGCTGGCCGACGAGCGCGAGCCGGCCGCCACCTGGCCACGCCTGGAGGGCCCACTGGACCTGCTGGTGTTTGAAGGCTGGTTCCTGGGTACGCCGCCGCAGTCCGAGGCCGATCTGGCACCCGCACTGAACGCACTGGAACGCGAGGCCGACGCGGACGGGCGCTGGCGGCACTGGTGCAATGCGGCGCTGGCCAGGGACTATCCGGCCCTGTGGCAGCGCTGCGACCGGCTGTGGTTCCTGCAGCCGCCGGACTTCGCGGTGATTCCGCGCTGGCGCTGGCAGCAGGAACAGAACCTGCAGGCGGCCCAGCCCGAACGCAGCAGCATGAGCCGCGCCCAGCTGGAACGCTTCGTGCAGTACTACGAGCGGGTCAGCCGGCAGGCCCTGCGCACCCTGCCGGCGCTGGCCGACCGGGTGATCGCGCTGGACGAGCAGCGCCGCATCGTGCCGGCGCCGCCGCTCAGCTCACCAGGAACGTCACCCGCAGGTTGACCCGCCATTCGGTGATGTTGCCCTCGCCGTCGGTGACCACCTTGGTCTCATTGATCCAGGCGCCCTGGATGCCCTTGACCGTCTCGGATACCTTCTTCAGGCCACTGCGCACGGCGTCCTCGACGCTGGTCTTGGAGGAGGCATTGATCTCGATGATTTTGGCCACTGACATGGACGGGCTCCGGGTACGCGCGGGACATTCCGCGCAGCCCACCATGCGGGCCGCCGCGTAAAGGCCGTGGCACGGAGATGTTAGGATCGCGGGTAATGAATCCCGCTCCGAACCTGATCCTGATCGGCCCGATGGGCGCCGGCAAAACCTGCATCGGGCGCCGCCTGGCGGAGCGCTTCACGCTGGACTTCGTTGATGCCGACCAGGCCATCGTCGAGGCCACCGGCGCCAGCATTCCGGCCCTGTTCGAGCATGCCGGCGAGGCCGGTTTCCGCCAGCACGAACGCCAGGTGCTGCAGGCGCTGCTGGCCGGCCGCAACCAGCTGGTGTCCACCGGCGGCGGCGCCGTGCTGGATGCGGACAACCGCGCGGCCATCGCCCGCCGCGGCTTCGTGGTGTACCTGCGGGTCAGCGTGCCGGCCCAGCTCGAACGCCTGGCCCGCGACCGTGGCCGCCCGCTGCTGCAGCGCCCGGACCGCGAACAGGTGCTGCACGACATGGCCGCCCTGCGCGACCCGCTGTATCGCGGGCTGGCCGACCTCACCCTGGATACCGATCTCTATACCCCCGCCGAGGCCACCGCGCAGCTGGTGCTGCGCCTGGCCGCGCAATGGCAGCGACAGGACACCCCCGCATGACCCCCGCCTCCCGCACCGTCGCCGTCGGCGGCGACACGCCCTACACCATCCACATCGGCCCCGGCCTGCTTGGCCAGGGCGCCCTGCTGGCGCAGCACGTCCGTGGCCGCCATGTGCTGCTGCTCAGCGATTCCTCGGTCGCCCCGCTGTACCTGGACGGCGTCAAGGCCGCCCTGCTGTCGCAGCGCCCGGACCTGCTGATCGGCACGCTGGTGCTGCCGGCGGGTGAAGCGTCCAAGACCCTGGACAATTTCGGCGCGGCCATCACCGCGCTGGCCGCGCTCGGGGCCACCCGCGATGCCTGCGTGATGGCCCTCGGTGGCGGTGTGGCCGGCGACCTTGCCGGCTTCGCCGCCGCCTGCTGGATGCGCGGCGTTGACTGCGTGCAGCTGCCGACCTCGCTGCTGGCGATGGTCGACTCCTCGGTCGGTGGCAAGACCGCCGTGGACATTCCCGAAGGCAAGAACCTGGTGGGCGCGTTCCACCCGCCGCGCGCGGTCATCGCCGATACCGCCGCCCTGCGCACCCTGCCCCCGCGCGAGCTGCGTGCCGGCCTGGCCGAAGTGATCAAGTACGGCGCGATCCGCGACCCGCTGTTCTTCCAGTGGCTGCAGGCCGAGCACGCCGTGCTGCTGGCCGGCGACGATGCCGCTCTGGCCCAGGCCATCGCGCGCAGCTGTGAACACAAGGCCGAGATTGTCGCCCGCGATCCGCTGGAAAAGGGCGAGCGTGCCCTGCTCAACCTCGGCCACACCTTCGGCCACGCCATCGAGACCGAACAGGGCTATGGCGCACCGGGCAACGACAACCTCAACCACGGCGAAGCCGTCGCGGTCGGCATGGTGCTGGCCGCACGCCTGTCCGCCCAGCTGGGCATGAGCGACGCCGCCGACACCGACCAGCTGCGCGAGCTGCTGCTGCGCTACGAACTGCCCGTGGCGATCCCGGCCGGTCTTGCGCCCGCTGCCCTGCTGGCGCGGATGCGGCTGGACAAGAAGAACATCGCCGGACGCCTGCGCCTGGTGCTGTGGCGTGGCATCGGCCGGGCCGAAGTGGTGGCCGACGTCGATGAAGCCGACGTGCTGCGCGTGCTCGCCGCCGGCTGAGGCTGCGACCGTCTGCCGCACCCGCGCCGGTGTCCACGGCCGCCTATGGCGTTCGCGGCTACAATCGGGGCATGCGCGTGTCCCTGCACCAACCTGCCCGCGGTGCCGACCCGGCCCGCTACCTCCAGCTCACCCTGCAACCGGACCTGTTCGGCGGTTGGGAGCTGCTGCACGAGTCCGGCCCCATCGGCGGGCGCGGGCAACTGCGCCGTGAGCTGTTCCTGCAGGAAGATCTGGCGCACGCCGCCTTCGAGAAGGCGCGCGATGCGCATCTGCACCGCGGCTACACGATCACCTACACCAGCGGCGACCCGCCGCCCTGAGCGGCCATCGCACCGCCTGCCCCACTTCGGCCCTGCGCCACCAGATTCCAAGGAAGCGTTCCGTGACCAGCCCCTCCCGCCATGACCGCCTGCTGCGCGCCCTGCGCCGCGAACCGGTGGACTGCACCCCTGTCTGGCTGATGCGCCAGGCCGGCCGTTACCTGCCGGAGTACCGTGCCACCCGGGCCAAGGCCGGCAGCTTCCTGGCGATGGCCAAGACCCCCGACATCGCCTGCGAAGTCACCCTGCAGCCGCTGCGCCGTTTCGACCTCGACGCGGCGATCCTGTTCTCGGACATTCTCACCATCCCCGATGCGATGGGCCTGGAGCTGTACTTCGTCGATGGCGAGGGCCCCAAGTTCCGTCACCCGGTGCGCGATGCCGCCGCCATCGCCCGGCTGGCGGTGCCGGACATGGAAACCGAACTGCGCTACGTGATGGACGCCGTGCGCGTGATCCGCCGCGAGCTGGACGGCAAGGTGCCGCTGATCGGGTTCTCCGGCAGCCCGTGGACCTTGGCCTGCTACATGGTCGAAGGCGGCGGCAGCAAGGACTTCGCCCGGATCAAGGCGATGGCCCTGAACGAACCGGCCGCCCTGCACCAGCTGCTGTCGGTGGTCACCGATGCGGTGATCGCCTACCTGGCGGCCCAGCGCGCCGCCGGCGCCCAGGTACTGCAGGTGTTCGACACCTGGGGCGGCGTGCTCAGCCCGTCGATGTACCGCGAATTCTCGCTGCGCTACCTGACCCGCATCGCGCAGGAGCTCGAGCGCGGCCAGGGTGACCAGCGCACCCCGCTGATCCTGTTCGGCAAGGGCACCGGCCTGCACCTGGGCGCACTGGCCGACACCGGTGCCGATGCGCTTGGCGTGGACTGGACCCTGGACCTGTCCGACGCCGTGGCCCGCACCGGCGGCCGCGTCGCGCTGCAGGGCAACCTCGACCCCGCCACGCTGTACGGCAACCCGGACGCCATCGAGCGTGCCGCCGGCCGCGTGCTCGACAGCTACGCCGAGGGCAACGGCGGTTCGCGCGATGGCCACGTGTTCAACCTGGGCCACGGCATGTCGCCGGACATGAATCCCGACCACGTCGGCGTGCTGGTGGATGCGGTGCATCGCCTCAGCAGGCGCTGAGGGATCGCGCGGGCAGCCGCCGACCACGGTCGGCGCTGCCCGCGCCCTATTTTGACCGCACCCTGATCCCACATCGGCGATCATATGCACCTCGTTGATGAAGGTGCGCACGATGACGACCAGCAGCTACGCCTCGATACGGCCCCTGTTGTGGCTGGTATCGCTGGCGATCTTCATGCAGATGCTGGATTCGACCATCGTCAACACCGCCCTGCCCGCGATGGCCCGCAGCCTCGGCGAAAGCCCGCTGCAGATGCAGTCGGTGGTGTTCAGCTACGCGCTGGCCGTGGCCACCTTCATCCCCGCCTCCGGCTGGGTGGCCGACCGTTTCGGCACGCGCCGCACCTTCCTTGTGGCCATCATCCTGTTCACCCTCGGCTCGCTGGCCTGCGCGCTCGCCCAGACCCTGCACCAGCTGGTTGGCGCGCGTGTCCTGCAGGGCATCGGCGGCGCCATGCTGCTTCCGGTCGGGCGGCTCGCCGTGATGCGCTCGGTCCCGCGCGAGGAATTCCTGCGCGCCATGAGCTTCATCGCCATTCCCGCCCTGATCGGCCCGCTCATCGGCCCCACCCTCGGCGGCTGGCTGGTCGAAGTCGCCTCCTGGCACTGGGTGTTCCTGATCAACCTCCCGATCGGCGTGATCGGCTACATCGCCGCCATGAAGATCATGCCCGACCACTACGCCGAGCATCGCACCCGCTTCGACCTGCCCGGCTACCTCATGCTCGCCTTCGGCATGGTGGTGCTGTCGCTGGCGCTGGACGGCATCTCCGGCATGGGCACGCCGCATGCCCTGGTGATGCTGATGACCGTGGCCGGGCTCGCCTCGCTCGTGGGCTATTGGCTGCACGCCGCCAACTCCACCGCCCCGCTGTTCTCGCTGGCGCTGTTCCACGTCCCCAGCTACCGCATCGGCATCCTCGGCAACCTGTTCTCGCGCATCGGCAGCGGCGCCATGCCCCTGTTGATTCCCCTGCTCCTGCAGATCGGCATGGGCATGAGCCCGATGAACGCCGGGCTACTGATGATTCCGGTTGCCGCCGCCGGCATGGTCTCCAAGCGCTATGCGGTCAAGCTCGTCGAGCGCTTCGGCTACCGCCGCGTGCTGATGGTCAACACCGTTCTGGTCGGTCTGGCGATGGCCAGTTTCATCTTCATGACCCCCGGCCAGCCCGTGTGGCTGCGCGTGGTGCAGCTGGCCGTCTTCGGTGCGGTCAACTCGCTGCAGTTCACCGTCATGAACACCGTGACGCTGCGCGATCTCGACCGTGAGTTCGCCAGCCCCGGCAACAGCCTGCTGTCGATGGTGATGATGCTTGCCACCGGCTTCGGCGCGGCAGCGGCGGGCAGCCTGCTGGCTGCATTCGGCCACCTCGATGTCGCCCACGGCGCCACCGCCGCGCTGCATGCCACCTTCGTCTGCGTGGGGGCCATCACCCTGACCTCCACGCTGATCTTCTGGCAGCTTCCCGATACCCGCCCCTCGCCGCGTGACGTCGAGGAAGTGGCCGAATAGCCCGCGCTACGCCGGCGGCGGCCACGGGCCCAGCGCGCGCGCGATCGCAGCCACCAGCAGATCGCCGGTGACCGGCTTGCGCAGGAAGTCCTTGAACCCGGCCTGGCGCACCTGCGCCTCGATGGCCGGATCGGTGCGCGCCGTCACCGCGATGATCGGCATCTCGTAGCCCTGGTTGCGGAACTGCTCGGCCAGTTCGATACCGCTCAACCCGGGCAGATCCAGATCCAGCAGCGCCACGTCGAAGTGGGTATCCATCACCTCGCGCAGGGCGGCCAGCGCGTGCGCGGCATGGATCACCTCATGGCCGCGCGCGCCCAGCAGGCCGGTCACCACGTCGGCCACCGTCATGTCGTCCTCCACCAGCAGGATGCGCAGCGGCGGCAGCGTGACCACGGCTGCCGCGTCTCCCGGCGCGGCATCGGCGGCAGCGCCGTGCTGCAGCGGCAACGGCAGGGTGACGCTGAACCGGGTGCCGCTACCCAGCTGGCTGTCCACGTCCACCTGGCCCTGCATCGCCAGCGCCAGTTCGCGGCAGATCGCCAGGCCCAGCCCGCTGCCGCCGTACTGCGCGGCGGTGCGTGCGCCATCGGCCTGCTCGAAGCGCTTGAACAGACGCAGCTGCTGTTCGGCACTGATGCCCGGACCGGTGTCGGCCACTTCGATGTACACGCCACAGTGCGGCGCAATCGCGCGCAGATGCAGGCTGACATGACCGTGGCTGGTGAACTTGACCGCATTGCCGAGCAGGTTGAGCAGGATCTGGCGCACACGCATCTCATCGCCCACCGCCCAGGTTCCCGGCGGCAACGCGTTGTCCACCATGAAGCGCAGCTGCTTCTGTTCGGCCAGCGCGCTCATCAGCGTGCACACATCGTGCACCAGCTGGTCCAGCGGGAACGGCTGCGCCTGCAGCTCCAGCCGGCCCGACTCGATCCGCGCGAGGTCCAGTGCGTCGTTGACCAGGTGCAGCAGATGCTCGCCGGCATGGCGGATCGATTCGGTGTAGCTGCGCTGTTTCGGGTCCAGCGGTGAGGCCAGCAGCAGTTCGCTCATGCCCAGCACGCCGGTCATCGGGGTGCGCACTTCGTGGCCGAGGTTGGCCAGGAAGCGGGTCTTGGCCATCGATGCCTGTTCGGCCAGCTCCTGCTTGTGCAGCGCCAGCTGATAGGCGTGTTTGCGCTGCAGGCGGCGCCGGTACAACCAGGCGAACAGGCTCAGCGACAGCAGCACCAGCGAGGTCAGCAGCAGCACGCCGGAGACACTGCGCCACCACGGTGGCAGCACCCGGAATTCCAGCACCTGCACCCGCGACCAGATGTGGTCGGCCGAGCGGGCCTGCACTTCCAGCCGGTAGCGCCCCGGCGACAGCCGCGAGAACAGGCGCTCGCCGGCCGGGCCCACTTCGACCCAGTCCGGGTCGTAGCCGGCCAGGCGGTAACGGTAGGTGTTGGACGAGGAATCGGCGAAGGACAGCAGCCGCGCCACGATGCGCAGGTCGCGGTCGCCATCGGCGATCTCCAGCGGGTTGACGTGGGTCAGGTCGATCACGCGCTCGCCGCGGCGCACCTCCACCCGTTCGATCACCAGCGGCGCGCGCCGCGTGGACGGCTTCACCTGCGCCGGATCGAACACCACCACACCGGCCGGCGTACCACCGGCGATGCGACCACTGGCCGTCATGGTCAGCGTGCGGCGGCGGAACTCCTGGCTGGGCAGACCATCGTGCACGCCGTACAGGCGCACGTTCTCGCTGTGCGGATCGGCGCGCACCAATCCGCGTGCGCTGGCCGCCCACACCACGCCCTGCGCATCGACCACCAGGCCCGTCGCGGACACCTCCGGATAGCCGCGCTCGCTGCCGATCTGCGCGGTATGCACCAGCCGTTCGTTCTGCCAGCGGTACTGGCTCAGGCGGCCCTCTTCGGACAGCCACACCGAGCCGTCGGCTGCCCAGGCCATCGCGTACACGCCGCCGCTGGGGCTGCCCGGTACCGGCTCGAAACGACGGCGCATCGGCACCCATCGCATCAGGCCCTGATTGGTGGCCTGCCACAGGTGATCGCCGGGGCCGCACTGGATGTCCTGGGTCATCTGCCCGGGCGCCATGCCCGCATGGCCCAGCCCGACCTGGTTGAGCACACGGCCATCCAGATCGCGCTGCTGCAGGCCGTTGGAGGCCATCGCCCAGAGCCGGTTGCCATCGCACACGATCAGCGCCTCGATCGCGCCCTCCATCGACGCATCGACCGCGGCATCGCGCCCCCAGCGGCGGGTGCGCCCGTCCTTGGGGTCGTAGCGCGTCAGCGCGTCCCACGAACCGATCCAGACCTGCCCGCGAGGGTCCTCGACAACCGACTGCAGCCACTGGGTGCCATCGACCCAGGTCTTGTGCTGCTCGATCTGCCCGGTCACCGGATCGAACTTGTCCAGCGCCCCGTGCGTGCCAACCGTCCACACCCCGCCATCGGCGGCGGCGGCCATGCCGAGTGCATAGGCGTTGCGCAGCGAGGCCGGATCGTCCTCCAGGCGCGACAGCAGCGAGAACTGCCACCAGCGCGGCAACAGATGCCACAACCCGCCATTGGCGCTGGCCATCCAGATGCCGCCTTCGCGGTCTTCATAGGCACCGGTCCAGTTCGGGCGCACCTGCCCGCGTGCCACCGCGCTGTACAGCGGCACCTGCTGGAACTGGTTGTCGTAGGCGCGGCCGAGGCCCGAGCGCGTGTCCAGCCAATACCCGCCCTGCTCGTCGCGCAGCATCATGCCCAGGATCTGGTCGCCCGCCGACACCTTCCACGGCGCCGGTTCGAAACGCCCGTCCGGACGCCGCACCACCACCCCGGCATTGGTGTTGATCCACAGGCTGCCATCGGACTCGGGAGTGAGGCCGTTGATCATCGCCAGCGGCAGCTGGTGCGCGGGCACGCGCTCGAAATCGTGGCCGGTCCAGCGCGCCAGCCCCGCCTTCGTGCCGACCCACAGGGTGCCGTCCGGGGTGGTGGTCAGGTTGCCCACCGATGCGGACGGCAGGCTGCGCGGATTGTGCGGTTCGGGCATGTAGCGGGTGATGGTGCCGTCGCGGTCCATGCGGTGCAGGCCGCCTTCGAACGTACCGAACCAGATCGCGCCGTCCGGTGTGGAGGCCACGCTCCAGATCGTGTTGCTGCCGATCTCCGGATGGTTCTGGCGGTCATGGAACCGCAGCTCGCGCCGATCGGCCGACATCATCACCAGGCCGGCGTGCTCGGTGCCGATCCAGAGCCGGTTGCGCGGATCGACGTGCACCGTCCAGATGTGGTTGTCGCGCAGGCCATCCTCGGCGCGCCAGATCCGGTAGTTGCGTCCGTCGAAGCGCGCCAGGCCGTCGTTGGTGGCGATCCACAGGTAGCCGTAGCGATCCTCGGCCATGCGGTTGACCGTGTTGGACGGCAGGCCGTCGAACACCGTCACCTGGCGGGGCGTGGGCGGTACCGGCTGCGCGGCAGCCAGGCCGGCACAGGACACACCCACGGCGATGAGGAGCAACCACAGCAGACGCAACACCAATGGATCTCCCGAGTCTGTCCGTCCATTCCCTGCGCCCGCCGCTGGCGGGCATGCGTCCGTCCCGGTCCCCGGGCAGCGATCCACATACTAAACCGCCCGGCTCACCGCGTCGCCTCCGGCCCGGCCTGCAGCAGCGCCTCGATGGCGGCGGCGCTCAGCGCCAGCGGCAGCACGCCGAGCGCCCCGGCCATGCGCGCCTGCGCAACCCGCGCCGACGTGGGCGCCGGGTCGAGCAACCACGCCGGTGCGGACCAGCCCCGGTCCCGGGCCAACCCGATCAGCGCCAGACCATCGATGCCCGGCAGGCTGCC
The DNA here is from genome assembly GCF_046736075.1 of Stenotrophomonas sp. LGBM10. Lineage (GTDB taxonomy): Bacteria > Pseudomonadota > Gammaproteobacteria > Xanthomonadales > Xanthomonadaceae > Stenotrophomonas. The sequence goes on from NZ_CP177163.1 coordinate 1,070,444, forward strand.
CTCCACCAGCAGGGCGGCCAACGGTGCCGCCGACAGCACCGGCAACGCGGCCAGCGCATGCACGGCGTGCACCACGGTGCGCCCCTGCGCGCGCAGGCCGTCGGCCAGGCGGCGCGCCGTGGCGGTGTCCTGCATCGCCAGCAGTACCGGGGGCAGCGCGCAGGCCGTGGGGTCTTCGACAGGGTCCACGCCGCTGCCCTCCTGCAGGCCGCCCTCCATCGGCAGGCTCAGCATCACGCGCCAGCCATCCGGCGCGGCCACCACCGCGAGCCGGCCCGCCATGCCCTCCGCGCGCAGCCGCGCCGGGCCCAGCGCCAGCAGCAGCCCATCGCGGCTTGGGGTGGGGGTCGGCAGCACCGCCCTGCCGGCAGCACGGCGTCCGCCACGCATGTGCGCCGCCAGCGCCACCAGAACGCCGCTCCGGCCGGGCAACGGGGCGGCATGCAGCAGCAGTTGCCGGGCACCGGTCTGCTCGGCCAGGGCGCGCAGGGCATGCTGGACGCACTGTGCCATGCGCACCGGATCGCCCCGGCCGGTCAGCGTTGGCGCCAGCGCCAGGCAACCGGCCAGCGACTGCCCGCGCTGGCACAGCGGCAGCACCTCGGTGGCCAGCACCCGCTGCAGCACGGGCAGCGGGGCGAACCGGCGCGTGTGCAGGAGCAGCCGTCCCGCGTCGATCCGCGCGGTATCCAGGGTGTCGTCCACGATGCGCAGCAATTGGTGGCCCGCCCGATGGATCCGCTGCACCTGCGCACGCGGTGCCGGGGCCAGGCCGGCATCGAGCAGCAGTTCGCTCATGCCCAGCACACCGGTCAGCGGTGTGCGGATTTCATGCCCCAACGTTGCCAGGTAGTCCGCCTTGGCCTGCCCGGCCCGCTCGTCGGCGGCCTGGCGTAGCGCAGCCTCGCCCCGTGCGCGCCGCTGCCGTCGCAGGCGCCGCCACAGGCCGGCCACCACCAGCCCCAGCACGCCACCGCAGAGCGCCAGTGCCACGCGCACGTCGGTTCGTTCCAGCACGGTGGGCGCCATGTGCACCTCGACCACCTGCGCGTCCGACCAGGGGCCCTGCGCACGCCGCGCCTGGTAGAGGACACGGTGGTGGCCCGGCGCCAACCGGGGAAACTCACGGATGCCGGGCCGGCCGATGCCGATCCAGCCGGCCTGCTGCCCCGCCATGCGCATCCGGTACTCACGCCTTCGCCCGTCGCTGGACAGCACGCGCACCTGCACCCGCAGGTCGCGGTCGCCGGGCTGCAGGCGCAGGGGCGAGGCAGGCGGCAGTTCCACCAGCACCCCGTGCCGGCGCACCTGCACCCGGTCCAGCACCGGCGGCGGATCGGGCCGCGCGGCCCCCAGCGCGGCCGCATCCAGCAGCACTGCGTCGCCGCCCTGCAACAGCGGCAGCAGCACCCGCGGACCGGCACGCAGCAGGGGCCCGCCACCGAGCGCGGCAACCGGCAGGCCATCGGCAGGTGTCAGCAGTCGCGTTGCCTGCCGACCGGGGGCCAGCTGCAGCACCCCTCGCGCCGTGCCCGCCCACAGCGCGCCGTCGGCATCGCCCGTCAGTGACCGTACCGGTCCGTCCTCCGGCCCCAGCGTCCGCCGCGCCACCTCCACCAGCTGGCCGCCCTGCCAGCGGTACGCGATCACCGCCGAACGCGCGGCCACCCACAGGCGGTCCTGCGCATCCACATGCAGGGCTGTCACCGCCCCCTCGGTTCGCATCGGCACCGGCACCGGTGCGGGTGCGCGGTGCGGGCGCTGCGGGTGCCAGCGGTGCAACCCGGCCGCGTCACCCATCCACAGCGTGCCATCGGCAGTGCATTGCACCGCAGCGGCGGCGGGTGTGGCCCGCACGCCGGCCCCGCCGCGCACCCAGCGGCCGCGCACGGCGCCGTGCAGATCGCGCTGCTCCAGCGTCTCGCCCTCCAGCAGCCACAGGTGCGGGCCACAGCTGCGCAGCAGCCGCCCGGCGTCCAGCGCCCCAGGTGCCGATGCCGGCCAGTGCCGCCGCGCACCACTGCGCGGGTCCCAGCGGGTCAATCCGTCTGCAGCGGCGATCCATACCTGGCCGCGTGCGTCCTCCACCACCGCCCGCCGTTGCCCAGGCGCTGCGCCGGACATGCGCAGCCGTCGCGTGCGCTGCGCCGTGGCGCCGTCGATCCAGTACAGCCCCGCGCCGGGCCCGGCCTGCCACGCGCCGCCCGCCCGGCTGGCCGCAAACGCAGGCAAGGCAGCGTCGGCCTGCGCCGGGAGGTTGCCGTGCACGGCATGGAACGCCTTCCAGTCCGGCCGCAGCCGCCACGCACCCAGGTGCGCACCCAGCAGCCACACCCCGCCATCGCGATCCTCGTGCAGCCGTACCACGCGCGGTCGCGCACGGCCCACCGGCACCGTCAACGAGACCGCCCGCTGCGCGCCCGTATGCGGATCTTCGCGCCACACCCGGTCGTCCCGCGCGAGCCAGCGCGCTCCGTCGCGCCCAACGCCGAGCAGGCGCAGACCCGGCGACTGTCCGTGCATGGCCGGTGTACCGGCGGCGGTGTACAGGCGCACGCCGTCGACGGCGCCCACCCACATGTGGCGTCCCGCAGGCGCCAGCGCGTGTATTGCCTGGCCCGGTGTGGCGGTGGGCAGGAAGGCGCCATTGCGCCAGCGCGCCAGGCCCCCAGCCGTGCCGATCCACACTGTGTCATCGGGGCCCAGCGCAAGCGCGCGCACGCGCAGCGACGGCAGTCGCGCCGGTCCCTCGCCGGGCACGAAGCGGTCGATCCGCCCATCGGCGGCCCGGCGATACAGGCCGGCATCGCGCGTGCCGAACCAGACCGTGCCGTCGGCCAGGGGCAGCAACGTGGTGACCGCACCCGCCGCGACCGGTTGCGAACGTCCTTCATCCAGACGCAGCACCTGCTGGCGATCGGCGGAAAGGCGCAGCAAGTGGCCACTTCCAGTGCCGACCCATAGCCGGTTCCGCGTATCCAGTGCAACGCTGGTGACGTCGTTGTCCGGCAGCCCCTGCTCCATCCGCCACAGCCGGAAGCGACGGCCATCGTGACGTGCCAGTCCATCGGACGTGGCGAACCAGCGGTAGCCCTGGCGGTCCTCCGCGATCTGGTACACCCGATCCGACGGCAGTCCCTCGCGCATCGATACGCGCACCGCATCGGGTACCGCGCCCGATGCCGCAGACACCGCGCACAGCCCGGCGCACAGCGCCACCGCCCAGCCCCGCACCCGCCGCATCATCGCGCGCCCACGCACCGTTGCAACGCCGCAGCCAGTTGCCCGGCCGTGACCGGCAGGCGCAGGAACACCGCATACCCGGCAGCCTGCGCATGGCGCTCCGCGTGCGCGCCAGTGCACGCACTCAACGCCACCCGCGGCACGCCCGGCCACCGTGCGGACAGCCGTGCACCGATGGCACCGCACCCACTGCCAACCGACGGATCGGCGACGATCACATCCCACGCTGCAGCACCGGCAGGCGCGGGCAGATGCAGACCCTCATCGACCTGCACGGTATGCCCCAACTGGCGCAGCAGCGCGGCCACCACGGCGCCGACCGACGGCGCCACCAGCAGCACATGCAGCGCCGGCTGCTCCAGCGCGGCTGCCGGCTGGCCCACGCTGGCCACCACTGCGTGCGGCAGCGGCAGCTGCAGCGTGAAGCAGCTGCCCTGCCCTTCAGCGCTGTGCACGCCGATGTCGCCTCCCATTGCCTGCGCAAGCTGTCGCGAGATCGCCAGCCCCAGGCCTGTGCCGCCGTGGCGCGCAGCGGTGCGCGCGCCCTCGGCCTGCTCAAAGCGCTCGAAGATCCGCTGCTGCTGCGCCGCACTCATGCCCGGCCCGGTATCGCGCACGCGCAGGCACAGGCCCGATCCGCCGTTCCCGCACGTCGCCTCCAGCACCACGCTGCCGTGCGTGGTGAACTTCAACGCGTTGCCGAGCAGGTTGAGCAGGATCTGCCGCAGGCGTGCCGGATCGCCGTGGACGTGCGCTCCCTGCGCGACCTCCACCTGCCACCGCAACGACAGCCCACGCGCCTGCGCCACCGGCTGCAGCAGCACGTGCAGATCGTGCAGCAGGGCATACAGGTCGAACGGCGTGCAGTGCAGCTGCAGCAGGCCGGCTTCCACCTGCGCCACGTCCAGCGCATCGTCCATCAGCTGCATCAGGTGTCCGCCGGCACGGTGCAGGCACTGCACCTGCCCGTGCTGCACGCCGGTCAACGGCGCCTGCCGCAGCACATCGCTCCAGCCCAGCACCGCACTCATCGGAACGCGTACCTGCTGGCCCAACTGCGTCAACAGCGCAGTGCGCGCCTGCGATGCCCGTGCTGCGGCCTGCCGCTGCGCGCGGGCGGTCTGGTCGTGCCACCGCCGCCGCGCGCGCTGCCGATACCACCGGCCGGTCAGCGCCGTGCCGGCGCACAGCGCCACTGCGATGCCGAACCGTCCTGCGCCGCCCTGCCACGCAGCGGGCTGCACCTGCAGCACGATCGATGCGCTGGATGCGCGCTCCTCCCCTCCGTGGTACGCCTGCACGTCCAGGACATGCGTCCCCGGCGGCAGCCGCGCGAACATGCGCTGGCCCAGGGCACCGGTCTCGACCCAGTCGTTTTCCTCCGCGCGCAGGCGGAATCGATAGCGCACGCGCGCCGCGTCGGCGACGCCCGCCAGCCGTACCGCAACACGCACGTTGCGGTCGGTGGCCTGCAGCGGCACTGTCCCCGTCGCTGGCAGCGCCAGCAGTGTCTGCCGGTGCACGCTGACCTCTTCCACGTGCAGACCGCGCAGCCGGTCAGGGTCGCGCGCTGCCGGGTCGATGAGCAGCAGGCCGCCCTCGCGCACCGCCGCAACCAGCGTGCCATCGGACAGCGTGCGCAGTCGCTGCGACATGACCTGCTGTACCGGCATGCCCTCGCCCAGATCGAACAGGCGCACCCGTCCATCGTGCGGACTGGCCCGTACCAGCCCACGCGCGCTGCCCGCCCACGCCACGCCCGCCGCGTCCACGGCCAGGGCCTGCGCGCGCAGCTGCGGGTAACCCTGCGCGGTGTCGAACCGCTGCATCTGCTGCAGCCGCTGCCCGTCCCACCGGTAACGCTGCAGCACGCCCGTGCTGCTGGCCCACAGGTTTCCGCCGGCATCCTCGGCCAGGGCGGAGATGTCGGCCGCCACATCGCCGGGAACGCGCGCAAAGTGCTCCCTGGCCGGCAGCCAGCGGCGCAGGCCGGTGCGATCGCCCGCCCACAGCGTGCCGTCAGCTGCGCACAGCAGCGGCATCGCCGACGGCGGCGGCGTCCATCCCAGAGCTGCTGGCGTGCCGTGCAGCCGCAGGGTGCCGTCCGCATCGCGCCACTGTATCTGTGCGGCACTGGCGACCCACACCGCGCCATCCGGGCAGACCGCCAATGCCACCGGTCCCGCACCGGGATCGGTACCCGCCTCCAGCAGCCAGCGCGTCCATCGCCGCGCTCCCGGGTCGTAACGCAGCAATCGTGCTGCCGTGGCGATCCAGACCCGGCCGCGCGCGTCCTCGGCCAAGGCCAGCGCGCGCGCCTCGGCGATTTCCGGTGCGAACGCGGGCGGCGGCTGCGGCGTCGCGGCGCCGGGGTCGAGCCGCTGCAGGTGTCCCTGGTTGCCAGCCACCCATGCGCCACCGCCCCGCGACGCTGCCAGCGCGCGCAGGAAAGGATCGCGCGGTCCATCCGTCGCCGGCGCCAACGCCGCGAACTGCTGCCAACGCGGCGGCAACCGCCACAGACGATGATCTTCGCTGCGCATCCACACGCCACCGCTGCGGTCCTCGAGCATCTGCCGGATCACCGGTTGCCGGCCCGGGCGCGCCCCGGGCTGCGGCAGCACCACCCGCTGCGAACGTGCGCCCCGCCACAGCAGCAGCCCATCCGCATCCTGCCCCCAGGCTTCCCCGGCCTCGCCGCGCAGCAACCAGGGCTGCGCCACGCCCCGCATCGGCACCGGCATGGCATCGGGGTGGTCCAGATGGACGGCGCCCTGCGCGGTCCCGATCCACATCCCGCCGGCCGGGTCGGGCCACAGCCACTGGACCGGCGTGGACCGCCACCCGCTCAATGACCGCACCTGCGCGGAGCGGCCATAGGCCAGCCCGCGCCCGGTGCCTATCCACATTCCCCCGTCGCGATCGCGCGCCAGCGCGGTGACCTGCGGCGATGGCAGGCCGCTCGCCGGCCGCCAGCCGGTGCTGTCGCGCCAGACCTGCAGGCCATCCCCGGCGGTCCCCACCCACAGGCCCAGCACATCGCTGGACAGGTGCCGGATCTGCGGCGGTCTGGACGACGACGCCTGCGGCAATGGCCACCGATGGACTGCCCGCCCCTGGTCGGACCACCACAGCAGCTGCTGCGCGGTGGTGAGACCCCACAGCCGTCCGTTCGGATCAACATGCAGCTGCGCGGGCGTGCTGTCAGGCAGCCCCGCGGCGGCCGCCGCAAAGCGGAAGCGGCGCCCGTCGAATGTCAGCAGGCCCAGCTCCGTGGCCAGCCACAGGTCGCCCTGCGGGCCTTCCACGATGTCGCGCACCTGCGCCGCCGGCAGGCCGGTCGAAGCGTCCTGCCGTGCGGGCTGCGGCCACAGCAGTGGGCTGGCCATGAGACGCAACGGCCACCCCATGCACATCAGCGCGAGCAGCAGACCCCACCAGCAGGGCACGCAGGCGGCCTGCGCGTTGGCAACCGCCACGGCCTATCGAGGATCGGAACATGTCATCGCGCCACGGTACGGGGCGCCGTGCCGCGCGCGGAGATGCCGGAGCGGACGCCGTCACATACTGCTCAATCAATCTTCAGATCACCTGCGCGGAATCCGTGCAGCTGGCCTATCGATGCGCGAAATCAGTGGCTGGTCTGCCGCACCATGCGTGCCTGCGCGATCGCCTCCACGAGCATGTCGCCGGTCACCGGCTTGCGCAGGAACCCGTCGAACCCCGAGGCCAGCACCTGCTGTTCGGCGTAGGCATCCGAACGCGCGGTCACCGCGATCAGCGGCAGTTCGTAGCCCATCGCGCGCAGCTGCGAGGCGATCGCGATGCCGTCCAGCGCCGGCAGATCCAGGTCCAGCAGCCCGATATCGAAGCGGCCCGACGCCACTTCCGACAGCGCCGCCAGCCCGTGCAGCACGTGCACCACCTCATGCCCGCGCGTGCGCAGCAGGCCGGTGATGACATCGGCGACGGTCGCATCGTCTTCCACCAGCAGGATGCGCAGCGGGGGCAGCGCGGCGCGCGTGTCGTCCGGTGCGTCACCCACGCTGCGGCTGCGCTGCAGCGTCCACGGCAGCGGCAGGTGCACGCTGAAACACGCGCCATGCCCCGGGCGGCTGTCGATGCTGATCCGGCCGCCCATCGCCACCGCGAGCTCCTGGCAGATCGCCAGGCCCAGTCCGCTGCCGCCGTAACGGGATGCGGTGCGCGGCCCATCGGCCTGCTCGAAGCGGTGGAACAGGCGCTGCTGCTGTTCCTGGCTGATGCCCGGACCGGTGTCGGAGACCTCGAAGACCACCCCGTGGCCATCGTCAAGCAACTCGATGCCCAGCCCCACGTGGCCGTGCTCGGTGAACTTGATGGCGTTGCCCAGCAGGTTCATCAGGATCTGTCGCACCCGCATTTCATCGCCGCTGACCTGGACCGGCCCGGGCAGGTTGAAACTGCGTTCGAAGGCCAGGCCACGGTGGTGGGCCATCGGCTCCATCAAGGCTTCCACCTGCTCGAGCAGGGTCATCAGATCGAACGGTCGAATGTCCAGTTCCAGCCGGCCCGCTTCGATGCGGGCCAGATCGAGCGCATCGTTGACCAGCCGCAGCAGGTGCGTGCCGGCATGCTGGATGGAGGCGGCATAGCCGCGCTGGATCTCGTCCAGCGGTGTCGACAGCAGCAGTTCGCTCATGCCCAGCACGCCAGTCATCGGCGTGCGCACTTCGTGCCCCAACGTGGCCAGGAAGCGGCTTTTGGCCTGCGAGGCCTGTTCGGCCAGCTGCTGCTTGTGCAGGGTCAACTGCCATTGCTGGCGCCGGCGCAGGCGCACCCGGGCCACGCGTGCAGTGGCGGCAATGGACAGCACCGCGGCGAGCACGTAGCAGACGATGGCCCAGTGGCTGCGCCACCACGGTGGCTTGACCTGCACGTTGAGCGTGCGGGTCGGGGTCCAGTCGCCATGCGGCGTCGCGGCCTGCACGTCGATGGCGTACTGCCCGGCCGGCAGGCGCGACAACAGGCGTTCGCCGTCGGCGGCCTGCATCACCCAGTTCTGGTCATAGCCTGCAACGCGATAGCGATACCGGTTGCCCTGCGGATTGGCGAAGGACAGCAGCCGCGCGGCGATGATCAGGTCGCGGTCCAGCGGGCCAAGAGTGATCGGCGCGTTGATCGGCAGGGTCTGCTGGCCCTCGGCATCGTCGCGGCGCACCTGCACGCTGTCGATCACCAGCTGCGACGGCGGCAGCACGAGGTCCGGCGCGTCCGGATCGAACCCGACCAGGCCGGTGGCGGTCACCGCCAGCACCTGGCCCTTGCTGTTGCGCACCGGCGGCCGGCCGCTGAACTCCGCATCGGGCAGGCCATCGCGTTCGCCATACAGGCGCGCGCGGCGCTCGCGCGGATGCCAGGACACCAGGCCGCGCGGCGTGGTCGCCCACACCTGCCCATCGCGCCCCAGCACCACGCCCCCCATCAATACCGGCGGCAGGCCCTGGGCCGCGCCGACACGCTCCCGCAGGGTCATGCTCAACCCGTCCCACGCATACCGCTCCAGCGCGCCCTTGCGCGCCAGCCACAGATGGTCCGGACCGTCCCAGGCAATATCGTAGATGCCCCCGCGGGAAATCCCGGGAACCTGCTCGAAGCGATCATTGCGCCAGCGCAGCAGGCCCATGTCGCCCACCACCCACAGCTGGCCACGCGGGTCGAACACCATCTGTTCGACCGGGTTTTCGGTCAGCCCGCGGTCCTGGTCGACGCGGATGGTATCCAGCACGCGGCCGTCGGCGGCGCGGCGCTGGATGCCGTAGTTCATGATCGACAGCCACAGCTCGCCATCGGGCGCCTGGCGAATCAGGTCGATGCGCTGACGGACATCCGATCCGCCGCCGATCTTCCACTCGCGCAACGCACCGGTGCGCGGCTGATAGAGACTCAGGCGCCCGGCCCGACCGATCCACAGCGCGCCGTCGGCACGGGGCAGTACCGACCATGCCGCGCCCACCCCGATCTGCTTGTCATCGGCGATCTGGCTCAACCGGCCCGCTTCATCCAACCGGTACAGACCATGCGCGCCGGCGATGTAGAACGCTTCACCGGCGGCGGCCACGCCGAGCAGGTAGGCGCTGTCCAGTGGCTTGCCGTCCAGCTGGTACCAGCTGGAAAAGCGCTTCCAGTCCGGCGGCAGGTAGGCCAGGCCCTGGGTCAGCATGGCCACCCACAGCCCGCCTTCGTGATCCTGCAGCAGGTCCAGCACGCCACTGCGGGCGGTGAGGAACCCGCTGCCCGCATCACCGGCCAGCAGGCGCAGCGCGCTGTCGTTGCCGCGGTACAGGCCATCGGCCGTGCCCAGCCAGTAGCCGCCGTTGCGGTCGTGGATCACGCTGGCCGCGCGCACGTCGGCGCTCAGTGTCCACGGCGCGGGCGTCACCGCGTCATCGGCACCGATCCGGAACAGACCAACCTCGGTGCCTGCCCAGACCGTGCCATCCGGTTCGCGGGTGAGGCGGAACACGCTCTTGCCCCCCAGCACCGCCGGTGCGATGCGGGTGAAATGATCGCCCTCCCAACGTGCCACGCCACTGCCGGTGCCGACCCATACCCGCCCCTGCGGGTCGGTGAGCAGCGTATAGATGGTGTTGTCGGGCAACGTGCGCGGGTCGCCCGGATCGGCCTGGTAGTGGATCAGCCGGCCATCTTCCTCACGCCGGCAGATGCCGTGCTGGTTGGTGCCGATCCACAGCGACCGCGCCGCATAGGCCAGCGACCAGAACTGCCCCTCGCAGCGGGCGTTCACATCGGCGAAGCGCTCGAAGCGGCGGCGCTCCGGTCCCAGCATGCTCAGGCCCACCCCGTTGGTGCCCACCCACACGCGGTCCAGCGGGTCGACCAGCAGGGTTTCCACTTCGTTGCCGGGGATCGAATCGGGATCGGCGGGATCGTGGCGCCAGACGCGCAACCCCACCCCATCCAGGCGGGCCAGACCGTCATCGGTGGCCGCCCACACATAGCCCTGGCGGTCCTGGGCCAGCGCCAACACCATGCGCGAAGGCATGCCTTCGGCTGCACCGAAGCGGCGCATGCGCGGTGTTTCTGCCGATGTCCCTGTGGCCCACGACGCTGCCGGCACTGCACACAGCCACAGCACCAACACCACGATGCCAGCCCGCCAGACGCGCGCGCTCATCGCCATTCCGATCTCCGTGTAGGGGCGGATTGTCGCATGGAACAGGCTGTTTCCTGCGCCAGCCCCCCTGCACGGAACCGGGCCCGGCGCGTTCACATCGGCACCACGAACTGTTGCAGCCATGAGCCTGCATGGCTGCACAGGCCTGTGCGTATGATCGGCACAGATTCCGATGGAGCCCGGCCATGTCCCTGCGCCTGACCCTTGCCCTGCTGCTGTTCTCCGCCCCCGGTGTGGCCCTTGCCGCCGACAGCTACCGCCTGGACCCGGTCCACACGCGGGTGCTGTTTGCGATCGAACATGCCGGCTTCTCGCATGCGCTGGGCACCGTCTCCGGCAGCGAGGGCGTGCTCGTGTTCGATCCGCAGGACTGGGCCGGCGCAACGCTCACCGTCAGCGTGCCGCTGCAGCGCCTGGACCTGGGCGATGACAAGTGGAACAAGGCCGCGCTGGCGCGCAACCTGCTCGATGCCGACCGTTTCCCCGAGGCCCGCTTCGTGTCCACGCGCGTCGAGCCGATCGATGCCACCCACGCCAACGTCGTCGGCCAGCTGACCCTGCACGGGGTCAGCCGCGAGGTCACGCTGGCGGTCACGCTCAACGCGCTCAAACGCCACCCGCTGCCCCCGTTCCGGCGCACGGCCGGCTTCTCGGCCACCGCCACGCTCAGCCGCAGCGCGTTCGGCGTGGATGGCTGGCCGTCGATGATCGGCGACCAGGTGGAACTGCGCATCGAGGCCGAGGCCGTGCGCGACCGCAATGCCGCCGATCCGCAGGACGCACCGTCCGTCGACGATGCGGGAACTCCGCCAACCGCACCGCACTCCGATTCCCCATCCCCACAGCCGGTCCAGGAGACCACGCCATGACCGCCAAGAACACCGCTGCCCGCTGGGGCGGCGTCAGCATGACCCTGCACTGGTTGATCGCCGTGCTGATCCTCGCACTGGGCATCGTCGGCCTGACGATGGGCGAGTTCCCGAAGACGCCGAAGTACTTCTGGATCTACACCATGCACAAGTCGATCGGCATCACCGTGCTGGCGCTGGTGGTGGCCCGCCTGGGCTGGCGGCTGTATGCCGGTGCGCCCGCGCCGGTACCCGGCACGCCGACCTGGCAGGAGCGCATCGCTTCGGCCACCCACGGGCTGCTGTATGTGCTGATGTTCGCCATCCCGCTGTCGGGCTGGCTGTACGACTCGGCCAGCGGACTGCGTCCGTTCCGCTGGTTCGGCCTGGTTGACGTGCCCAAGCTCAGCGCGCCGGACCCGCAGGTGACCCAGATTTCCCACGCCATCCACGAGTGGGGCTTCTGGCTGCTGATCGCCGTGGTGCTGGCCCATGCCGGCGCCGCGCTTTACCACCATTTTTACCAACGCGATGCCACCCTTGCGCGCATGTTGCCGCAGCGCTGGCTCGCCTCCCCCCAGAAGGATTGAGAATGAACATCAAGCTCACCACTCCCGCGGCCGTCGCCGCTGCCCTGGCCGGCCTGATGGCCGCCGCTCCGGCCTTCGCCGCCGATTACGTGCAGGCCCCCGGCTCGGTCCTGGTGTTCGCCACCAAGTACGACGGTGAAGTCTTCACCGGCAGCTTCCCCGGCTTCGACACCAAGCTCAGCTTCGATCCGGCCAAGCTGGACGGCGCGCACCTGGAAGTGACCATCCCGCTGGCCGGCGCCAAGAGTGGCAACAGCGACCGCGATTCCACCCTGCAGGGTGCGGACTTCTTCAACGTCGGCAAGTTCGCCCAGGCCAAGTACAGCGCCACGAAGTTCCGCGCCCTGGGCAACAACCAGTTCGCTGCCGACGGCACGCTGGAACTGCGCGGCGTCAGCAAGCCGGTCACCCTGACCTTCACTTGGACCCCGGGCGCCCAGCCGGTGCTCAGCGGCAAGGCCACGGTCAAGCGCCTGGACTTCGGCGTGGGCGGCGGCGACTGGGCCGACACCAAGAACATCCCCAACGAAACCGCGATCAGCACCAAGGTGGTCCTGAAAGCCAAGTAACACGGTCGGCGGTGCCGGCCGCTGGCCGGCGCCCCGCCCCCTTTGATCGCCTCCAGGGCGCCGTCCACCGGCCGGCGCCGCCGGATCGGCCCACCGCCACAGGTGTCAGCCCATCCAGGCCCGCACGGCCGCCACATCGAACGGCCAGTCCAGCTCGCGGCCCTGTGCATCGCGCACCACCGGCACCCGGATGCCATAGCGGGCCTCCAGCGCCGCGTCGTCGTCGATGAACACGCTGTCCAGGCCGTTCACACGGGCCTGCGCCAGCACCGCCAGGGCCTGGTCGCACAACTGGCAGTCATCACGCTGGAACAAGGTAAACACCGGCCCACCCGCCTTGGGAAATGTTGCGCCGCAATCATGGCTGGCGCCCGCGACAGCATAGAATAGCGCTCCATCCGATACCCGCAGTTTGGCAATCATGGCAGTCAGCACGTTCGATGTGTTCAAGATCGGCATTGGCCCGAGTTCCTCGCATACCGTAGGACCGATGAAGGCTGCCGAGCGTTTCGTGCACCGCTGGCTGCTCGATCCAGGGCATCTGCAGGACGTGGTGCGCATCCGCGCCGACGTCTACGGTTCGCTGGCCCTCACCGGCCGCGGCCACGGCACCGACAAGGCGGTGCTGCTCGGGCTGGAAGGCCAGCGCCCGAACCTGATCGATCCGGACATCATTCCGGAGACGCTGGAGCGCATCCGCACCACCAAGCGCCTGAAGCTGATGGGCCAGCACGAGATCGTGTTCGACGAAAAGCGCGACCTGGGCCTGAACAAGCGCCAGAAGCTGCCCTACCACACCAACGGCATGCGCTTCACCGCGTACGACGCGCAGGAGCAGGTCATCGCCACCCGCGACTATTACTCGGTGGGCGGTGGCTTCGTGGTCAACCAGGACGATGCCGCCGACGACCGCATCGTGCCCGATGAAACCCCGCTGCCGTATCCGTTCAAGAGCGGCGATGAGCTGCTGGCGCAGACCGCGCGCAGTGGCCTGAGCATCGCCCAGATGATGTTCGAGAACGAGAAGTGCTGGCGCACCGAAGACGAGATCCGCGAACAGCTGCGCGAGATCTGGAACGCCATGCAGAGCTGCGTGGCACGCGGCATCCGCCAGGAAGGCACGCTGCCCGGCGGCCTGCACGTCTCGCGCCGCGCACCGGCGCTGTACCGCGAGCTGTCGTCCAAGCCCGAAGCCGCCATGCGCGACCCGCTGACCACGCTGGACTGGGTCAACCTGTACGCCCTGGCCGTCAACGAGGAAAACGCCGCCGGTGGCCGTGTGGTCACCGCGCCGACCAACGGTGCCGCCGGTGTGCTGCCCGCGGTGCTGCACTACTTCGACCGGTTCTGCCCGGGCGCCAACGAGCAGCGCGTGTTCGACTTCCTGCTGACCTCCGCGGCAATCGGCATTCTGTACAAGGAAAACGCCTCCATCTCCGGCGCCGAGGTCGGTTGCCAGGGCGAAGTGGGCGTGGCCTGCTCGATGGCGGCCGGCGGCCTGGTTGCCGCGCTCGGCGGCAACCCCAGCCAGATCGAGAATGCCGCCGAAATCGGCATGGAGCACAACCTCGGCCTGACCTGCGACCCGATCGGTGGCCTGGTGCAGATCCCCTGCATCGAACGCAACGCGATGGGCGCGGTCAAGGCGATCAACGCCAGCCGCATGGCCATGCGCGGCGACGGCAAGCACAAGGTATCGCTGGACAAGGTCATCAAGACCATGCGCGACACCGGCCGCGACATGCAGGACAAGTACAAGGAAACCAGCCGCGGCGGCCTGGCGGTCAACGTCATCGAGTGTTGATCCGCGCCAGCCGACCAGCGGTCGGCTCTACCGGTCATGGTGTTGCGGCACGTGCGCGGCACCTCCGGTAGAGTCCGGGTTCCCCTTCCGGAGACCGCCATGCGCATCCTGGCCGCCGCCCTGCTCGCCTGCCTTCCGCTGACCACCCTCGCCGCCGATACCTATGGCCCGCGGCTGGAAGGCTTCGACTACCCGTATCCGGTGAAGATATTCCCGCTCGGATCGCAACGTCAGCCGCTGGAGATGGCCTATCTGGATGTCCCACCGGCAGGCACCGCGTTCGCCGGTACGGTGGTGCTGCTGCACGGCAAGAACTTCTGCGCGGCAACCTGGAAAGACAGCATCGCCGCGCTCACCGCCGCCGGCTACCGGGTGATCGCACCGGACCAGATCGGCTTCTGCAAATCCAGCAAGCCCGAGCGCTACCAGTACTCGTTCGGACAGCTCGCCGCCAACACCCACGCGCTGCTGGCCCACCTCGGCCTGGACGCGGCCAAGGTGGATCTGGTTGGCCATTCGATGGGCGGCATGCTCGCCGCGCGCTATGCCCTGATGTATCCGCAGCAGCTGCGCCACCTTGCGCTGGTCAATCCAATCGGACTGGAAGACTGGAAGGCCAAAGGCGTGCCGTGGCGCAGTGTGGATGCGTGGTATGCCAACGAACTGAAGACCAGCTTCGACAGCATCAGGGCGTACCAGCTGGAGGTGTACTACAACGGGCAGTGGAAGCCGCAGTACGAGCAGTGGGTGCGCATGCAGTCGCGCATGTATGACGGCGCGGGGAAGGAAGCGGTGGCCTGGAGCCAGGCGCTCACCTCGGACATGGTGTTCAACCAGCCGGTGGTCTACGAACTGCCGCGCATCACCGTCCCGACCACGCTGTTCATCGGCCAGACCGACCGCACCGCGATCGGCCGGGACCTCGCACCGCCGGCGTTGAAGGCCACCCTGGGCGACTACCCGGCGCTGGGCAAGGCAGCCGCCGCTGCGATCCCCGGCGCGACGCTGGTGACCTTCGACGACCTCGGCCATTCGCCACAGGTGCAGGACCCCGAACGGTTCAACACCGCCTTGTTGAACGCCCTGCAAAACCCCCGGTAGCGCCGACCGTTTGCCGCCTGGCCACGGCAATGATCAGCCCGGCACAGGTAGAGCCGACCGTTGGTCGGCTGGCCACGCAAAGCGTGGCAATGATCAGCCCGCCGCAGGTAGAGCCGACCGTTGGTCGGCTGGCCACGCAAAGCGTGGCAATAATCGGCACGGCAGCAAAGCAGCCGACCAACGGTCGGCTCTACCGGGCATCGTCCAACGCCGGCCGACCGTTGGTCGCCTGACCACGCAACGCGTGGCAATAATCGGCACGGCAACAAAGCAGCCGACCAACGGTCGGCTCTACCGGGCATCGTCCAGCGCCGGCCGACCGTTGGTCGCCTGGCCACGCAAAGCGTGGCAATGATCAGCCCGGCACAGGTAGAGCCGACCGTTGGTCGGCTGGCCACGCAAAGCGTGGCAATGATCGGCACGGCACAGGTAGAGCCGACCGCTGGTCGGCTGGCCACGCAACGCGTGGCAATAATCGGCACGCGGGCATCCTTCAACGCCGTACGATCGCCAGCACGTCGTCAAGCAGCGCCGCCGCGGTGACGCCGGCCCCCGCACCCGGGCCCTGGATCAGCAGCGGCTGCTGCTGATAGCGGTCGCTGTGGATCGCGACCCGGTTGTCGGTCTGCGCCCCGCCGGCCAACGGGTGGTCGAGCGGCAGGATGCGCAGGCCCACCGATGCGCCGTCGTGGTCGAAGCCACCGACGAAGCGCAGGCAGCCGCCCTTCGTCTGCGCCTGGTGCCAGTACTCCAGCAGCGGCGCATCAAGCTGCGACAACGCCCCCAGCGCCGCGTCGGCCGGCAGCGCGGCCAGCGCGTTCGGCACCAGCGAGGCCACGCGTACCTGCTCGGCACGCAGTGCGATGCCACTGGCACGGGCCAGGATCAGCAGCTTGCGGCGTACGTCCTCACCGGACAGGTCAACGCGCGGGTCCGGCTCGGTGTACCCGGCCCCGGCGGCCTCGCGCACCCAATCAGAGAACGCGCGTTGGCCATCGTAGTGATGGAACAGCCAGGCCAGCGATCCGGACAGCACGCCTTCCACGCGGTGGATGCGGTCGCCCCCGGCCACCAGCGCGCGCAGGCTGCTCAGCAGCGGCAGGCCCGCGCCAACGGTGGCGCTGTCGCCGTACTGCGCATCGCTGCCCTGGCGGCTGTCGGCGATGGCCTGCGCCCGTGCGAGCTGCGCGCCCTGGCCGAGCTTGTTGGCGGTCACTACATGCACGCCGCGGGCGAGCCACTGCTCATGCCAGTTGGCCACCTCATCGCTGGCGGTGGCATCCACCACCACATCGCCGCGCTGCAGGCCTTCTGCTTCCGCCCAGGGCTGCAACGCCGGCGTGGTACGGGCAGCCAGGTTGGCCAACTGCAGCTCCTGCTCCGGCGCGTGCCCGCAGACGCGCGCGGTACGCGAATTGGCCAGCCAGGAAAACTGCGGCAGTGCCACGCCGCGCGCCAGCAGCGACTGGTAGCGCTGCACGAACGCGGTGCCGACGGTGCCGGTGCCGAGCAGCGCCAGGCGCCGCGCCGGTGCCGGGGCCAAGGTCAGGACCGCGCTCATGCATCCACCTGTTTGCGGCGCGCCGTCCGGGCCTGCAGGTCGATCACCGCCTGCGCGCGTTCCAGCCCGGCCTGCAGGTCGGCCACCAGGTCCTCGGGCGACTCGATGCCCACCGACAGGCGCAGCAGACCCTCGCTGATCCCGGCATGCGCACGTGCCTCCGGCGTCATCGCGGCATGGGTCATGGTGGCCGGATGGGCGACCAGGCTTTCAACACCGCCCAGCGATTCGGCCAGGGTGAAACAGCGCAGGCCATCGACGAAGGCGCGCACGGCCGCGTGCGGATCATCGCCCGGACAGGAGGCCAGCTCGAAGGACAGCATCGCGCCGAAGCCGCTCTGCTGGCGCGCGGCGATCGCGTGCCCCGGATGGTCGGCCAGCCCCGGGTAATAGACCTGGGCGACCGCATCGCTGGCGGCCAGCAGTTCCACCACCGCAGCGGTGTTCTCCTGGTGCGCGCGCAGGCGTGCGCCCAGCGTGCGCAGCCCGCGCAGGGTCAGGAAGGCATCGAACGGCGAGCCGGTCAGGCCCAGCGCGTTGGCCCACCACACCAGCTGCTCGTGCACGGCCGGATCGCGGGCGATCACTGCGCCGCCGACCACGTCGCTGTGGCCGTTGATGTACTTGGTGGTCGAGTGCAGCACCAGGTCGGCGCCGAACGCGATCGGCTGCTGCAACGCTGGCGAGAGGAAGGTGTTGTCCACCACCACCTTGGCACCGGCCTTGTGGGCGGCGTCGATGACGAAGCGCAGATCGGTGATGCGCAGCAGCGGATTGGACGGGGTTTCGATCAGCACCAGCGTCGGCGACTGTGCCAGCGCGTCGGCCAGCGAGCGCGGGTCGGTCAGGTCGGCGGTGATCAGGCCGAAGTGGCCCTTCTTCGCCAAGGCATTGAACAGGCGCCAGCTGCCGCCGTAGGCATCGTGCGGCACCACCAGGGTATCGCCGGGCTGCAGCAGCGCGTTCAGCACCAGGTTGATCGCGCCCATGCCGGTGGAGGTGATCACGCCCCCCGCGCCGCCTTCCAGTTCGGCCAGCGCCTCGCCCAGCAGGTCGCGGGTCGGATTGCCGCTGCGGGTGTAATCGTATTGGCGCTTGTTGCCGAAGCCGTCGAAGCTGAAGTTCGAGGACAACACGATCGGCGGGGTAACCGCGCCGTGGGCGGTATCGCGGTCGATGCCGGCGCGCACGGCGGCGGTGACGCGGCTACAGGACGGTTCGGTACCAGCGGACAGGCTCATGCGGTTTCTCCCGGGGAACGGATGGCGTTGGCGAGGATCGCGTCGATGCGATCGGTTTCTTTGAGGAAGGCGTCGTGACCGTAGGGCGAGCGCAGCACGCGCAGACTGCCGCGCGGGCCCAGCCCTTCAACCAGGCCGACGCAGTCGGCCAGCGGCACCAGCCGGTCGCCTTCGACGGCGACCACCACGGTTGGCACCTGGATGGCGGCAGGGTCGACACGGTGCAGGTCGATCGATTCGGACAGGCGCAGGTAGGCGTTCACCGGGGTGCGGGCCACGTACTGCGCGCCGGCGGCATCCAGGTAGTCCTCGGCGGCCACGCGCACGCGGCCGTTGACCACCTCCGGTGCGGCGTCGAAGCGCTCGCCGAATTCT
This sequence comes from Stenotrophomonas sp. LGBM10, assembly GCF_046736075.1. Classification (GTDB taxonomy): domain Bacteria; phylum Pseudomonadota; class Gammaproteobacteria; order Xanthomonadales; family Xanthomonadaceae; genus Stenotrophomonas. Next base: position 1,088,953 of record NZ_CP177163.1, read on the forward strand.
TCCGGGGTGCGGTAGCTGAGCATCGCAAACTGCCTGGCCAGCGACAGCCCGTGGCTTTCGGCGCATTGCAGTTGCCCCAGTGCGACCGCACGGCGCTGCAGCGCGCGCCACGCCGCGGCGTACGGGTGCGGACGATGCGCGCCGCTCACCGCAACCAGCCGCTGCAGGCGCTGCCGGTGCCGCACCGCGAACTGCTGCCCGACCAGGGCGCCATAGGAGTAGCCGACGAAGCACTGCAGCTGCGCGATGCCGAGATGGTCGAGCAGCAGCGCCAGCGCATCGGCCTGGTCGGCGGTGTCGATCGGCAGATCCAGCGCCCCGTCGGCACCGATGAAGTCGAACGCAAGGATGCGCTGCGTGGCCGGGTCCAGCGTACGGCCCGGTGCCACCAGGCCTTCGGCCCAGCCCTTCTCCGGGAACACGGCGTTGGCGGCCACGTGGCGATGGGCCGAGATGCCACCGGCCAGCACCACCACCGGCGCATCGTCGCGGCCCACCAGTTCGTAGCGCAGGCGTACCGGGCGCACGCCACCGTGGCGCATCGACAGCACCGCCGCAATGTCGCCGCGCACGGCATTGCGGCCGTCGATGACGGGCACGCTGACAGGGGCGAAGGTATCGATGGCGAGCGCTGAAGCGGTGGCGAAAGGCATGGCGGTATCCCAGGAAGGAAATCGGCCATCGAGCTTTCGCGGAGCTCGCGTTCGAGATGCACGCACGGTGCATGGTTCGAACCATCTTTCGGTGGACGCCACGGTCCCCGCAGGATTTGGCACCTACGCAGGTCGCTTGCGCGCCTGCGGGCTGCCCCGGCTTCAAAGGGCCTGTCCCTCTGCCGGTCTCGATGGTGACGCCACGATGCCAGCCGTTCCGGCGCATGTCAATCCCTTCATCGGGATGAAGCGATATAGTTTTTTCTCATCAGCCGCCCGGCTTTCCTGAACGGACCACTTTGCGTAGAGTCCGCGCACCTTCATTGGATCGACCCCATGCGCCGGATCGTGCTGCTCCCGCTGTTGCTGAGCCCCCTGCTGGCCTGGGCCGCACCCCCCGACTGGCGGTCGGGCTGGGGCATGGTGCAGCCTGTCGGCGTGCCCCAGGGCAGCAGCGCCGGCGCGCTGGCATCGGTCAAGCTGGAAGGCGGCGCCAGCCGCTGGCAGGCCCGGGTCGACAACCACTTGGCCGGCCCGGTGCAGGTGGCGCTGCGCCAGGACACGGGCGCCGTGGCGTTGCCCGGGCTGCCGATGCAGACCGTCCTGCCCGGCTCGGCCAGCATGGTGGTGGCGCGGCTGCAGCTGCCGCCGGACACCCAGCGGCTGAACCTGCTGCTGGACGCGGTGCCGGGCGATCCAGCCGCGCGGCCGATGGACGTGGCGTACCAGTTGCCGTTCGACGCCAAACGCTTCCAGGTGACCCAGGCGCCGCAGGGGCGTTTCAGCCATACCGACGACGAGAACCGCGACGCGGTCGATTTCGCCCTGCCCGAGGGCACGCCGGTGCTGGCCGCGCGCGGCGGCAAGGTGATGCAGGTGCAGGGCAACTTCCGCGACAACGGTCAGGACCCGGCCCGCGACCGGGACCGCGCCAACTTCATCCGGATCCTGCACGAAGACGGCAGCATGGCGGTCTACGCCCACCTGCAGGCCAATGGCGTGCTGGTCCGCAGCGGCCAGCGGGTCGAGGCCGGCCAGCGCATCGGCGTGTCCGGCAACACCGGCTACAGCACGGCGCCGCACCTTCACTTCGTGGTCCAGGCCAATACCGGCATGCAGCTGCGCTCGATCCCGGTGCGCATCGTGGCGCCCCAGGGCGAGCTGCATTTCGCCCGCGAGACCAGCCCCGGCGACGCGTCAGCCGCGCCCTGACCCGCCAACCCCGGCGGCCCGGTATAATCGGCGGCTTATCTCTTTGAAAAGCGCCCCGGGCGGGCGCGTCACGCCATGTCCGAAGTCGCTACCGAAGCTGCGCGCCGCCGCACCTTCGCCATCATTTCCCACCCTGACGCCGGCAAGACCACGCTGACCGAAAAGCTGCTGCTGTTCGGCGGCGCGATCCAGATGGCCGGTTCGGTCAAGGGGCGCAAGGCCGCGCGCCATGCGACCTCGGACTGGATGGCGCTGGAAAAAGAGCGCGGCATCTCGGTCACCTCCTCGGTGATGCAGTTCCCGTACGAAGGCAAGATCGTCAACCTGCTCGACACCCCCGGCCACGCCGACTTCGGCGAGGACACCTACCGCGTGCTGACCGCGGTGGACTCGGCGCTGATGGTCATCGACGTGGCCAAGGGCGTGGAAGAACGCACCATCAAGCTGATGGAAGTGTGCCGCCTGCGCGACACGCCGATCATGACCTTCATCAACAAGCTCGATCGTGAAGGCAAGGAGCCCATCGATCTGCTGGATGAAGTGGAAAGCGTGCTCGGCATCCAGTGCGCGCCGGTCACCTGGCCGATCGGCATGGGCCAGCGCCTCAAGGGCGTGGTCCACCTGATCAGCGGCGAGGTGCACCTGTACGAACAGGGCCGCAACTTCACCCGCCAGGATTCGACCATCTTCCCGTCGATCGACTCGCCAGGTCTGGCCGAGAAGATCGGCGAGCGCATGCTGGCCGACCTGCGCGACGAACTGGAGCTGGTGCAGGGCGCCAGCCATCCGTTCGACGTGGAGGCCTACCTGGCCGGCAAGCAGACCCCGGTGTTCTTCGGCTCGGGCGTGAACAACTTCGGCGTGCAGCCGCTGCTCGACTTCTTCGTCGAACACGCGCCGTCGCCGCAGCCACGCGCCACCACCGGCCGGGTGATCGCGCCGCAGGAAAACAAGCTGACCGGCTTCGTGTTCAAGATCCAGGCCAACATGGACCCGCAGCACCGCGACCGCGTGGCGTTCATGCGGGTGTGCTCGGGCCGTTTCGTGGCCGGCATGAAGACGTTCCACGTGCGCAGCGGCAAGGAAATGAAGCTGGCCAACGCGCTGACCTTCATGGCCAGCGATCGCGAGATCGCCGCCGAGGCCTGGCCGGGCGATGTCATCGGCATCCACAACCACGGCACGATCTCCATCGGCGATACCTTCACCGAAGGCGAAGCGGTGAGCTTCACCGGCATTCCGAACTTCGCGCCGGAACTGTTCCGCCGCGCGCGCCTGCGCGATCCGCTCAAGCTCAAGCAGCTGCAGAAGGGCCTGGCGCAGCTGTCCGAAGAAGGCGCAACCCAGTTCTTCCGGCCGTTGATGAGCAACGACCTGATCCTGGGCGCGGTGGGCGTGCTGCAGTTCGACGTGGCGGCGTACCGGCTGAAGGACGAATACGGCGTGGAAGCCACGTTCGAGCCGGTCAGCGTGACCACCGCCCGCTGGGTCACCTGCAGCAACGAAAAGAAGCTGGAAGAGTTCCGCGAGAAGAACGCGGGCAACCTCAGCATCGATGCGGCCGGCCAGCTGGTGTACCTGGCACCGACGCGGGTCAACCTGCAGCTGGCGCAGGAACGTGCGCCGGACGTGCGCTTCGCGGCCACGCGCGAGGCGGCGCACAGCGTGTCGGTCGGCTGATCGAACGGATGAACAGGCGCGCGTGCAAGCGCGCGCCATCGCGGCGATGATAGGGGGGAGCGGGCTCCCCCTCCCCGCACACCCGATCATCGCCATGACCTCTGTCGTTTCCGTACGTGAAGAAATCGCCAGCGCCTTGACCCACGGGCTCGGCGCGGTAGCTGCGCTCGCCGCCAGTGCGGTGCTGATCACCCTGGCCGCCATCTACGGCGACGGCTGGCAGCTCGCCAGCGCGATCGTGTTCGGCGTGGCCCTGCTGCTGCTCTACACCGCCTCCACGCTGTACCACGCGATCCAGCATCCGATCGCCAAAGGCCGGCTGAAGGTGTTCGACCACTGCGCGATCTACCTGCTGATCGCCGGCACATACACGCCGTTTACCCTGATCGGCCTGCGCGGGCCGTGGGGCTGGGGCATGTTCACCGCGATCTGGGCACTGGCGCTGTTCGGCGTGGTGTTCAAACTGTTCTACACCGGTCGCTTCAAGCTGCTGTCCACGCTGATCTACATCGCGATGGGGTGGATGGTGCTGGTCGCGATCAAGCCGATGTGGGCCTCGCTGGATGGCTGGACGTTGGGCTGGCTGCTGGCCGGCGGCCTTTCCTACACGCTGGGCACCTACTTCTACCATCGCGAATCGATCCCCTACTCCCACGCGATCTGGCACCTGTTCGTCATCGGCGGCAGCGTCTGCCACTTCGTCGCAGTGACCGCGCAGATTCTCTGATTCTTTTTTCGGTAGCGTTTACGTCAACGTCAACGTCAACGGCGATGCGGTGGTGCTGCGGGCTGGGTCGGTGCGGATGGGGTGGCGGGACACGCCGTGAATCCATCCCTGGAGGCTCGTGGGCGCCATCCTTGGCGCCCAACGGTCCCGCCACCCCATCCGCACCGACCCCCGACAGTTCAGCGGCGCCCATAGCAGAGCAGTGAAGCGGCCCAGGGTAGCCAGAGCACGACAGCTCTGAGACCCGCACCGACATTCACGATTCCAGCGCAGCCACGCCTGCGTTGGCTCTTTGCCTTTGAACTTCGCCAGCGCACCCGCGCCACGCCAATCAACCCCTCCCCGACAAGGGCCGTTGCCGTTGCTTTGGCCCTTCAGCCTTTGCCCTTGAACTTCGCCAGCGCACCCGGGATCTGTCAGCGCGTGGTGCGGGTGGGCTTAGGGGACCGTTGGGCGCCAGGGATGGCGCCCACGAGCCTCCACGGATGGATTCACGCCGTGTCCCGTAAACCCACCCGCGCCACGCCAATCACCCCCTCCCCGACAAAGACCGTTGCCGTTGCTTTGGCCCTTTAGCCTTTGCCCTTGAACTTCGTCGGCGCACCCGGCATCTGTCAGGGCGTGGCGCGGGTGGGTTTACGGGACCGTTGGGCGCCAGGGATGGCGCCCACGAGCCTCCACGGATGGATTCACGCCGTGTCCCGTAAACCCACCCGCGCCACGCCAATCACCCCCTCCCCGACAAAGGCCGTTGCCGTTGCTTTGGCCCTTTAGGCTTTTGCCCTTGAACTTCGCCAGCGCACCCGGGATCTGTCAGGGCGTGGTGCGGGTGGATTTACGGGACCGTTGGGCGCCAGGGATGGCGCCCACGAGCCTCTACGGACGGATTCACGCCGTGTCCCGTAAACCCACCCGCGCCACGCCAATCAACCCCTCCCCGACAAAGGCCGTTGCCGTTGCTTTGGCCCTTCAGCCTTCGCCCTTGAACTTCGCCGGCGCACCCGGGATCTGTCAGGGCGTGGTGCGGGTGGGTTTACGGGACCGTTGGGCGCCAGGGATGGCGCCCACGAGCCTCCACGGACGGATTCACGGCGTGTCCCGTAAACCCACCCGCGCCACGCCACTCCGCCCACTCTCAGACAAAGGCTGTGGCTGTGGCTGTGGCTGTTGCTGTTGCAGTCGCAACTGCAGTTGCAGCGGCCTGCGCATTCCCACCCTGACACCATCCTTACCAATGCTTCGCGTTGCCTGCACGATGAACAGGCAAGGATGGAACGCGTGAATACCGTTGACTCCCCTGCTCCGTCTCCCGCCGCGCGCCGTTGGCGCTGGCGCCGTCCTGGCAAACGCGGGCAGCGCTGGCTGGCGATCCTCCTGTTCCTGTTCGCCGCGCTGCTCATCCTCATCGCACTGTGGGACTGGAACTGGTTCAAAGGCCCGGTCGAACGCGCGGTGCAGGCCAAGACCGGCCGTGCGTTCCATATCAATGGCGACCTCGACGTCGACCTCGGCCGCACCACCGTCATCCGCGGCGACCGCCTCACCTTCGCCAATGCCGAGTGGGCGAAGACCCCGCAGATGGCCACCGCCGACCGCGCCGAGATCGCCGTCCGCGTCTGGCCGCTCCTGCGCGGGCAGGTACGCATTCCCGAAGTGCGCCTGACCCGGCCCGACCTGCTGCTGGAAACCGGGCCCGGCAAAGACACCCCCGGCAACTGGGATTTTCTCGGCCCGTCCACCGGCAACCCGCCGCAACTGCAGCGGCTGCTGATTGATGACGGCCGCCTGCAGTTCCTCGACGCGGCCGGCCGCACCGATGTCCTGGTCGCGCTCAACAGCGGCAAACCACGCAGCCAGGACAGCGCGCCGCCCCTGCTGGTGAAGGGCAAGGGCCGCTGGAAGGGCAACCCGTTCTCGCTCGACGGCAACACCGAATCACCGCTCGAGCTGACCAACAGCGCCCACCCCTTCCGCATCCATCTGGATGGCCGCGCCGGCGGCACCCACGCCATCGCCAGCGGCACGCTGACCAATCCGTTCGCACTGCGCACCTTCGACCTCGAACTCATGCTCAGTGGCCAGGACATGGAAGACCTGTACCCGCTGATCGGCCTGGCCATTCCGTCCACCCCGCCGTACCGGCTCAAGGGGCGGCTCAAGCGCAACAACGATACCTGGCGCTACGAGAACTTCACCGGCACGGCCGGCGACAGCGACCTCGGCGGCACCGCGCAGATCGAGGTGGGCGGAGAACGTCCGTTCCTGAAAGCCGACCTGGTCTCCAAGCGGCTGGATTTCGATGATCTCGCCGGCTTCATCGGCGCGCCGCCGAAAACCGGTGCAGGCGAATCGGCCAACGCCGAGCAGAAGGCCAAGGCGGCCGCGCTGGCCGTGCGTGCCAAAGTGCTGCCCGACACCCCCTACAACCTGACCAAACTGCGTGCGATGGATGCCGACGTGCGCTGGAAGGCGCAGCGCATCAACTCGCCCGTGCTGCCCCTGGACGACATGGACGCGCACCTCAAGCTGGATGCCGGCCTGCTGCGGCTGGAACCGCTGAACTTCGGCGTTGCCGGCGGCGACATCCGCAGCACCATCCGCCTGGACGCGCGCAAGGACACCATCGCCACCCGCCTGCAGGCCACCATCCGCAAGGTCCAGCTCGGCCGCCTGTTCCCCGACGCCAAGCTTGCCGAACAGGCATCCGGCGGCATCAGCGGCAACGTCGACCTGGCGGGCACCGGCAACTCGGTGGCCGCGATGCTCGGCAGTTCGGATGGCAACGTGGGCGTGGCCATCGGCCGCGGCCATGTCGGCAACCTCATCATGGAACTGGCCGGGCTGGACGTGGCCGAGTCGCTGAAGTTCCTGTTCACCGGCGACAAACAGATCCCACTGCGCTGCGGCTTCGGCGATTTCAGCGTCGGCAATGGCGTGATGCGCTCGCGTGCGCTGGCCCTGGATACTACCGACACCCTGATCGTCGGCGAAGGCACGGTCGATCTGAAGCAGGAACAACTGGACCTGCTGCTGCGCCCGCGGCCCAAGGACATCAGCATCCTGGCGCTGCGTTCACCGCTGCGCATCGGCGGCACCTTCAAGGATCCCTCGTTCCGCCCCGACTTCAAGGCGCTGGGCCTGCGTGGCGCGATCGCCCTGACGCTGGGCAGCATCACGCCGCCTGCCGCGCTGCTGGCGACGATCGAGACCGGCCCGGGCAAGGACAGCGACTGCGGTGGGCATTACGCCAAGTGACGCTGGCCGGCGGGAGTACCGGCCAACGGTCGGTACCCACCGGGGCAGTGCGGCCCGGGGCTTCAGCCGGCGACGATGTACTGCTGCAGCTGGTCCAGTTTCTGCGCCTGCTCGTCGATCACCGACTTGACCAGATCGCCGATCGAGATCACGCCGAGCACGCCGCTGCCGTCCACCACCGGCAGGTGCCGGATGCGGTAGTCGGTGACCAGCTGCAGGCAGTGTTCGACCTGCTCGGCGGGGGCCACCGTGACCACCTTGGCGGTCATGATCTCGCTGACCGGGGTGGTGCGCGACGAGCGCTCATGCAGCACGATTTTGCGCGCGTAATCGCGCTCGGACAGGATGCCGACCAGCCGTCGACCCTCCATCACCAGCACCGCGCCGATGCCCTTCTCGGCCATCAGGCGGATCGCGTCGATCACCGCCGTATCCGGGGCAACCGCGAAAACCTCAGGGGACTTGCCTTCCAACAGCTGTCGAACCGTGGTCATGGCCTTGCTCTCCACCGAAGGGATGCGCTGCCGAGTCTGCCACGATCGGCGCCTGCCAGGTGTCAACCAGGTACAGCGGCCGCTGCTTGGACTCCTCGTAGAGCCGCCCCAGGTACTCGCCGATCAGCCCCAGCGCGATCAGCTGGATGCCGCCAAGGAACAGGATCACCGCCATCATGGTCGGCCAGCCAGCCACGCGGTCGCCATACAGCGCCGCCTTGACCACCACCACCAGCGCGAACAGGAAAGCCGCGCTCGCCGCCGCCAGGCCCAGGTAGGTGGTCACCCGCAACGGCGCGGTGGAGAAACCGGTGATGCCCTCCAGCGCGAAGTTCCACAACCGCCACAGGCCGAACTTGCTGTCGCCCACCAGCCGCGCGTGGCGGTGGTACGGCACTGCCTTGCGGCGGAAGCCGACCCAGCCGAACAGGCCCTTCATGAACCGGTGGCGCTCACGCAGCTGCCCCAGCGCCTGCAGCGCACGAGGCGACAGCAGCCGGAAGTCGCCGGTATCGGCCGGAATCGGCGTCTTGGACAGCCGGCCGATCACCCGGTAGAACGCCGCGGCGGTCCCGCGCTTGATCCAGCCTTCGCCTTCACGGGCCAGCCGGGTGCCATAGATGTTGTCGTAGCCCTGCCGCCACAGCGCGACGAACGTCGGGATCAGCTCCGGCGGATCCTGGCCGTCGGCGTCGAGGATCATCACCGCGCCGCCGTCCACGAAGTCCAGCCCGGCGGTCAACGCGGCCTCCTTGCCGAAGTTGCGCGACAGCCGCAGCACACCGACCCGCGCGTCCTGCGCGGCCAGCCCCTGCATCACCGCCCAGGTCGCATCCTGGCTGCCGTCATCCACATACAGGATGCGCCCGTCGATGCCATCCAGCGCATCGAGCACGGCGCACAGGCGCGGGTGCAGCAGCGGCAGCGCCTGTGCTTCATCGTGCGCGGCAATGACAAGGGTAAGGCGATCGGCGGACATGGCCGCGATTGTACGGGGCCGCCCGTCTGCGCGGACCGTCACGGTTCCTCGGCAAGATAGCCCTGCCCGCCCAGCTGGCGTGCCTGGCGCTGGATCCAGGCGGCGCGCCGCTGCACGTAGGGACCGGGGCGGGCCGCGTTGTAGCGCCGGGGGGCCGGCAGCACCGCCGCCAGGCGTGCGCTCTCGGCCGGGCTCAAGCGGGCGGCGTCCTTGTTCCAGAACTGGCGCGATGCCGCCTGCGCACCGTAGATGCCATCACCGAACTCGGCGATGTTGGCGTACATCTCCAGGATCCGCGATTTCGGCCAGAGCGCTTCGATCAGCAGCGTGTACCAGACCTCCAGGCCCTTGCGTACCCAACTGCGCCCCTGCCACAGGAACAGGTTCTTGGCCACCTGCTGGCTGATCGTGCTCGCCCCGCGCAGCCGCCCGCCACGGGCGTTGTGATCGCGTGCCTTCTCGATCGCCTGCAGGTCGAAGCCGTTGTGGTCGGGGAAACGCTGGTCTTCGGCGGCCACCAGCGAGATCGGCAGGCTCGGCGCCATCTGGTCCAGGTCGCGCCACTGGTAGTGCAGGCGGTAGTCCCAGTCACGCTCAGCCAATGCCCCGCCGTAGCGCCACATCATCACCGTCGACACCGGCGGGTCCAGGAAGCGCAGCAGCACCACCTGCACCACGGTGATGGCGACGAACAGGACCGGCAGCCAGAGCAGGCGCTTCCAGCGCCAACGGCGCGCGCGCGGTGGGTCCAGGCCCGGGTCGGCCTTGTGGTTGCTGCGCTCTGCCCCCATTAGTGGTGCATCCTCTGCTTGCACGGTTGTCGGCGCATTATCCGGCAACTGCCCCTCCTTTCGCGCAGCCTTCGAACCGATGACCCACACCTCCGACACCCTGACCCGTTTCCTGCTTCCCGATGCCGGCGTGCGTGGCGTCCACGTCAATCTCCAGGCGTCCTGGCAGGACATCCTCGCCCCGTCCAGCTATCCGGCCAACGCCACCGAACTGCTCGGCCAGGCCAGCGTCGCCTCGGCGCTGTTCACCGGCCACACCAAGGTCGACGGGCGCCTGTCGATCCAGCTGCGCAGCACCACCGCGATGCGCACCCTGTTCGCCGAATGCACCGCGGCGGGCACCCTGCGCGGCATCGTGCAGCTGGCCGATGGCGGTGGCGACGCGCCGCGCGACCTGACCGCCCTGGGCGATGACGCCCTGCTGGCCATCACCATCGAGAACCCGGGCCTGGACCCGCGCGAACCGCAGCGCTACCAGAGCCTGGTCGGCCTGACCGCGCCCAGCCTGGACGAGGCCTTCGAGGACTATTTCCGCCAGTCCGAGCAGCTGCCCACGCGCCTGCTGCTGGCCGCCGATGGCGATCGCGCCGCCGGCCTGCTGCTGCAGAAGCTGCCCGGCGACCAGGGCGACGACGATGGCTGGGCACGCGCCAGCGCGCTGTTTGAGACCCTGGGCAAGCAGGAACTGCTGGAGGTGGCCGCCGAAGACCTGGTGCATCGCCTGTTCCACGAAGAAGCCCCGGAACTGCTGGGCCAGCGCCCCCTGCGGTTTGACTGTTCGTGCTCGCGTGAACGGGTGCAGGGCATGCTGACCTCGCTGGGCGAGACCGAAGCCCGCGCGGCGGCCGAGCCCACCGGCGCCGTTGAGATCCGATGCGAATTTTGTGGACGGGAATATCACTTTCCGTTGACGGAATTGGACATACTGTTCAGCGAGCCGACTGCCACCTCGCCGGCACCTGAACGTCTTCAGTAATCGACGTACGAGTTTTGTTCTGGGGAGAACCAAGACTTGTTAAGAAATCATAAACGCCCTAGGATCGGTATCCCGCTTCGGCGGGAACTTGTGTTCATTGCCGCTGTCTGAGAATTCCCATGCGTGCCCTTCTGCGTCTACCGCTGGCCCTGATGATCGCCCTCACCGCGATCCCGGGCGCCTATGCGCAGTCCAAAGGCAAGCAGGACGGCACCGTGCTGCCGATCTGGAACAAGGGCAGCGGCAAGGTCGAGGCCCTGCTGTACCTGGAACCGACCGGGGAACAGACCGCGGGTGCCCGCTGGCACTTCGGCCGCAGTTCGCTGGACGCCGCCTTCGGCCTGTCCTCGGGCGATTCGCTGGGCCTGCTGTGCAACAGCAGCCGCGGCACCAGCATCAGCGGGCTGGCCAGTCACTGCATGCTCGCCAGCCTGGGCGACGATGACGACGCCACGCTGTCGCGCCGGGTGACCGGCACCGCCGCATTCAACCGTCCCGGTGGCCGCCTCGGCATCACCGCCGGCAGCGGCCGCGACACCCTGCCGGCCTGGCTGGCCGGGCCGAACAAGTCCCCGGCGATGCGCGCCGAACAGAACGACCTGACCGTATTCGGCCAGAAGAACATCGGCCGCGAAGGGTTCGTGTCCATTGGCGGCACCTATGCCAAAGCGCGCCTGGTGCCGTTGTCCGATATGTCCCCGGCCCTGGTGGACCGCTGGGACAGCAAGAGCCTCACCATCGGTGCGGGCTACGGCAATTTCAGCGGGAACATCATCGGCCGCGTGGTCGATGTCCCCGGCCAGCCCGGCAAGTGGGAAGGGCTGGGCGTCGGCCTGACCTGGCGCACGCCGTGGAGCGGCCAGCTGACCGTCGGTGCCGAAAACGTCATTACCCGCGGCAAGAACCCCTTCGCGCCGCGCAACGAGAGCACCGAAGAGGGCACCGTGCCCTACGTGCGCTACGAACAGGATCTCTGATTCCGTCGGATGGCGGCATCGCCCAACAAAAAACGCGCTCTTCAGCGCGTTTTTTTGTGCCTGCGCCTCCTGCCCGGCGCCCCGTCGGGCCTGCCCGGCGAGCGGGCGGACGCAGCGCGATGGGAGACGTTCGCATTCATGCCATATCCCATCTGAACTGAATAGGAACATTGATACATTCGGTGACAAATTTGTCGCCCAATTTTCATCACACAGCCTTAATGATTGGGACCAGAATTGCGATCTGTCTCACCAAGCCATTGTTTTAACTGAAACTTTTCAAACTTCACGCAGTTCACATCATTTGTTAACGCGACTTTAATTCTTTGGAATCCGCAGTTACTATCGAGTCAGCCTCGTGGTCTTTGAAGCGCACTTTCGCTTCGCCACAGGCAGACACCCCAGTGATGTACCCAAGATTCCCCTTGGAGAGAGAGAGCAAATGAACGTTAAGTCCAACCCGCTGCGTGATGCAGTGGTGGTCGCGCTGATCGCGTCCGCCGCTGTTTCCACCGCGCAGGCGCAGGAAGCCGCCAACCCGACCAACCTGGACCGCATCTCGGTCACCGGTTCGCGCATCAAGAGCACCGACGTCGAGACCTCGCAGCCGGTCCTGAGCCTGAGCCGTGCCGACATCGACAAGCAGGGCGTCACCTCCGTGGCCGACATCCTGCAGCGCATCTCCGCCAGCGGCGCTGCCCTGAACCGTACGTACAACAACGGCGGCGACGGCAGCTCGGGCATCAGCCTGCGCAACCTCGGCAGCGAGCGCACCCTGGTGCTGGTCAACGGCCGTCGCTGGACCACCGGCATCACCGGCAGCGTCGACCTGAACACCATCCCGACCGCGATGGTCGAGCGTATCGACATCCTGAAGGATGGCGCCTCGACGATCTACGGTTCGGACGCCATCGCCGGCGTGGTCAACATCATCCTGAAGAACAACTTCGATGGTGCCGAAGCCAACGTCTACAAGGGCCAGTACAGCCAGGGCGACGGCGAGCGCGACGCCTATGACTTCACCCTGGGCACCACCACCGACCGCGCATCGCTGATGCTGGGCGCTTCCTACGTCAAGGAAGGCAAGGTCATGGCCGGTGACCGTGCGATCTCCGCCGGCGGCCCGCCGTTCTTCAGCGGCCAGAGCACCACCGGTGTGCCGGGTTCGTACATCCGTAACGGCGAACGCTACGTGATCATCAACGGGGTGGAAACCCTGTTCGATTCGGACATCCACGGCTACAACACCTCCCCGGACAACTACCTGCTGACCCCGCAGGAGCGCACCTCGCTGTTCGCGACCGGTTCGTACAACCTCACCGACAACATCACCTTCAAGACCGAAGCGCTGTACAACGAGCGCAAGTCCGAGCAGCTGCTCGCGGCGATGCCGGTGACCGGCCAGCGCCTCAGCGCCAACAGCATGTACAACCCGTACGGCGTTGACCTGACCAGCGTTGCCCGCCGCTTCAACGAAACCGGCGGCCGTTCGTTCAACCAGAACGTCAAGAACTGGCACTTCTACGGTGGCTTCGAAGGCTTCTTCGAGTTCGCCGACCGCACCTTCGACTGGGATGCCGGTTACCGCTACGACAAGACCGACGAGAACGTGCTGACCTACGGCCTGTTCAACCGTGCCAACCTGGCGGCCGCCTATGGCCCGTCGGAAATGCGCGATGGCAAGCCGGTCTGCGTCACCGCCCCGGGCGGCGCCGTGATCGCGGACTGCGTGCCGGTCAACCCGCTGGGTGGCGAAGGCTCGATCTCGCAGGATGCGATCAACTACACCGCCTTCACTGCGCACGACTCCTCGACCCTGATCTCGAAGGGTTACTACGCCAACATCTCCGGCACCATCGTGCCGCTGCCGGCCGGTGACCTGGCCTTCGCTGCCGGTTACGAATACCGCAAGGAAAGCGGCCAGTTCGATCCGGACGCGTTCATCGCCTCGGGCCTCAGCACCGGCAACGGCGCCAAGCCGACCAAGGGCGGCTACGACCTGGACGAGGTCTACCTGGAACTGTCGATCCCGGTGCTGGCCGATCTGCCGGGCGCCAAGCTGCTCGACTTCAGCGCCGCAACGCGCTATTCGAAGTTCAGCAACTTCGGTAACACCACCAACAACAAGTTTGGCTTCCGCTGGAAGCCGATCGACGACCTGATGCTGCGTGGTAACTACTCCGAAGGCTTCCGCGCACCGAGCATCAACGACCTGTACGCAGGCGATGCCGATTCGTTCGAAACCTTCGTCGATCCCTGCTCGCTGCACAGCGGCCGCCGCTCCGGCGCGATCGCCGATCGCTGCGCCGCCGAAGGCGTCCCGGGCAACTTCGTGCAGCCGGGTGGCGGCAGCGGCGGTCGCCAGGGTCCGGAAGCCTTCACCTGGACCTCCAACGACAACCTGAAGCCGGAAACCTCGACCAGCAAGACGCTGGGCCTGGTGTGGAGCCCGAGCTTCGTGTCCGGTCTGAACGTGACCCTGGACTGGTGGCAGATCGAAGTTGAAAACGCGATCACCCGTCCGGACATCCAGGACATCGTGAACTACTGCTACACCGGTTCGGCGCAGCAGCAGGCCGTGTACTGCCCGCTGATCACCCGCGACCCGACCTACGGCACCGCGGTGCAGAACTACGCCATCACCAACGTGCGCATGCCGCTGCTGAATCTGGCCTCGTACAACGTGGAAGGCTGGGACCTGGGCATCGCCTACCGTCTGCCGGAAACCAGCTTCGGCCAGTTCAGCATCAACCTGGATGCGACCTACCTGAGCAAGTGGGAAACCAAGGCGACCGCCGACGCAGCAGTTGACGGCCGTCAGGGCAACTACCTGAACCAGGATCCGTACTGGCGCATCCGTGGCAACCTGTACGTCGACTGGAGCTTCAAGGACTTCGGCGTCAACTACGGCCTGCGTTACAAGTCGGGCCTGAAGGAAGAATGCCCCTTCGATCCGGATGAAGATCCCGTCGCGTTCTCCTACTGCTCCGACGGAGCAGCGGGCAACTACATCGGCGCCACCACGTACCACGACATCCAGTTCCGCTACAACACGCCGTGGAACGGCACCATCAACGTGGGCGTGAACAACCTGTGGGACAAGCAGCCGCCGACCTCGTACGTCGTGGCCTACAACATGTTCGACCCGCAGTACGACCTGCCGGGCCGCTACATGTACATGCAGTACAAGCAGAAGTTCTGATCGATCCACTGATCGGTACCTGATGCAGCAACGGCCCCGAAAGGGGCCGTTGTCATTTGCGGCGCCGGATGCCCTCTGCGCGCATGAAAAAGGCCGCGTTTCCGCGGCCTTTCCGGTATTCCACACGCGGCCAGGATCAGCCCGGGATCAGCGTCTCGATCACGTGCTCGACGTAGGCCTCGAAATCCTCGCGCGCCTGCTTGGGCTGCTGCAGCTGCAGCGACAGCTGCAGGAAGCCGACGTAGGCGGCATAGGCCAGCCGCGCGCGGTGCTGCGCATCGGTGCGGCTCAGCCCGGCCTGGCGGAATGATGCCACCAGGTACTCCAGACGCCGATGCGAGACGCGGTCGATCACCGGCCGCACCATCGGATGATCCAGCGCCTTGAGCAGCTCGCTGTAGATGATGTGCGGCTGCACTTCGTGGGCCACCACCTGGAACAACTGGCGCAGGCGCACACGCGGGTCGGTCACGTCGGCCAGGCTGCCGAACACCTGTTCCTGCTCGAACAGTTCCCAGCGCTCCAGCGCGGCCTGCAGCAGCGCATCGCGCGACGGAAAGTGCCAGTAGAAACTGCCCTTGGTCACTCCCAATCGACGGGCCAGTGGTTCGACCGCGACCGCGCCGACGCCCTGCTCGGCAATCAGATCCAGTGCGGCTTGGGCCCAGTCTTCGGCACTCAGGCGGCTGTTGCGGCCGGCACGTGGCTCGCCGGCGGAAGCTTCAGGTTCATTCATGAGGTAATTTAACCATACGCTGGGGTTGGTTGCAGTACGTGGTTGCATCGGCAACCGCCCTATCCCAGTCAGGGCAAGGGATCAGCCCACCATACCCCCAAGTATTGACATCGACCAGCACCGGTCCATACTAGCGAGTATGGTCACTCCTTCTTCTACCCTGCCCCGATTTGACGATGAGCGACTGACCGGCGCGCACGATGCCGTGCTGGCCGCCACCCGTTCATCCCCCGGGCGCCGTGGCACCGTGCTGTTCGCCCACGGCTTCGGCCAGACCCGGCACGCATGGACCGCCGCCGCGCAGACTCTTGCCGGCGCCGGCTACCAGACGCTGGCCTACGATGCCCGCGGCCACGGCGACTCCGACTGGAATCCTGCCGCTCTGGCCTATCACGGCGAACAGTTCGCCGACGACCTGATCGTGCTGGCCGGCGAACAGCCGCAACCGCCGATCCTGGTCGCCGCGTCGATGGGCGGCCTGTTCGGCCTGCTCGCCGAATCGCGCTGGCCCGGCCTGTTCTCGGCGATGGTGCTGGTGGACATCACCCCGCGCTGGGATACCGCCGGGGTCGAACGCATCCTGATGTTCATGTCCGCGCACCCGGATGGGTTCGCTTCGCTGTCGCAGGCGGCGGACGTGATCTCGGCGTACATGCCGCATCGCCCGCGCAAGTCCGAGGCATCGCTGCGCGCCCTGCTGCGCGAGGATGGCCACGGCCGCTGGCGCTGGCATTGGGACCCGCGCCTGGTGGCCGAACTGGCGCGCGACAGCGAACAGCACCAGGACGCGCTCGCCGACGCGGCGCGCCAGGTGAAATGCCCGCTGCTGCTGGTCAGCGGCGGGCGCAGCACCCTGGTCACCCCGCAGACGGTGGCCGAGTTCCTCGCGCTGGTGCCGCACGCGCGCCACGTGCAGTTGCCGGAGGCCACCCACATGGTCGCCGGTGACGACAACAGCGCCTTTACCGCTACTGTGTTGGACTATCTGGACGTGTTGCCCTCGGCCTCCGCCGTTGCACAGTCCGCCACTACCGAGCACGTCACCGGAGCACGCTCATGAGCATTGTCGTTCCCTTCCTGGCCATCCTGCTGGCGGGGGCCATCGTCGCCTACCACCGCATGCGGCTGATCACCTGGACGATCGTCAGCGTTGCGCTGTTGGCCGCCTGCTGGTTCATCCCCTACGTCAACCAGACCGCCACGATCGTGGCCGCCGCCATCGTCGCGGTGATCGCCGTGCCGCTGCTGCTGCCCTTCATCCGCAAGCCGCTGCTGACCGCGCCGATGATGAAGGTGTTCCGCAAGGTGCTGCCCCCGCTGTCGCAGACCGAGCGCATCGCCCTGGAAACCGGCTCGGTCGGTTTTGAAGGCCAGCTGTTCACCGGCGACCCGGACTGGAACATCCTGCTGAACTACCCCAAGCCGCAGCTCACCGCCGAAGAACAGGCCTTCCTGGATGGCCCGGTCGAAGAGCTGTGCAGGATGGTCAACGACTGGGAAATCACCCACGTCTACGCCGACCTGCCGCCGGAGCTGTGGAGCTTCATCAAGAAGAACAAGTTCTTCGGCATGATCATTCCGAAGGAATACGGCGGCCTGGGCTTCAGCGCGCTGGCGCACCACAAGGTGATCCAGAAGCTGGCGTCGGTGTCGAGCGTGGTCAGCTCCACCGTCGGCGTGCCCAACTCGCTGGGCCCGGGCGAACTGCTCAACCATTACGGCACCCAGGCGCAGAAGGACCAGTACCTGCCGCGCCTGGCCGATGGCCGTGAAGTGCCCTGCTTCGGCCTGACCGGCCCGTTCGCCGGCTCGGACGCGACCTCCATTCCCGATTACGGCATCGTCTGCAAGGGCGAGTGGAACGGCGAGCAGGTGCTCGGCGTCAAGCTCACCTTCGACAAGCGCTACATCACCCTGGCCCCGGTGGCCACGCTGATCGGCCTGGCGTTCCGCATGTACGACCCGGACGGGTTGATCGGCACCACCCGCGACATCGGCATCACGCTGGCACTGCTGCCGCGCGACACCGCCGGCGTGGAAATCGGCCGCCGCCACTTCCCGCTCAACTCGACCTTCCAGAACGGCCCGATCCGCGGCAAGGACGTGTTCATCCCGCTGACCCAGCTGATCGGCGGCGCCGAGAAGGCCGGCAAGGGCTGGAACATGCTCAACGAGTGCCTGGCCGTGGGCCGCTCGATCACCCTGCCCTCCACCGCCAGTGGCGGCGCCAAGGCCGGCGCGGTGGTCACCGGTGCCTATGCACGCATCCGCAAGCAGTTCGGCCTGTCGGTCGGCCGCTTTGAAGGCGTGGAAGAAGCGCTGGCGCGCATCGGCGGCAAGGCTTACGCGATCAGCGCGTTGTGCCAGGCCACCGCCGCCGCCGTGGACCGTGGCGACGTGCCGTCGGTACCGTCGGCCATCGCCAAGTACCACTGCACCACCATGAGCCGCGAAGTGATCTCGGACATGATGGATGTGATCGGCGGCAAGGGCATCATCCTGGGACCGCGCAACTTCGCCGGCCGCAGCTGGCAGGCCGCACCGATCGCGATCACGGTCGAAGGCGCCAACATCATGACCCGCAGCCTGCTGATCTTCGGCCAAGGTGCGATCCTCTGCCACCCGTGGGTGCTGAAGGAAATGAAGGCCGCGCAGGATCCGGACACCCGCGCCGGCCTGCAGGAATTCGACCGCAGCCTGTTCGGCCACATCCGCTTCGGCATCTCCAACGCCGTGCGTTCGTTCTGGTTCGGCCTGACCGGCGCGCGCTTCGGTGCCGCCCCGGGCGATGCCTACACCCGCCGCTACTTCCGCAAGCTGGACCGTTACTCGGCCAACCTGGCGCTGATGGCCGACATCTCGATGATGACGCTGGGCGGCAAGCTGAAGTTCAAGGAATCGCTGTCCGGCCGCCTGGGCGATGTGCTGAGCCACATCTACATGACCAGCGCCATGCTCAAGCGTTACCACGACGAAGGTGCGCCGGCCACCGACCAGCCGCTGCTGGCGTGGGCCTTCCATGACAGCGTGCACAAGATCGAAGAGTCGCTGTCGGCTGCGCTGCGCAACTTCCCGATCCGCCCGATCGGCTGGCTGATGTGGCTGCTGATCTTCCCGTTCGGCCGTCGCGCCGAGGCCCCGGGCGACCGCCTGGGCCACCGCGTCGCCGCGCTGCTGATGGCGCCCAACGAAGCCCGCGACCGCCTGGCCAACGGCGTGTTCCTGACCCCGTGCGAGAACAACCCGGGTGGCCGCATCAACAGCTACCTGTCCAAGGCGATCATGGCCGAGCCGGTGGAACGCAAGTTCATCAAGGCGGTCAAGACCAAGGGCATCGAGGCCCTGGACTTCACCACCCAGCTGGACGAAGCGGTGGCCGAGGGCGTGATCACCCAGGACGAGCGCACCTTGCTGGAAGAGCTGCGCACGCTGACGCTGGAAACCATCACCGTGGACGACTTCGATCCGCACGAGCTGCGTTCGGCCAGCTACTACGACCGCGAACGCAAGGACGCGCGCTCGGAAGCGGCATGACGCCTGCGTCGACGTGAACGGAAACGGCGGACTTCGGTCCGCCGTTTTTCATTGCAGCGGTATCCGCCCGCTTCCAGGAGATCCTCGATGTCCGCTCCCCTGCTGACCCTGTACCGCCGCATGCAGCGCTGGCCGGCCGGCCAATGGCTGTTCGCGCGCGCGGTGTGCTTCAAGGCGCCCTACTTCGCCAGCATCGCCCCGCGCATCACCGTGCTCGAACCCGGCCGCTGCGAAGGCCACATCGCGCACCGGCGCAGGGTCACCAACCACATCGGCACCGTCCACGCCATCGCACTGTGCAACCTGGCCGAACTCACCGCCGGACTGATGGTCGACGCCTCATTGCCACGCGGCATGCGCTGGATTCCGAAGGGCATGGAAGTGCAGTACCTGGCCAAGGCCACGGGCACCCAGCACGCCGTCGCCACACCGGCACAGCCCATCATCGCGGCCGACAGCGGCTACGCCCTGCCCGTGGACGTGCAGATCCGCGACACCGCCGGCACACCGGTCTTCAGCGCCCGCATCCAGATGTGGCTCTCACCGCAGGACCGTTCGCGGAACGCTCCAACCACCGGTCACCTCACCGATCGGTAGGTGCCGACCACGGGCCACTTCACCGATCGGTAGGTGCCGACCGCTGGTCGGCACGCTCTATGCCTTTCAACGCCAGAGCCAGAGCTACAGCCACAGCCACAGCCCTCATCCGCATTCTCCCGGGCGTGGCCGGCGGGAATGGGAGTACGGGACACGCCGTAAATCCATCCCTGGAGGCTCGTAGAAAACATCCATGTTTTCTACGGTCCCGTACCCCCATTCCCACCGGCCTTTGACCTATGGCGGGCGGTGCAGGGAGAGCCGGGGCAACGGCTATTCCGGAAGGAGTACAGCGTGCCGACCAGCGGT
Organism: Stenotrophomonas sp. LGBM10; assembly: GCF_046736075.1. Lineage (GTDB taxonomy): Bacteria > Pseudomonadota > Gammaproteobacteria > Xanthomonadales > Xanthomonadaceae > Stenotrophomonas. The sequence continues at coordinate 1,109,075 of NZ_CP177163.1, forward strand.
CGGCACCTACCGGGATGGATTCACGGCGTGTCCCGCATACCCGCACACGCCAGCCAACCCAGGGAGACTCCAGATGAGGGCTCTGGCTGTGCAGACCAGCGCTCGTCACCTACCGGGGAATCCGCGCGACCCACTGTCAATGGCTGGCGGGTGTGGGTATGCGGGACCGTAGAAAACATGGATGTTTTCTACGAGCCTCCACGGATGGATTCACGGCGTGTCCCGCATGCCCACACACGCCAGCCAAGCCAGGGAGAATCCAGAAGCGGGCTCTGGCTGTGCCGACCAGCGGTCGGCACCTACCGGGAATCCGCGCGACCCACTGTCAATGGCTGGCGGGTGTGGGTATGCGGGACCGTAGAAAACATGGATGTTTTCTACGAGCCTCCACGGATGGATTCACGGCGTGTCCCGCATGCCCACACCCGCCAGCCAAGCCGGGGAGAATCCAGATGCGGGCTTTGGCTCTGGCTGTGCCGACCAACGGTCGGCACCTACCGGCGACCTCGCTTACGCCGGCACGAAATGCCAAGCGATCGCGGCCAGGATCGCCGGGACGGCTTGGATGAAGAAGATCCGCTTGTTGACGCTGTAGGCGCCGTAGCAGCCGGCCACGATCACGCAGCCCAGCATGAAGTTGACCAGCATCGGCAGGTGATCGAACAGGCCCCAGAACAGGCCGGCTGCCAGGAAGCCGTTGTACAGCCCCTGGTTGGCCGCCAGCACGCGCGTGGTCTCGGCCTTCTCCGGCGTATTGCGGAACGTCTTCAGGCCCAGCGGACGCGTCCACAGGAACATTTCCAGCACGAGGAAGTACACGTGCAGCAGGGCGACCACCAGGGTCAGGATCAGTGCGGTCCAGTACATGGGCAGGCCTCGAAAAAGATGACCAGAGCTTACTCCGGCCGCTCGGCCGGCAACTTCTTTTCTTCGTGCAGCAGACCGAACGCGGCGACGGTCATCAGCCCGGCCACGACCAGACCGCCCGCGAACAGCACGTTCGAACCAAACAGCGAGAGCCCTTTGTGTACCCACGCAAAGCTCAGGTCCGCGCCGCGGTACACCACCGTGTCGATCGCCGCTCCGGCCTTGTAGCGCCACTGCCGGTCCACCCGCGTGTACAGCGTCTCGCGGGCCGGCTTGGCCAGCGAGAACTCGCTCGCCCGCGTCATCACCTGCACCATCGCCACCAGCAGCGGCAACGGCGAGGCCGCGAGTACCGAGAACCCGACAATGATCGCAAAGCCCGGGATCAACAGCGCCGGCGCGATACCGTAGCGCGACAACAGCCAGCGGGTCAGCCCCAACTGCAGCAGCAGCGTCAGCGCGTTCACCGCCAGATCCACCCGCGAGAAGAAGGCCGTGCTTGCCGCCGGATCGGTATACAGCCGGCGCACGATCGCCGCCTGCTCGTTGTACAGCAGCGTACCGATGCCCACCCCGAACAGCACCATCAGTGCCAGCCAGCGCAGCAGCGGCTCGCGCACGATCAGCTTCAGACCGTCCAGCACGCTCCCGCCCATCGGTGTTTCGCCCGACACCAGCTGCTGATCCTGCTCGCGCGCCACCGCCCACAGCCGCAGCCGCCAGATGCAGAACAGGCACACGCACAGGAAGCCGGCCGACACCAGCATCAGGTTCGCGATGCCCACCCGCTGCACCAGCGCCGACGTGATGATCGGGCCGAGGAAGGCCCCGATGGTGCCGGCCGCGCCGATGTAGCCGTAGAACGCCCGCGCCTGCGTGTTCGAGAACACGTCGGCCATGAAGCTCCAGAACACCGCCACCGCGAACAGGTTGAACACCGTGATCCAGAAGAAGAACGCCATCCCGCGCCCGGGCACACCGCTGTCGAACAGCACGTAGAAGCCCAGCAGCGTGGCGATGAAGAACCCGTATACCACCGGCAGGAATACCCGGCGCGGGTAGCGGCTCACCAGCGCGCCGTACAGCGGCTGCAGCACCAGCATGATGAAGAACACACAGGTGAACAGGAACTGCAGCACGAAGTCCTGCAGGGCGATGCCGTGGCCAGCGAACCAGGCAATCAACCCTGGCGGGAACAACGTCTGCAGGTCGCTCGAGGCCGCCATCGCCTCGCGCACCGGGCGCAGCACGTAGTAGCCGCTCAACAGGCAGAAGAAGTACAGCGATGCCCAGATCAGCGGCGGAGACTGGCGCAGCGCACCGCGCAGTCCCGTCCGACGCGCGGACGATGTCGCGGCGGTCATCGCACCCGCTCCGCGCTCAGGCGGCGTCGCAACGGCAGCATCGTGGGAACTCCGGGCGGCAAAGCGCGCAAGGTAAACGATGCACCGCAACATCGCCAGTAGCCGACCGTCGCACCGGCGCAACGCAGCGTGGCCCACAGCGGCCAACCCGCGCAGCGGCCGTCTGCCCTATGCTGCGGCGTAGACCCTCGGGGAGCGGCTTGCATTGGCACGGGACAGGTACGACTACATCATCGTCGGCGCCGGCTCGGCCGGCTGCGTGCTGGCCAACCGGCTCAGCGCCGACCCGCACTGCCAGGTGCTGCTGCTGGAGGCCGGCCCTCCCGACCGCAATCCCTTCATCCACATGCCGGCCGGCCTGGCGCGGCTGGTCAACAACCGCCGCATCAACTGGAACCTCGACACCGACCCCGAGCCGCAACTGGACGGACGGCGCCTGTGGTGGCCGCGCGGCAAGGTGCTGGGTGGCTCCAGCGCGATCAATGCCATGTGCTACATCCGTGGCGTGCCGGCCGACTACGACGGCTGGGCGGCGGCCGGCGCCACCGGTTGGGAGTGGGCACAGGTGCTGCCGTGGTTCCTGCACGGCGAGGCCAACAGCCGCGGCGCCAGCGCACTGCATGGCGATGCCGGACCGTTGTCCGTCGCCGACCTGCGCCACCACAATCCGCTCTCGGCCGTGTTCCTGGCCGCCGCCGAGCAGGCCGGTCATGCCCGCAACGACGATTTCAATGGCGCCCATCAGCTGGGCGTCGGCCTGTACCAGGTCACCCAGCGCGATGGCGCGCGCTGCTCCAGCGCCACCGCCTACCTGCGCCCGGCCCGCGCACGGCGCAACCTCACCGTCCTCACCGGCGCACAGGCGGTGGCGCTGAGCTTCGCCGGCACCACCGCCACCGGCGTCCACTACCGGCGCGGCCGCGAGCATCTGCATGCCGCCGCGTCCGCCGAAGTGATCCTCAGCGCCGGCGCGATCCATTCGCCGCAGCTGCTGATGCTCTCCGGGATCGGCCCCGCCCACGCACTGCGTGGCCACGGCATCACCCCACGCGTGGATCTGCCCGGCGTCGGCGGCAACCTGCAGGATCATCTGGACATCTGCACGGTCGTGCACACCACGCCCGGCGTGAGCTACGACCGCAGCAACGAGCTGCGCATCGCCTTCGACTACTTCCTGCGCGGCCACCGCGGTGCCGGCACCAGCAACCTGGCCGAGGCCGGCGGCTTCGCCCGCTCGGCACTGGCGCCGGACGCACGCGCCGACGTGCAGTTCCATTTCGTGCCGGCCATGCTCGACAACCACGGCCGCCATCGCCTGCCCGGCGACGGCTACACCCTGCACGCCTGTCCGCTGCATCCGCGCAGCCGCGGGCGGTTGCACCTGCGCGATGCCGACGCGCGCTCGCCGCCGCGCCTGCAGCCCAACTATCTCGGCGACGCGGAGGGGCACGATCTGCGCATGATGCTCGAGTGCGTCCGGCTGTCGCGCCGGATCCTGGCCCAACCCGCGTTCGATCCGTGGCGCGGCGCCCCGGTCTTCCCTGCCCGCGACGATCTCGATGACGCCGGCCTGGCCGCGTTCATCCGCGCCAAGGCCGAGACCATCTACCACCCGGTCGGCACCTGCGCCATCGGCCGGCATGCCGATGCCGTGGTCGATCCGACGCTGCGGGTGCACGGCACCCAGCGCCTGCGCGTGGTCGATGCGGCGGTGATGCCCAGCCTGATCAGCGGCAATACCAACGCGCCCACCCTGATGATCGCCGAGCGCGCCGCGCACTGGCTGCGCCAGGACGCGGGATCAAGCTGAACAGGGCGGCGCCGTGGGGCGCGGCGCCGGGCATTTCGCCATGCAAAAAACCACGCATTTTCAATACGATACGTATTCATCTTCGCTTCGTTTGTGCAATCGGGAAAAGCGGCGCTAGAATCCCTCACAGCAGTCGCGCACGGGCCCTACACGATGAATCAGAACAGCAGGCGCCGACCGATCCGTTCGGCGGCAACCGGGTTGCTGGGCATGTTGATGCCCATCGCAATGTCTTCCACTGCACAGACCCCCAGTGCCTCGCCGTCCGCGTTCCCCGTCAACATCGAGAACAGCGCCCCGGCCAATGTGCCGCATACCCAGCCGGCCGCGTATCGCGCCGCGCCCGCAGCGCAGCAGGTACTGCCGCCCGCACCGGGCTTCAATGTCGCCGCCATCGAATCGCTGGCCCAGCAGCTCACCTATGGCGAACGCGTGCCCGGCATGGCCGTGGCGATCGTCCAGGGCGGCCGCGTGCTCAGCGCGCGTGGCTACGGCGTCACCGACGTCAACAATCCGCAGCAGGTCGACGCGCACACCGTGTTCCGCCTGGCGTCGCTGTCCAAGGCCTTCGCCGGCACGATGGCCGGCCTGCTGGTCAACGATGGCACCCTGCGCTGGGACAGCAAGGTCACCGACTACGTGCCCGGCTTCCAGCTGAGCTCGCCCGAGGCGACCGAGCGGCTGACCGTGGCCGACCTGCTCAGCCACCGGGTCGGCCTGCCCTACAACGCGTACGACCGCGACGTGGAAGCCAACGCGGAGTACTACACCCTGACCCACAAGCTGGCCTCGACCTCGCTCAAGTGCCAGCCGGGCGACTGCTACGCCTACCAGAACGTTGCCTTCAGCCTGATCGGCGATGTGGTGTACGCCGCCTCCGGCAGTTTCTACGAACAGTCGGTCGAACGCCGGCTGTTCAAGCCGCTGGGCATGGATGACGCCAGCCTTGGCCTGGCCGGCATCCAGGCCAGCTCGCGTTGGGCACGCCCGCACGTGCGCAGCCGCAACGGCTGGGTGTCACTGAACCCCAAGCCCACCTACTACCGGTTGGCACCGGCTGCCGGCGTCAATGCCAGCGCCAGCGACATGGCGCAGTGGCTGCTGGCGCACACCGGGCACCGTCCCGACGTGCTGCCTGCGCCGCTGCTGGCAACGCTGCACTCCACCCTGATCAGCACCCCGGGCGAAATGCGTTCGGGCTGGCGCCGCGAGCGCCTGCATTCGGCCGGCTACGCGCTGGGCTGGCGCAACTTCGACTACGCCGGCCATGAAGTGGTGTTCCATGCCGGTGCCGTGCAGGGCTACCGGGGCCTGGTCGCGCTGGTGCCGGAGCGTGACCTCGGCATTGCGATCATGTGGAACGGCGAAAGCAGCCTGCCCAGCGGCCTGCTGCCGACCGTGCTCGACGCGGCGATGGGCCTGCCGAACCAGCGCTGGCTGGACGTGGATACCGACTTCGGCAGCGACAGCCTGATGGCCGAAGACGCCGCGCCGCAGAACAAGCGCAAGGGCGTGTCGTCCAACCGTGCGGTGGCCTCGCCGCGTTGATCGCGGCGGTGTGCGGATCGAAAAAGGCGGCCGGTTGGCCGCCTTTTTTTTCGGCTCCGGTCGGACACGCGCGCATAAAAAAACTCCCTCCCCGCTGGGCTGCCGGGGAAGGAGTTTCAGGTGCGGCTCTCGGGAAACGCTTAGATCAGCGGTGCCGGGGTTGCCGGCAGGGCGACCGGGGCAGCCTTCTTCTTGCGGGCCGCCGGCTTGCGCTTTGCAACCTTCTTGACCGCCTTCTTGGCGGTGGCCTTCTTGGCCGTCGCCTTCTTCGCAGTGGCCTTCCTGGCTACCTTCTTGACGGCCTTCTTCGCCGTCTTCTTGGTGGCCTTCTTGGCCGCAGCCTTCTTGGCTACCTTGCGGACGGCTTTCTTCGCGGTCTTCTTGGCAGCCGCCTTCTTGGCGACCTTCTTGACGGCCTTCTTCGCCGTCTTCTTCACTGCCTTCTTCGCGGTCTTCTTGGCGGCGGCCTTCTTGGCTACCTTCTTGACGGCCTTCTTGGCGGCCGTCTTTTTCACTGCCTTCCGAGCGGTCGCCTTCTTGGCGGCCTTCTTCACCGTCTTCTTGGCCGCCGCCTTCTTGGCGACCTTCTTCACGGCCTTGCGGGCAGTGGCCTTCTTAGCGACCTTCTTGGCTGCCTTTTTGGCGGCCGGCTTTTTCTTCGCAGCTTTCTTGGTTGCCATGGGATGGCTCCTCGTCAGTGATCTATGGAGTTGAAACGCCCAGGTAAAGCAAACCCGCCGTTGCTGCGTTGCGGGGACCGCCGTCGCGTCATGCGCGTCGTGACGGATACGGGGATACCTACCGGGATCGGCCAGGCAGGTATCGGATCAGGGGTGCCCTTGCATTTCACCGAAGGAAGCGAAGCCGACTCCACCGTCATCGGATGCAAGGTGGATGTCCTGGTTGTGCTTCGCGACTGGATGTCGATTCTGCTCACTCTCTTGGCAGGCAAGGTCTGCTTGGCGAAACCTAATCACGCTTTTTTTCACTGTCAACAACCCCGGCGAAAAATTTTCACACCGGACGCGTCCGGCAGCGCGCGCCAGCCACCCGTCGAACACCCCGTACCGACACTTCATCCCCGTACCAACGGGCACACCGATACCCCTGCGGTCGCAACGGCTGAAACAAAAACAACTTAAAAGAAGCACTTTCGCGAAACACGCCACACGTGGCGGCGTGCGCGCCGGCAGGTGCGCGTGGTGCGCCGCGCGTGCCTGACCGGTTGCCAACGAAGGGGGAAAAAACAGCCGACGCGTTTTCACATCCGGCTGCGCTTTTTACTACCCGATTCGCGCAAATGCGCAAACTTTCCGCCGCGCCGCGTCGACGCGATCGCACCTTCGGCAGGTCGGCAACGGTCGTTCCGCGACCGCGTGTCGATGCGCGGCGATACGAATGGACATGCTCATGACCCGTCGCGATGGGTTCCCAACCCGACGGCATGAGCCGACGCCGGACGTTCCGGAGGCGCGCGTACACCGCAACATCGTCACGCGTCGCTAACGCCGCCGCGTCGGTGCACGCCCTGGCGAGCGGCGACGACGCAAAAAAAAACGGCCGCACGAGGCGGCCGTTCTTCGGAGCGACGCAGGATCAGTGATCCTCGTTCTCCAGCAGCTCGGCGTAGTCATCCGGCGCCAGCAGCTCGTTCAACTCTTCCGTACCGGTCACTTCCACCACGAAGATCCAGCCATCGCCGTACGCGTCTTCGTTGATGGTTTCCGGCTTGTCGGCCAGGGCGCTGTTGACCTCGACCACGGTACCGGTGATCGGGCTGTAGACGTCCGAGGCGGCCTTCACCGACTCGACGACGGCAGCCTGCTCGCCCGCCTTCACCGTGTCGCCGACGTTGGGCAGCTCGACGTAGACCAGGTCGCCCAGCAGGCCCTGGGCATGGTCGGAAATACCGACGGTGACGCGGCCATTGCCTTCGACGCGCGCCCACTCGTGGGACTTGAGGAATTTGAGGTCGCCGGGGATCTCGCTCATGGAACTGCTCCGAGAAAATTCAGGGGTTCGGGAAACGGGGGTAGTGTAACCAACCGGCGCGGGCCGCTGGGCAACCGCGCGCCGGAAACTGCTGGATCAGGCCTCGACCAGCACGCCGGGCTGGGCCTGACCTTCGCGCACGAACGGGAACTTCACCACGCGCACCGGGACCTGCTTGCCGCGGATGTCCACGTGCACCTGGCCCAGCTCGCCTGCCGGCACGCGGGCGAACGCGATGCCCTTGCCCAGCGTCGGGGAGAAGGTGCCGGACAGGATCTCGCCCTGGCCGCTGGCGGTGACCACTGCCTGGCCGTGGCGCAGCACGCCCTTCTCGTCCATCACCAGGCCGATCAGCTGGCGTGCATTGCCTGCCGCCTTCTGGGCTTCCAGCACGTCACGGCCGATGAAGTCGCGGCCTTCGTCCAGCGCCACGGTCCAGGCCAGCGCCGCTTCGTACGGGGTGATCTGCTCGTCCATGTCCTGGCCGTACAGGTTCATGCCGGCTTCCAGGCGCAGCGTGTCGCGCGCGCCCAGCCCGGCCGGACGCACGCCGGCCTGCGCCAGGGCGTTCCAGAAGGCGACCACGTCGCTCTGCGGGATCAGGAGTTCAAAACCGTCCTCACCGGTGTAGCCGGTACGCGCCACGAACAGCGGCGCACCGCTGGCAGCGCTCGCCTCGACCGCAGCGAAGCGACCCAGCTTGTCCACGGCAGCGCGGTCGCCCTCGGCGACCAGGCCGATCACGCGCTCGCGCGCGGTGGGGCCCTGCACGGCGATGATCGCCAGGTCCTCGCGCTCGGTAACCTGCACGTCGAAGGCGGCCGCCTGCTCACGGATCCAGGCCAGGTCCTTCTCGCGGGTGGAGGCATTGACCACCATGCGGAAGAAGTCGTCGGCCAGGTAGTAGACGATCAGGTCGTCGATCACCCCGCCCTGCGGGTTGAGCATGCACGCGTACAGCGCCTTGCCGGTGGCCTTGAGCTTGTCCACCGAGTTGGCCAGCAGGCGGCGCAGGAACGGCTTGACCTGCGCGCCGCGCAGATCGACCACGGTCATGTGGCTGACGTCGAACATGCCGGCGTCGGCACGCACGAGGTGGTGTTCGTCCAGCTGCGAGCCGTAATGGATGGGCATGTCCCAGCCACCGAAATCGACCATCTTGGCGCCGAGTGCGCGGTGGGTGTCGTTGAGAAGCGTCTTCTGGGTCATGACCGGTTCCGGGGGAATGAAGGCAAGAGCGCCATTATCCCAGAACCGTCTTCACAACGCCTGCGGCGGTGCGGAATGCACCGCCGGGGCCACCTCAGACAGGCTGCACCTTCAGCGTCATGCCCGCCACCGCGACCACGCGCACCGCGCTGCCGGCCGGCAGGTCCGGGCCATCCACCACCCAGAACGCATCGTCGATCTTGGCGCGGCCCTTGCCGGCGACGATCGGCTGGTCGAGCAGCACCACCCGCCCCACCAGCTGTTCGGCGCGCCGGTTCAACAACGGGGCGTCGCTCTGCCGGTCGTGGGAGCGTCCCCAGCGCCGGTAGCACTGGATCGACACCACGCTGAGCAGCACGAACGCGACCACCTGCCACAGCAGCGGAATGTCGGCGAACACGGCCACCAGCACGAATACCGCCGCCGCCCCGATGCCGATCCACAGCATGAACGCCCCCGGTGCCAGCGCCTCGGCCGCAAACAGCACCAGTGCCAGCGCGCCCCAGCCTACGACCTCCCAGCGCATGTCAGCCTCCGATCCGCGGCGGCACCGCGCGCGCGGCCTTCTTCTCTTCCTGCTTGGCGAACGCTTCCTTGGCCAGTTCGGCCACGCCGGCGATCGAACCGATCACGCCACTGGCCTCCATCGGCATCAGCACCAGCTTCTGGTTCGGCGAGGTCGCCAGTTCCTTGAAGGCCTCCACATACTTCTGGGCGATGAAGTAATTGATCGCCTGCACATCGCCCTTGGCGATCGCATCGGACACCATCTCGGTCGCCTTGGCTTCGGCCTCGGCCAGGCGCTCACGCGCCTCCGCATCGCGGAACGCGGCTTCCTTGCGGCCTTCGGCTTCGAGCACGGCGGCCTGCTTCTCGCCTTCGGCACGCAGGATCTCGGACTGGCGCGAGCCCTCGGCTTCCAGGATCTGCGCGCGCTTCTCGCGCTCGGCCTTCATCTGCCGTGCCATCGCGTCGAGCAGGTCGCGCGGCGGCTGGATGTCGCGGATCTCGATGCGGTTGACCTTCACGCCCCACGGGTTGGTGGCGTGATCAACCACGCTCAGCAGCTGGGCGTTGATCACCTCGCGCTGGCTCAGCGATTCGTCCAGGTCCATCGAGCCGATCACGGTGCGGATGTTGGTCTGCACCAGGGCGATCATCGCCACTTCCAGGTTGGCCACTTCATAGGCCGCCTTGGACGCGTCGAGCACCTGGAAGAACACCACCCCGTCCACGCGGACGGCGGCGTTGTCCTTGGTGATCACTTCCTGGCTGGGCACGTCCAGCACCTGTTCCATCATGTTCACCTTGCGGCCGACGCCGTAGACGATCGGGATCAGGAAGTGCAGGCCCGGCGACATGGTGTGGGTGTAGCGGCCGAACCGTTCGACCGTCCATTCGTAGCCCTGCGGCACCATGCGCACGGCCTTGAACAGAATGACGACGGCCACGAAGGCGAGCACCAGCGAGAACAGCATGGTCGGAAACATCGGAAACTCCTTTCCCTGTGATGACCCGATTGTACGGTCAGATGCGCGGCCGTAGCCGGTTCAGGTACTGCGCGGGGCAAACATGATCACCGCCATCCCGGCCAGGCACAGGCCGACGCCGAGCAGATCCCAGCGGCTGGGACGAATGCCATCCACCAGCCACAGCCACATCAGCGCGGTGCCGATGTAGACGCCGCCATACGCCGCATAGACGCGGCCGCTGGCGGCCGGATGCAGGGTCAGCAGCCAGGCGAACAGGGCCAGGCTGGCCGCTGCCGGCAGCAGCAGCCACACGCTGCCGCCCTTGCGCAGCCACAGCCACGGCAGGTAACAGCCGACGATCTCGGCCACGGCGGTCAGCACGAACAGCAGCAGCGTGTTCATGTCGCTTCGTCGCGTTTGGCCTGTTGCCAGAGACGTTCCTGGGCGTCCAGGTCGAGCGCGTCCATGCGCTGCCCGGCGGCGGCGGCCTGCGCCTCCATCGCGCGGAAACGGCGCTCGAACTTGTGGTTGGCCTGACGCAGCGCCGCGCCCACATCGACCTTGGCGTGCCGGGCCAGGTTGGCGCAGACGAACAGCAGGTCGCCCAGCTCTTCCTGCAGGCGCGCATGGTTGGCCTGGACATCGCCGTGGGCGAACTCCGCCGCAACCTCGTCCAGCTCCTCGCGCACTTTGTCCAGCACCGGCTGCGGGTCGGGCCAGTCGAAGCCGACCCGGGCCGCGCGCGCCTGCAGCTTCACCGCGCGCTGCCACTCGGGCAGCCCGCGCGAAATGCCGGCCAGTGCAGAGGTATCGGTGTCGCCCTTGGCCGCGCGCTCGGCGCGCTTGATCGCCTCCCAGTTCAGGTTGACCTGGTCGGCATCCTCTACCTGCACGTCGGCGAAAATGTGCGGGTGACGCCGCTGCATCTTGTCGCCGATCGCGCGGGCGACGTCGGCGAAGGCGAACGCGCCCTGCTCGCTGGCCATCTGCGCGTGGAAGACCACCTGCAGCAGCAGATCGCCCAGTTCGTCCTTGAGGTCGTCGAGGTCGCCGCGGTCGATCGCGTCGGCCACTTCGTAGGCCTCCTCGATGGTGTACGGGGCGATGCTGGCAAAGTCCTGCTGCAGGTCCCACGGGCAGCCCTGCGCGGGGTCGCGCAGGCGCGCCATGATCTGCAGCAGGCGGTCCAGTTCGACGCTCGGGGTCATGCGGGGTCCTCGGGTGGGGTCAGGCGGGCAACCAGTCGCGCCACGGCAGGCGGGTATCGCCCAGGGCGATGAAATCGCCGTTCAACAGCGTGTCGCGGCGGTTGTAGCGGAACGGCTTGCCGGTGGCCGCCGACAGCACCGCACCGCCGGCCGCGTGCAGCACGCACTGGCCTGCGGCGGTATCCCATTCGGCCGTCGGTCCCAACCGGGGATAGACGTCGAGCGTGCCCTCGGCAAGGCGGCAGAATTTCAGCGACGAGCCCTGCGCGACCAGCTCGATCTCGCCCATGCGGTCCAGCAGCGCCTGCGTCTGCGGGCTGCGGTGCGAACGGCTGGCGGCCACGTTCAGCGGCGGCACGGCCGGCGTGCGGGTGCGCAGCACGGAGTCGCGCATGCCATCGCGGCGATACGCCAGCTCACCGCGCATCGCGTGCCAGACCACGCCAGTGACCGGTGCCAGCACCACGCCGAAGGCCGGTGCGCCCTGGTAGATCAGCGCGGTGTTGACGCTGAACTCGTCGTTGCGCTTGACGAACTCGCGGGTGCCGTCGAGCGGATCGACCAGCCAGTAGGCGCCCCAGTGCTGGCGCACCTCCCACGGCACCTGTGCGGATTCCTCGGAAAGGATCGGCAGGTCCGGGGTGAGCTGGCCAAGGCCGCGCTCGATCACCTGGTTGGCGGCGAGATCGGCGGCCGTGACCGGGCTGCGGTCGGATTTGATCTCCACATCGAACGCAGTGGCATACACCGCCATGATGGCAGCGGCGGCGTCCTGGGCGATGGCGATGACGGTTTCGCGCAGATCCGTCGTGAGTTTGATCATTCCCGGCGTCCCAGCCATTCGCGGGCGATGAACAATGCCGCCAGCGAACGGCCTTCGGAGGCATCCTCGCGCAGCATCAGCTGGTCCAGGTCGGCCAGCTTCCAGGGCACCACTTCCAGCTCCTCGGGTTCATCACCGACCAGGCGTTCCGGGTAGAGGTCGCGGGCCACCACCAGCCAGGACTGGTGGCTCATGTAGGTGGGCGCGAGCGTCATCGCGCGCAGCACGTCGATGCGGCGGGCACCGTAGCCGGCCTCTTCCTTCAGTTCGCGGTCGGCGGCCTGCTCGGGCGTTTCCCCGGCATCGATGCGCCCTTTGACCAGGCCCAGCTCGTAACGGTGTACGCCGGCCGCGTATTCACGCACCAGCAGCACCGTCTCATCGTCGAGCATCGGCACCACCACCACCGCGCCGTGGCCGCGGCTGACCAGGCGCTCGAAACGGCGGCGTTCGCCGTTGGAGAATTCCAGGTCCAGGTGCTGGCGCTGGAAGGGCCCGCTTTCCTCGTCCGTGATCTGGTGGATGATGGGCAGGCGACGGCTCATGCGAACAGGCTCTTGGATAGAATGTGTGCAGGTGAAAACGTGTTCATGAACCCGAAATGCTAGCAGACCCAGCCCCCCTCACGCTGGCCGACCGGTGGCGGCAACGCGACCTGGCCGTGCTGTGGCACCCGTGCACCCAGATGCGCGAGCACCCCGACACCCTGCCGCTGGTGCCGATCGCGCGTGGCGAAGGTCCCTGGCTGATCGACCACGATGGCCGCCGCTACCTGGATGCGGTCAGCAGCTGGTGGACCAACCTGTTCGGTCACGCCGAGCCGCGCATCGGCGCGGCCATCGCGCAGCAGGCCACGCAGCTGGAGCAGGTGATGCTGGCCGGCTTCAGCCACGAGCCGGCGGTGGCCCTGGCCGAGCGCCTGCTGGCGATCGCGCCACGGCAGCCCGGGCGCGACCCGCTGGCCAAGGTGTTCTACGCCGACAACGGCTCGGCCGGGGTGGAAGTGGCGCTGAAGATGGCCTTCCATTACTTCCGCAACCGCGGCGAAACGCACCGCACCCGGTTCGTGGCACTGGAGAACGGCTACCACGGCGAGACCCTGGGCGCCCTGTCGGTCGGGGACATCCCGCTGTACCGCCGGGTCTACGCGCCACTGCTCACCGAGGCGCTGTTCGCGCCCTCGCCCGATGCCTACCTGGCCGAACCCGGCCAGAGCGCCGCCCAGCGCGCGCACGAGGCCGCCGACCGCCTGGCCGATCTGTTCGACCAGCATCCCGGCGAGATCTGTGCGGTGATCCTGGAGCCGCGCCTGCAGTGCGCCGGTGGCATGCGCATGCACGACCCGGTGTACCTGCAGCGGGCGCGCGCCCTGTGCGACGCCAACGGGGCATTCCTGATCGCCGATGAGATCGCCACCGGCTTCGGCCGCACCGGCACGCTGTTCGCCTGCGAACAGGCCGGGGTGATGCCGGACCTGCTGTGCCTGTCCAAGGGGCTCACCGGCGGCTTCCTGCCGCTGGCCGCGGTGCTGGCCACCCAGGCGCTGTACGACGCCTTCCTGGACGAATCGCGCGAACGCGCCTTCCTGCATTCGCACAGCTACACCGGCAATCCGCTGGCCTGCGCGGCCGCACTGGCCACGCTGGACATCTTCGCCCACGAGGACGTGATCGCCCGCAACCGCGGCACGGCCGAGGTGATGCGGCGGCTGGCCGCGCCGTTCGCCGACCATCCGCACATGGCCGACGTGCGCCAGGCCGGCATGGTGGTGGCCTTCGAGCTCACCCGCAACGGCGACAAACGCACGCCCTTCCCCGCTGCCGCGCGGGTTGGCCTGCATGCCTATACCGCCGCGCTGAAGCGTGGCGTGGTACTGCGCCCGCTCGGCAACGTGCTGTATTGGATGCCTCCCTACTGCGTGGAGGACGAACACCTGGACCTGCTGGCCCAGACCACTCTGGCCGCCATCGAGGACGCCACCGCATGCGCGTGACCCGCAGTTTCATCCCGACCGCGATCGCGGTTGGCCAGACCGTGTCGCTGCCCGAGGACGCGGCCAACCACCTGGTGCGCGTGATGCGCCTGCGTGAGGGCGATACCTGCGTGCTGTTCAATGGCGACGGCCACGACTACACCGCGACCCTGGTCGAGACGGGCAAGCGCGATGCGCGGGTGCGCATCGACGACGCGCGCGAGGTGGCCAACGAATCGCCGCTGACCATCACCCTGCTGCAGGGCATCGCACGCGGCGAGAAGATGGACCTGATCCTGCAGAAGGCCACCGAGCTGGGCGTGAATGCCATCGTGCCGGTGAATGCCGAACGTACCGAAGTGAAGCTCGACGCGGCGCGCGCGGAGAAGCGCCTGGCGCACTGGAACAGCGTGGTGGTGTCGGCCTGCGGCCAATCCGGCCGTGCGCGCGTGCCGGCCGTCGCTGCTCCGCAGTCGCTGCTGGAGGCGGCGCGCAGCCTGCCCGCCGATGCGCTCAAGCTGACCCTGGACCCGCTGGGCGAGCATCGCCTGTCGACGCTGCAGACCGCCCCGGGCGGCGTGGTGATCGCGATCGGGCCGGAGGGCGGCTGGTCGCCGCGCGATCGCCAGGCGCTGCAGCAGGCCGGTTTCCAGGGCCTGCAGCTGGGCCCGCGCATCCTGCGCACCGAAACCGCCGGGCTGGCCGCGATCGCGGCGGTGCAGGCGCGGTTGGGCGATCTGGGGTAACGAACGCCACGACCCGACGGCCGTGGCCGACCGCTCACCCCACCGGGTGGGCGTGGTCCAAGGCCGCTTCCAGCGCGTCCAGATCCGGCAGCAGGGCGCTCTGTTCGCCCAGCAGCACGCGCATGTGCACGCCCTGCGGCAGGGTTTCCTCGGAGGCGTCGGCCAGCAGGCCGTCGCGGGGAACGGAAATCAGCTGCGGGAAGGTCTGGGTCAGCAGGGCGAAATAGGGTCGCTCCGCATTGCCCCCCAGCGCCTTGAGCACCACCACCTTGTTGTTGCCGTGCACCGGCTCGTCGCCGAGCCCGGACAGGCGCGCAAACGAGAGCAGCGGCACGTCCCAGCCATGCCAGGCGATCTGCCCCACCAGCCAGGCCGGCGCATCGGCGATGGCCTGGACCGGCACCTTGGACATCATCTCGGCAACCGTGGCATTGGGCAGCAGCACGCGCTCATGCCCGGCCTGGATCAGGACACCGCGGATTTCATCGTTGTTGGCGTAACTCATGGGCTCTGGTTCCTGTGGTGGGCGGTCGCGTGGATCACGCGTCTGCGCCCCAACGATCGGCGATGACCTGGGCCAGCTGCTGCGGCTCACCCGCCTCCATGCCGGCGGCGACCACCGCACTGGCGGCGGTCGGGTCGTAGCAGCCCTCCCCGACCTGGCCGGCCACCCAGGCGCCGGCAACGGCCAGCGCGAGCACGTCATCGACCTGGCTGGCATCGGCACCGCTGAGCAGCACCACCGCACTGTGCGCCGGCGGCAGCGCGCCGACCTGCACGCCGTGGGCATCGGCGACGAAATGCAGGCCGCGGTTGAGCACGGTCACGCCGATGTCGTCGGGCAGGATGTACACCTGCCCGGCTTCCACCGGCTGTGCGGCTTCGGCCAGCACCACCGGCAGGGCCGACACGCGGGCCATCTGCTTGACCAGGTTGCCGTAACGGCCACCGTCCAGGCGCATGTGCACCAGCACCGGCGTGGCCAGCGTGGCCGGCAGGCCAGCCAGCAGCCGGCGCAATGCGTCCGGGCCGCCGATGCCGGCCAGCACCAGCACCGCGCCGGGGGCGGCACTGCCCGGATCCACGTCGGCCTCCAGCTCCACCAGCGACAGGCGTTCGCTGTCGAAGGCCGACGGCGGCAGCGGCGCGGCAGCGGCAACAGGCACCGCGGCAGGCATGGCGTGGTCATCAACCAGCGACCAGCTGCTGTGGTCGCCAAGCGCGGACAACGGCAGCGGCGGCGGACCGGCAGGCGGCGTCACGGCGGCCGGCACCGGCACGGTCTGTGGCGACGGCTGCAGGCCGGCAAGCGCTTCCTCCAGCGACATCGGTTCACGGATGTCGGCCGGGGCCTGGTACAGGCCGTCAGCCGGCACATCGGTGGCCGCGTCCAACGCCTCGCGTACGTGGAAATCCAGCGGCGCATCCGCATGCAGCTGCGCCGGGGTGGTCGGCAGGCCGGGTTCGGGCTGCAGCAGGTGGTCCTGCTCCGATCCGGGCGGCAGCACGTCGTGGTGGCCGTGCAGTTTGGCGGCCAGATGACGCGCCCAGCGCTGGGCCTCCCAACCATCGCGACGGGCGGCCAGTTCGGCCTCGTCGAAGATCAGGGTCAGCGAGGGCGAGGCCAGCACCGGGTCCAGCCGTTCCAGCGCATCCTCGATCGCCGGTTCCAGCGCGATCAGCACCGCGCCCGGATCGGCATCGCGCAGCGCCTGCGGCTCCAGCGTGTTGGGATCGTCCTCGAACACCAGGCGCGCGCCGGCATGGCCGAGCGCATCGCGCAGGCGGTCACGCGCCGCGCCGGCACGGGCCAGCAGGGCGACCGACAACAGGGGATGGGAGTCACTCGCGGACACGGGCGATCCCCAGCAGGTCGTAAACGTTTCGCATCAGATCCAGTTCCTGGTACGGCTTGCCCAGGTAGCGCTGGACACCGATTTCGAACGCGCGCTGGCGGTGTTTGTCGCCGCTGCGCGAGGTGATCATCACGATCGGCACCTGCTGGTAGCGCGGGTCGGCACGCATCGCGGTGGCCAGTTCATAACCGTCCATGCGCGGCATCTCGATATCCAGCAGCATCAGGTCGGGGACGCGCTCCTCCAGCCGCTCCAGTGCCTCAACGCCATCGCGGGCGACGGTCACTTCGAAGTTGTGGCGCTCCAGGATGCGACCGGTGACCTTGCGCATGGTCAGCGAGTCATCCACCACCATCACCAGCGGCACGTCGCGGTCGCTGACCTGGGTGGTCACCGCGATGGGCTTGTGCGGGTTGGCCAGGAAGCGACGCACCAGCGGTGCAACGTCGAGGATGACCACGACGCGGCCATCGCCGGTGATCGTGGCGCCGTAGATGCCCGGCACCGACGCGATCTGCAGGCCCACCGGCTTGACCACGATTTCGCGGTTGCCCAGCACCTGGTCGATGGCCACGGCGGCCCGCAGGTCGCCGGCACGCACCAGCAGCAGCGGCACCTGGGCCTGGCCTTCGGCACGCGCCTGGGCCTGGCCGACGAGCGTCCCCAGGTCGTGCAGGGCGAACTCTTCGCCGCCGTAGTGGTACACACCGGCGCTGGTGGATTCGAAACGCTCGCGGGAGATGCGGCCGATGCCGCTGACCGATGCCACCGGTACCGCATAGGTGGTGTCGCCGATCTGCACGAACACCGCCTGGGTGACCGCCAGCGTCTGCGGCAGGCGCAGGGTGAAGGTGACGCCCTGCCCGCGCACGGAATGGATGTCCACCGAGCCGCCGAGCTGGCGCACTTCGTTGTGCACCACGTCCATGCCCACGCCACGACCGGCCAGCTGGCTGACCTGGTCGGCGGTGCTGAACCCGGAGGCGAAGATCATCGCGTCCAGTTCGGCGTCGCCGAGGACGGCGTCGGCCTCGATCAGGCCGCGCTGCTCGGCGCGGCGGCGGATCGCGTCGCGGTCCAGGCCGGCACCGTCGTCGGCCACTTCCAGCACGATTTCCGAGCCTTCGCGGCGCAGACGGATGGCGATTTCGCCCTCTTCCGGCTTGCCGGCGGCACGGCGCTGTTCCGGCGTCTCAAGCCCGTGCGCAACCGAGTTGCGCAGCATGTGTTCCAGCGGCGCGACCATGCGGTCCAGGACGTTGCGGTCCAGTTCGCCGTGGGTGCCTTCCAGGGTGACATGTACCTGCTTGCCGGTGTCCTGGCCAGCCTGGCGCACCACGCGGCGCAGGCGCGGGACCAGCCCGTCGAACGGCACCATGCGCGCGCGCATCAGGCCATCCTGCAGTTCCGAGCTGACGCGTGACTGCTGCTGCAGCAGCACGTCGTACTGGCGCGACAGATCGTCCAACACGCCCTGCAGGCCACCAAGGTCGGCCGCCGATTCGTTGAGCGCGCGGCTGAGCTGCTGCAGGGTGGAGAAGCGGTCCAGTTCCAGCGGATCGAACTTGTGGTCGGCCTGGTCCTGCTCGCGCTGGTAGCGGGCGACGATCTGCGCCTCGGTTTCCAGGTCGAGTCGGCGCAACTGGTCGCGCAGACGGGCGTTGGTGCGGTCCAGTTCGGACATGGCACCGCGGAACGCGCCCAGCTGCTGTTCCAGCCGCGAGCGGTAGATCGCCACTTCACCGGCATGGTTGACGAGGCGGTCGAGCAGATCGGCGCGCACACGCACCTGTTCCTGCTGCGGCCGCGCCATCGCGTCTTCGTCGCCGGCCACTTCCAGCGGCACCGGTGCGGACAGCGGCGCCGCCACCAGGGCGGCGATCGCGTTGGCCACGGCCGTGTTGCGGTCTTCGGCCTCCGGGGCCTCCGGCGGCAGGGTGTCCTCGACCACGGCCACACGGCCCTGGGTACGCTGCTCGAAGGCGGCGATCAGGTCGTCAGGCATCGCCACCGTGCGGTGAGCGCCGGTGCGGGTGAGCATCTGGTGCAGGCGGTCGAAGCCACGCTCCAGCAGGTGGACGTCGCTGCGGTCGATATCGGTACGGTTGGCCGCCACCGCTTCCAGCAGCGACTCGATGCCGTGGCCAAGGTCGCCGATCGGATTGATCCCGGCCATGCGTGCGCCACCCTTGAGGGTGTGCAGATCACGCTGCAGCCCGGCGACCACGTCGCGGTCCTGCGGTGCGGCGCGCAGCTCGCTGATCAGCCCATCGCAGTGGTCGAGCAGGTCCTTGCCCTCCTCCACGAAGATGTCGACCAGTTCCTGGTCGAGCACGCTGAAGTCCAGCGCGTCGGCGTCTGCGTCTGCATCGCCATCGGCGTCGGCATCGGCATCGGCATCGGCATCGGCATCGGCGTCAGCGTCAACTGCGTCGGACGCGCCCTGCGTATCGGCGTCGGCCGGCGCATCGATCGCGACGGTGGCCTGTTCCAGCTCGAAGAACGGCGTCGGCGCGGCGAGCGGCGCGGTGTCGTCCGGTGCCGCGGTGTCGTCCAGCGCTTCGGCGAAGGCATCGGCCTCGGTGCCGTCATCGTTGCTGGCGTCGAGCCCGATCACGCCCACCACCGGCGCGTCGTGGCCCTCCAGGGCATCGACCACGGTCAGACCGTCATCCAGCGCCTGCTGTGCGTCCACCGGCTCGCCGAAGGACGGCAGCGGCGGCAGCACCTCGTCCAGCGCATGGACCTCGGCCTCAAGGGCGTCCTCGTCCTCGTCGCTGAGCGCGGCGCTGTCGAACGCCGCCACCGTGGCATCAGTGGCGTCGTGTTCTGCCGTCACGGTGCCGGCGCCATCGGGGTTCACGCCCAGGTAGCGCGACAGATCGTCGGCGGTAGTCAGCTCGACCGTGTCCAGCCCTGTCGGTGCGGCATCGGCCGGGGCGGTCTCCAGCGCGGCATCCACGGCGACAGCCACGTCTGCATCGGCGTCGTCGCCGGTGCCGGCCGCAGCGGCGGCCGTTCCGGTGACAAGCGCCGCCGGGAGCGCGGCTTCGTCGAGGAAGCGGGACAGGTCGTCGCCACCGGTCAGCTCGCCGATGGACAGATCGAACGCAGACGCGTCGTCCAGGTCCGCAGCATCCACGACCACCAGGCCGTCGGCCTGGATCTCCGCGTCCTGCATGGCCACGTCGTCGGACGCGTCGGCGCGGGCGAACCCGGCGGCATCGACGTCCTGCGCCAGGGCGTCCGAATCCACCTCGTCGGCGGCCTCGGCATCGACCACCGCGTCGGCGTCGACAACCTCGAGCCCTGCGACGTCAGGCATGGCCTCGGCCACGACCGCGTCGGCATCCGCGGTGTCGACCACCGGGAGCACGTCGATGACCTCGATGACCTCGATGGCGTCCAGCTCCGCCGTCTCCGCATCGAAGGCGTCGTCGTCGGCCAGCGCGGGCCAGCGCGCTTCGGGCAGCAGATCGGCCAGCGCCTGCAGGCGTGCGGCCAGGTCATGCTGCAGCGGAATGCGCGGGGATTCGGTCTGCAGCGCGGTCATGGTCAGCGTGATGGCGGCAGCGGCATCGCGCAGCGCCGCCACGCCGTCGGCCTCCGGCGTCGCATCGGCAGCCAGCGAGCGCTTGATGAACGATTCGGCGGCCCCGGTGACGGCGGTGATCTCCGGCACCTCGGTCATCGCGAACGCACCGTTCATGGTGTGCATGGCACGCAGCAGCAGATCGGTCACCGGCGCCGGGGTTGCCGCCGCCGTGTCCAGCCACGCCTGCAGCGTGGCCAGGTGGGTTTCGACCTCGGCTTCGAGGATCTCGCGCAGCACGCTGTCGATATTGGCTGGCGTGCCCGCCTCGACCGGGGCCTCGACCACGGCGTCCACCACGGTCTCGGCCGGCGCGTCGGCGACGGTCTGCTCCGGCACCGGCGCGGCAACGGGTGCCGGGCGCTGCAACGGAACGTGGAAGGTCTCTTCGCCGGCCGCTACGCGGTCGGCAATGGCCTGCATGGCCTGCAGGTCGGCGGTCACGCGGCTGCCATCGCGCAGCGCGGCGTTGAGCTGCGGCAGCACCTCATAGGCCTGGGTCACCATCGCGACGACCGCCGGGGTCGCCGCGCGGCTGCCGTCGAGCACGCGGTTGAGCATGCCCTCGACCTTCCAGCTGAACTCGCCCAGCGTGCGGGCGCCGACCAGGCGGCCGCTGCCCTTGAGGGTATGGAAGACGCGGCGGATCGGGCGCAGGCGGTCCAGGTTGTCCGGGGCGGCACGCCACACCGGCAACAGATTGCCCAGGTTCTCCAGTTCCTCGTCGAACTCTTCGATGAAGACCTCGCGGATGTCCTGGTCGATGTTCTCGCCATCGTCCTCGAAGCCGGCATCGATGCTGGCGTCGACGGTGTCGGTGGCCGGCGCGGCTGCAACCGGCGCCTCGACGGGCTGGGTGGTGAACTGGGCCGCCGCAGCGTCCAGCTCGGCCAGGAACCGCGCCGATTCGTCGTCCAGCTCGATCCTGCCGATCACCGCTTCCTGCACGCCGGCACTTACCGGGGTCAGCGGCACATCGACGGCCAGGGTGTCGTCAGGCAGTGCATCGGCCGGGACGGCGTCCTCGACCGGTGCGGGTGCGGGTGCATCCGCGTCCACGTCGCCGGACGAGGCAATGCCATCGCGGTCGTCGGCGGCGGTGTCCTGCAGGAAGGTCGGCAATGCGTCCACATCGAACGCGTCCGGTTCGGCCAGGTGCGTGGCCTCCTGGACAATCTGGACGTCCTGGACATCCAGCGACAGCACGTCGTCGGCGTTGCGCAGGTCATCGTCGAAGGTGAACTCGATCGGCTCGTCGCTGATGTCCAGCACGTCGTGCTCAGCGGCCACCGGGTCGAAACCGGTGGCGCTGTGGGCGACCACGATCTCGTCGGCCACGGCATCGGCAGCATCGGCACCCGACAGCGCATCGGCGGTGTCGGTATCGGCGGCCTCGACGGCAACGCTGTCCAGCGTCGGCACGAGGTCCCATGCGGACGGCGCGGTCGGCGTTTCGGCCTGCACCGGATCGAACGCGGCAAACGCCGGTGCGACCTCATCATGCGGCCGCGCGGTGGACAGCTCCCACTGCGGCGCATCCGGTGCCACCGGCGCGGTGGAGGCATTGAACACCAGCGCGACCGGCGCGGCGGGCGCGGGTGCCGCAGGCAGCGGATCGAAGGTGAAGTCCGGCAACGGCGGCGGCACGCTGACCGGTTCCTGCGCAGCGAGCGGGGTCGGTTCGATGGCGATCGGCTCGATCGACGGCGCGTCCCACGCGGCCACGTCGATGCGCTCGGCGGCGACCGGCAGCGCGTCGGCGCTGGTATCGGCCGGCGCGCTGTCGGCATCCGGCAGCGGCCAGTAACGCAGCGTTTCAAGGCTGCTGCGGGTGATGTCCAGGATCTCGTCGCGACCGGGGCGGCGTTCGCGCAGCGCTTCCAGGTAGTACTCCAGGCTGGCCATCGCATCGGCCAGCGTGTCGAGCTGGCGGCCGCTGGGAACGCGCTGCTTGCCGATCAGTTCCACCGCGATGTACTGGCGCACGCCCTGCAGGTAGTCGGCCGGCACGGCCAGGTCCAGCATGCGCAGCGCGCCGGACACCTCACCCAGCAGGCGCGGCACTTCCTGCAGCTGCGCGTGGCTCCAGTTGGTTTCGATGAAGGCGACAAAGTGCTCGCGGGCCGCGGCGAAGTTGGCGATCGCCTCGTGGGCAAGCACTTCCACCGTACGCCGGTTCTCCACCGCGCTCGGGTCGTCTTCGCCACTGCCGCCGGCGCCCAGATGGGCCACCTGGTCGTCCAGCGAGGCGTCCACGTACAGCAGCGCGCCGGCGATATCCAGCAGCAGACCTTCGTCGATCTGCTGTTCGCCGTCGACCACGCTGCGCAGCGCATCGCGCTGCTGCACGACCACGCCGCGGGCAACGCCCAGGCCCATCATGCCCAGGGTATCGGCGACCGCGCCCAGTTCGTTGACCTGGGTCTGCAGCTGCACCGGCTCACCACCGGTGCGCAGGTGCAGGTCCAGCGCATCCTTGATGCGCAGCAGTTCTTCCTTGACCGCGTTGCCCACGGTATCGAGCAGCTCACGGTTGCGGCCGCTCAGGCTGCCGCGCGCATGATCCAGTTCGGCCTCGGTGGCGCTGGCGCTGTCCGGTGCGAAGGCGAACAGCACGCTTTCGTTGATGCCCGGCGCGGCACGTGCGGCACGGATGTCGTTGAGCAGCGGCAGCAGCACGATCGGAATATCGCGATGGCCGTTCTGCAGGCGCTCCAGATAATCGGGCAGCAGCACGCTGCCGCGCATCAGGGTCGCGCAGGCTTCGTCGCGGTCGGGCACCTCACCGGCGCCGATCGCATTGGCCAGCTGTTCCAGCTCCTCGGCCACCATCGCCGGGGCATACAGCTCGACCATCCGCAGCGTGCCCTGCACCTGGTGCAGGTAGCCGGCGCAGAAGCGCATGCGGCCGCCGTCGGCCGGGTCTTCCACGAAGTACTCGACCTCGTGCCGGACCTGGCGCAGGGTTTCGTCCAGCTCCGGCTTGACCCAGCCCAGGGCAGCGTGGCTCATCGCATCGCGCAGCGTGCTCATGCCACGGCTCCGGGCAGGTTCGCGCACAGGATGTGCTGGGGATTGTGGCGATGCATCATCTGCTGATTCCTTCCCTCTCCGCCCTGCCGGACGTTCACGCCGGCAGCTTGAAGTCGGCAACCGAGCGGCGCAGGTCGGCCGCCAGCTGTGCCAAATGGCCGATCGACTCGGCGGTCTGTCCCGCACCCTGCGAGGTCTGGCCGGTAATCTGACGGATCACGCCCATCGTGCGGGTGATGTCCGATGCGGCGGCCGACTGCTGCTGGGCGGCGATCGAGATGTTCTTGATGAGGTTGTTGAGCGCGTTGGACACGCGTTCGATTTCGGTCAGGGCGGTACCGGCGTCTTCGGCCAGGCGCGCACCGGACACCACTTCGGCGGTGGTCTGCTCCATCGAGCTGACCGCCTCGTTGGTATCGGCCTGAATGGCCTGGACCAGGTTCTCGATGCGTCGTGTCGCGCCGGAGGTACGTTCTGCCAGGCGCTGCACTTCGTCGGCCACGACCGCGAAACCGCGGCCGGCTTCACCGGCCGAGGCCGCCTGCACGGCCGCGTTCAACGCCAGGATGTTGGTCTGCTCGGAAATGTCGTTGATCAGTTCCACGATCGAGCCGATTTCCTGCGAGGACTCGCCCAGGCGCTTGATGCGCTTGGAGGTTTCCTGGATCTGGTCGCGGATCTGGTCCATGCCCTGGATCGTCTCGCGCACCACGCCGGCACCTTCGGCGGCGATGACCACCGAGCGCTGGGCCACGTCGGCCGATTCGGCCGAGTTGCGCGACACCTGCTCGATGCTCGAGGCGATTTCGCCGATACGGTCCGACGCCGAGGTGATCTGGTTGGCCTGGTGGCCGGCCGCTTCGGCCAGCTGCATCGCCGTGGCCTGGGTTTCCTGGGTGGACACGGCGACCTTGGCCGAGGTGTCGTTGATGGTGGTCACCAGGTGGCGCAGTTCGTCCACGGCGTAGTTGATTGCGTCGGCGATCGCGCCGGTCATGTCCTCGGTCACCGAGGCCTTGACCGTCAGGTCGCCTTCACCCAGCGAGCTGATTTCGTCCAGCAGCCGCATGATCGCCTGCTGGTTGCGGCTGTTGAACTCCACCTGGGTCTGGTAGCGCAGTTCCTGCTCGCGCGAGCGGCTGCGCACGGTGCTGCTGACGAAGCCGACGATGGCGATCAGCGACAGCGCGCCGGAAATCACCCCCAGCCAGAAGTTCGGGAACAGGCGCGTGTCGCGCACCGAACCGAACGAGGAGAAGGCTTCGAACAGCTTCTTGCTGTCGTCCAGCATCCTGCCGGCGCCGGCGGTCAGCGCGGCGGCCGACGACTGCGCGGCGAACAGCTGGCGCGAGCTGGCCAGGATCGCGTCGGCGTCCTGCTTCATCGTGTCCCACTGCTTCTGCGACTGCTCCAGCGCGGTCAACGCGGCGGCATTGCGCACGGCGCTGATGCCCAGTTCCTCGTTGCCATTGCGCAGGGCGTCGAGCACCTGGGTGAACACCACCGAGTCGCGCGCCAGCGCATCACCCGCGGCGGCGGCATTGGCGCCACCGGCGCGCATTTCAGTCACGCGGCGGGCCATCGAGCCCACCACCACGACCTGCTGCAGGGCGTTGTAGACCTGCGAGGCGGGCGCACCGCCTGCCGACATCGCGCGGACCACCTCATTCAGCTGCGCCTGCAGTGCCGGCACGCCGTTGACGAAGTTGTTGGCGTTGCCGGCCAAGGCCAGCACCGCCGGTTCGCTTGCAACCAGCTGGCCGGCGCTCTTGCCGAGCGGCTCCCAGGTCTGGCTGAGCTGTTCCAGCGGGCCGGAGACGTTGGCTTCGTTGCCGTAGCGCCCCTTCAGGCTGCTCACCGTGCCTTCGATGCGGGTCTTGGTGTCCTTGAACGCGGTGAACGCCTGTGCGTTGCCCGACACCGCCTCACGGCCCTGGTTGGCCAGCTGCTGGGACAGCACCTGCAGGTCGGCCGCACCGGTACTGGCGCCGGCCAGGCGGCTGCCCTGCCAGGTGGCCACGCCGGTGTTGACGCCGAACACGATCATCGACAGGGCCAGCAGGCCCAGCCAGAAATTGGTTCCCACCGAGCCCAGCTTGCCGGCCTTGGCGGATTCCGAAGCAGTACTCATGGTTCAACCTCGATCTTCAATGCGGTGAGACAGACGGCGACGGTCAGGCCGCGGCCTGCCTGAATTCGGGGGTGCGCGACAGCAGCGACAGCGAGAACACGCCCCAGTCATGACCGTCGCCGTGGAAGGCACGGTCGACGAAGTGGCCATAGCGGCCTTCGGCGAGATCGCCGGCCGCCACGTCCTGGTCCTGCTCGAAGCTGCGCTGGCCGAACAGTTCATCGATGGTCAGGGCGACGTCGCCGCCGGCCTGCCGCATGATCAGCACGCGCTGGCCTTCCTGCTGGACGGTGCGCTCGCCTTCCATGAAATATTTCAGGTCGACCACCGGGAACAGGTTGCCGCGCAGGTTGCCCACGCCCAGCAGCCACGGCTGCGCGCCGGGCACCGGGGTCACCGGCGGCATCGGCACGATTTCAACCACTTCGCGGAAGTCGGAGACCAGCCGGCGCTTGCCGACCCGGTAGCCGACGCCGCGCCACAGATCCTGCGAAAACTGTCGTTCCGGCAGCTGCACGGCATGGGCCAGGCTGCGCCGTTCGTAGGCTTCCAGGATGTCGAAGGGAGAGCGCATCAGACCACCAGTTCGTTGATCCGCGCGATCAGTTCCTCCTCGCGCGGCGGCTTGACGATGTAATCGGCCGCCCCCTGTCGCAGCCCCCATGCCTTGTCGGTTTCCATCGCCTTGGTGCTGACGATGACCACCGGAATGTGTCTGGTTGCCGCGTCGCGCGCCATCGCGCGGGTCGCCTGGAAACCACTCATGCCCGGCAGCACGACGTCCATCAGCACCAGCTGCGGCAACTGCTCGCGCACGAGCTGGAGCCCGTCCTCGGCGTTGTCCGCTTCCAGTACCTCATGGCCGGCCTTGCGCAACCATTGCGTGAACACCGCACGGTCGGTCGGTGAATCCTCGATCAGAACGATTCGAGCCATTGTGCCTTTCCCCCCTGGTCAGGCGTTTACGTATGTGCGGATGGCACCCAGCAGTTCTTCACGCGTGAATGGCTTGGTCAGGTACTGCTCCGAGCCGACGATGCGCCCGCGCGCCTTGTCGAACAGGCCGTCCTTGGAGGACAGCATGATCACCGGCGTGGACTTGAACAGCTGGTTGCCCTTGATCAACGCGCAGGTCTGATACCCGTCAAGACGCGGCATCATGATGTCCACGAAGATGATCTGCGGTTGCTGGTCGGCAATCTTGGCCAGCGCCTCGAAACCATCGGTCGCGGTCACCACCTCGCAGCCTTCGCGCTTGAGCAGTGTTTCCGCGGTCCTGCGAATGGTCTTCGAATCGTCGATGACCATGACCCTGAGTCCTGCGAGTTCCCCACCCGCAGCCATGTTTTCAGTCATTACCTTTCCCCGAGCGCGCGACGCTTCTGCTGGTCTGGCGTCGCTGCGAAAGCGTATCTATATCCCAATTCCGGCGCAGGCTTCAAGCACCGCGGCTGCCGCCAAGCGGGCCGCGGGTCTCCGGGCCGTGCCGGACCCGGAACTGCGCAAACCCGTGGCCGCCGCCGGCGCCGGCGGACACTGCGTTGCAGCCGTGCCGGGCAGGCAACCGGGGCCCATTGCCGCTACCATCATCGCCCTGCCCGCCAGGTTGCGACCATGCCGTTGAACGTCATCGTGGTGATGGACCCCATCGCCCACATCAAGATTGCCAAAGACACCACCTTCGCCATGCTGCTGGAAGCCCAGCGACGGGGCCATGCCCTGCACTACGTCGCCCCGGGCGGACTGGCGCTGCGCGATGGCCAGGCGGTGGCCCGGACCGCCCCGCTGCAGGTACGCGAGGACGCGCAGGACTGGTTCACCCTGGGCGAATTCAGCCAGACCACGTTCGGCCCCGGCCAGGTGGTGCTGATGCGCAAGGACCCGCCCGTGGATGCCGAGTTCATCTACGACACCCACGTGCTCAGCGTGGCCCAGCAGGCCGGCGCGATGGTCGTGAACGACCCGCAGGGCCTGCGCGACTTCAATGAGAAGCTGGCCGCGCTGCTGTTCCCGCAGTGCTGCCCGCCGACCCTGGTGAGCCGCCGCAACGCCGACCTGAAAGCCTTCGTGCTCGAACACGGCCAGGCCGTGCTGAAGCCGCTGGATGGCATGGGCGGCCGCTCGATCTTCCGCAGCGGTACCGGCGACCCGAACCTGAATGTGATCCTGGAAACCCTGACCGACGGCGGCCGTACCCTGGCGCTGGCGCAGAAGTTCATTCCCGACATCACCGCCGGCGACAAGCGCATCCTGCTGGTGGACGGCGAGCCGGTGGACTACTGCCTGGCGCGGATCCCGCAGGGCGACGAGTTCCGCGGCAACCTCGCCGCCGGCGGCCGCGGCGAAGGCCGCCCGCTGAGCGAGCGCGACCGCTGGATCGCCGCGCAGGTCGGGCCGGAAATGAAGCGCCGCGGCATGCGCTTTGTCGGCCTGGACGTGATCGGCGACTACCTCACCGAGGTCAACGTCACCAGCCCCACCTGCGTGCGCGAGCTGGATGCGCAGTTCGGTCTCAACATCGCCGGGCTGCTGTTCGATGCCATCGAGGCCGGCCTGCCGCGATGAGTGCCCGCGTCGCTCCGGCCCCCAGTCTGCAGGCGCGTGAGTCGCAGCGGCTGGGCGCGACCCTGACCCTGTCGGTGATCGTGCACGGGCTGCTGATCCTCGGCGTGGGCTTCGCGGTCAGCGACCAGGCCCCGCTGGTGCCGACCCTGGATGTGATCTTCAGCCAGACCCGGACCGCGCTGACGCCGAAACAGGCCGACTTCCTCGCCCAGGCCAGCCAGGTTGGTGGCGGCGACCACGACAAGGCCGAGCGCCCGCGCGACAACCAGGCCGGGATCGTGCCGCAGCCGCAGACCGGTCTGTCGCCGGTGCCACAACAGCGCCAGGATGCGGCCAGCCCGCCGCCCCCGCAGGCGCGCGTGATCAGCAGCCGCAACAGTCCCGATACCGTCGCCAGCGCGCAGCCGCAGCCGCTGCCCGACCACCCCACGCCGGACGCACCGGTCACCGCACGCGAACAGCGCGACGCGGAGATGGCGCGGCTGGCGGCCGAAGTGCACCTGCGCTCGGCGCAGTACGCCAAGCGCCCCAACCGCAAGTTCGTGTCGGCGAGCACGCGCGAGTACGCCTACGCCAACTACCTGCGGGCCTGGGTGGACCGGGCCGAACGCGTGGGCAATCTGAACTACCCCGATGAGGCGCGCCAGCGCCGGCTCGGCGGCCAGGTGGTGATCACCGTGGGGGTCCGCCGCGACGGCAGCGTGGAAAGCAGCCGCATCCTGCGCAGCAGCAACAGCCCCCTGCTGGATGCCACCGCGCTGCGCGTGATTACCCTGGCCCAGCCGTTCCCGCCGCTGCCCAAGACCGACGACGGCGTGGACATCCTGCAGGTCACCCGGACCTGGGTGTTCCTGCCTGGCGGCGAACTGCGCGACGACCGCTGAACGCCGGCAGGTACCAACGCGGCCGGCGGGTACGCGATTACCCCTGTTTCGCCGCCCGCGCGGCCTGCTGTTCGATCAGGGTCAAGGCCACGTTGTCGCGCAGGTAGGCCGGCTCCACCCGTTCCGGCGCGACCGCCTCGCCGCGTTCGAACGCGGGCACGGCCAGGGTCAGCAGGTCCGAGGCGTGCGGCAGGGCCTGGGCATCCACCCCATCCAGCTGGCCCGCCAGACGCGTGGCCAGGTGGCCATCGGCGGCACCGAACCCGGTGCCCACGCCGAACCAGCGCGTGCCATCGGGCAGCACCACCGCGTCGGGCGCGCACACGACCTCCTCGCCCTGCACCTGCCAGCGGCCGTCCACGCGCACCTGGCGGGCCACGTACACCTCGCCCATGCGCGCATCGATGCTGGCCAGCACGTGGTCGGCATCGGCCGGCGCGCGCAGCGCCAGCGTCTGCAGGGTCGAGATCGGCACCAGCGGGCGGTCCAGCGCCAGCGCGATGCCCTGCGCGATCGCGATCGCCAGGCGTACCCCGGTGAAGGCGCCCGGGCCGCGGCTGAGCGTGATCGCATCCAGCTGCGACCGCGCCACACCCGCCTCGGCCAGCAGCGCTTCGGCCCACGGCAGGCTCAACTCGGCATGGCGGCGCGGGGCGATCTCGAAGCGCTCCAGCACCTGCCCATCCACGTACAGGGCAACGGAGCAGGCTTCGGTGGCGGTTTCAAAGGCGAGCAGTTTCATGGCGGTCAGAACAGGGAAGTGGGGAAATCGTCGACGGCCGGCGCCGCCACGGTGGCGGGAGCGGCAGCGGCAACGGCAGGGGCAGGGGCAGGCGCGCTGGCCGCGTCGGCGGGCCATTGTGGCGCAAAGAAGGCGCGCACATCGTCCAGCGCCCGGGTGCGGCGGAACGGCGGCAGCGAATCCAGGAAGATCCGGCCGTAGCCGCGGCTGAGCAGGCGCGGATCGCACAGCACCAGCACGCCGCGATCGGTCTCGCTGCGGATCAACCGGCCCACGCCCTGCTTGAGCGCGATCACCGCCTGCGGCAACTGCTCATCGCGGAACGGGTTGCCGCCGTCGCGACGGATCGCGTCCAGGCGCGCCTCGAACACCGGATCGTCCGGTGCGGCAAAGGGCAGTTTGTCGATCACCACCACGCTCAGCGCGTCGCCGACAACGTCCACACCTTCACGGAAACTGGCCGAACCGAGCAGCACGCCATTGCCCGAGTCGCGGAAGCGCTGGAGCAGCGTCGCACGCGGCGCCTCGCCCTGTACGAACAACGGCCAGGGCGCATCGCGCAGCGCTTCGGCCGCTTCGCGCAGCGCGCGGTGCGAGGCGAACAGCAGGAACGCACGCCCGTCGGACGCCGCCAGCACCGGGGTCAAGGCGCGGATCAGCGCGGTGCCGAAGCCGCGTGCGGCCGGGTCCGGAAGATCGGTGGGCAGGTAGCACAGCGCCTGGCGCGCCCAGTCGAACGGGCTGGCCTGCAGCAGCGTTACCGGATCGTCCAGGCCGAGCCGCTGGGCGATGTGGTCGAAGTGGCCGTCCACCGTCAGCGTGGCCGAGGTGAACACCCAGGCGGCCATCGAGCGCTGGCGATGCTCGCGCAGCGGCCCGGACACGTCCATCGGGGTGCGCTGGCAACGGAAGCCGCGCGGGGTGAGTTCGTACCAGAGCACCTCGGCTGGTGCCGGCGCCTGCTCGGGGTCCACGTCGAAATCCAGCATCGGCGCGTCGTCGCCAAGCCACCGTGACAGCCGCGATACCGCGTCCAGCGCACGCGCATGGCAGGCATCCAGCCCGGGCGACGCCTCGCGCACGCCGGCCAGGCCATCGCGCAGCGTCACCAGCGCTGTCATTGCCGCGTCGAACCCGTCGCGTACCTGCGGCACGGCCAGCGCACGCCATTGCGTGCCACGCGGCGGCAGGCCTTCCATCGCGATGCGCAGGTCGCGCAGCACCTGCTCCAGCGCAGCGGCGGGCGCCTGCAGCGCGGCCTGCGCACCGGCCACGCTGCGGCTCTCGGCCAGGCAGTCGCGCGCCAGTTCCTGCCAGGGGCGCATGCCGAAGCCTTCGCCGAAGAAGTTCGCGGCCAGCTCCGGCAACTGGTGCGCCTCGTCGATCACGAACGCCTGTGCGCCTGGCAGGATCTCGCCGAAGCCCTCCTGCTTCAGTGCCAGGTCGGCCAGCAGCAGATGGTGGTTGACCACCACCACGTCGGCGGCCTGGGCGCGCTGGCGGGCCTGCACCACGAAGCACTCGTCCCAGAACGGGCACTCGGTGCCGAGGCAGTTGTCCACGGTGGACGTCACCATCGGGTACAGCGGCGAATCTTCCGGCAACGCGTCCAGTTCGGCCATGTCGCCGAAGCGCGTGCGCCCCGACCAGGCCAGGATGCGCTGGAACTGCGCCACCTGTTCCGGCGAGGAGAAGCGGGGCTCGCCACGCGCCTGCTGCAGGCGGTAGCGGCACAGGTAGTTGGCGCGGCCCTTGAGCAGGGCGCTGCTGTGCCCTACCCCGAGCGCGGCGCGCACACGGGGCAGATCGCGGTGGTAGAGCTGGTCCTGCAGCGCGCGCGTGCCGGTGGAGATGATGGTCTTCAAGCCGGACAGCAGCGCCGGCACCAGGTAGGCGTAGGTCTTGCCGGTACCGGTACCGGCCTCGGCCAGCAGCACGTCGCGCTGGTCGAAGGCCTCGGCGATGGCGGCGGTCAGGCGCAGCTGCGCCGGACGCGGCACGAAGGCATCGAGTTGGCTGGCGAGCGCACCGCCCTCGCTGAGGGCGTCGCCGCTGGCAGTGGCAAGGCGGGACATCCCACCATGATAATCCCCACCGCCACCGCGCGCCGGATCGCCCTTGTAGAGCGGGGCTCTGCCCCGCTGCGTCACGGCACGGACCGCCCTTGTAGAGCGGGGCTCTGCCCCGCTGCGCCACGGCACGGACCGCCCTTGTAGAGCGGGGCTCTGCCCCGCTGCGTCACGGCACGGATCGCCCTTGTAGAGCGGGGCTCTGCCCCGCTGTTTTACGTCAAATGCTGCCGGGCAGAGCCCGGCACTACAAGGTTGATTGCCGGGCAGAGCCCGGCACTACGGGGTTGATTGCCGGGCAGAGCCCGGCACTACGGGCTGGCAATCAAGCCCTCAATAGCGCTTGATGCCCGGCACGGTGCAGCCTTCCAGCTGCGCGTGCGCCGATACCGCGTTTTCCTTTTCGCCACGGGCAAGGCGGGCCTGTTCGATGGTGGCCCAGTGGCGGCGGCACAGCGGCCCGGTCTTCGAGCCGAGGTCCACGGCCTTGCGCGACAGCGATTCGGCACGCGCCCAATCGCCCTGCAGCAGCGCGATCTCGGCCCGCTCCTGCAGCACGGCCGGATCGCCTTCGACGATCAGCAGGGCCTGGTTGAGCGCTTCGGCCGCGCCGGCCAGATCGTTGGCCTGGCGGCGGGCCTGGGCATGCGCACGCAGGTCGTCGACCTGGGCATCGCGCAGCGGCTGCACCGCCAGCTCGGTATCGTCATTGCCAGCGGCGGCCTCGACAGCGGCCAGGCGCTGCGCCGGGGTGACCGTGGCAACCACCGGCGGCTTCACCGGCGGCGTACTGCTGACGCACGCGGCAAGGGACAGGCTGACCGCGACCATCGCGATCGGACGAAGCAGGTACATCGAAGACATGGCAGGACTCAACGCGCAGGAGGGGTAGCCGCCGGCGCGCTTTGCGCCGGTTCCGGGGCAGCATCCTGCTTGCGTTCCATTCCGAACCAGCTCCGCCAACCGCCGCCCTGGGCTTCACCGTCCCCCTGCCCGTCACCCTCACCCTCCGGCAGCACGGCCGGGGGCGCACAGGGCGCATAGGCGGGGGCGTAGCCCACGACGAACGGGAAGCGACGGGCTCCCGGACAGGTTTCATCGGTACTGGCGGTGCCGCTGGCTTCCACGTACTGCCAATCCAGTCCCTTGTTGCTGACCCGCAGCGGCGAACTCGGCAGGCGGGTGAAGATGCCCGACCAGACGCGCATGGCGCCGCTGGCACCGAACAGGCCGGTCTGCTCGTTCTGGTCGTTGCCGATCCAGACCACCGCCAGGTGGTCGCCGGTGTAGCCGGCATACCAGCTGTCGCGGCCGTCGTTGGACGTACCGGTCTTGCCGGCCGGCTGCAGGCGGGCCAGGCCGTCGGCGTTCAGGCGCTGCGCGGTACCGCTGGAGACCACCTGCTGCAGACCGATGCTGATCAGGTTGGCGGCGATCGAGTCGCCCTCCTGTGCCGGCGCAGGGGATTTGTCGTAGCGCTTGAGCAGCTTGCCCTGCGGGTCGAGCACGCCACGCACCGCGTGCAGCGGCTGGATCTCACCACCGGAGGCAAGGAACTGGTACAGCTGCGCCATCGCATACGGGCTCTGGTCGGTCGCGCCCAGAATCACCGCCGGATTCGGTTCGGCCTTGATCCCGGCCAGCACATGGATCAGTTCGGTGAGCCGCTTCGGCTCGACCGCCATGCCGATCCGCACGGTGGCCTGGTTGTAGGAGCTGGCCAGCGCGTCGATCATCCGCACCGTGCCGTGGCTGCGGTTGTCGGCATTGCCGGGCGTCCAGCGCTTGCCGCCGCTGAGCTGCACGGTCACCGGCGAATCGTCGACCCAGCTGGCCAGCGAATAGCGGTCCGGTTGCGCCAGCGCCAGCAGGTAGACGAACGGCTTGAGCAGCGAACCGACCTGGCGCTGGGCTTCGATGGCGCGGTTGAAGCCGGGCTCGGACACGTCGCGGCTGCCGACCACGGCCAGCACGTCGCCGTTGTGCACGTCGGTCAGCACCATCCCGGCCTGCAGCTCGGGCCGGCGCTTGGTCTCCAGCGACTTCAGCGTGCGCGTGACCGCGCCTTCGGAGTACGCCTGTGCCGAAGGCGACATGCCGGTCATCACGCTCAGGCCCGCGCCCTGCAGCACGGCTTCCGGGTAGTCGTGGCCCAGCTGGCGGCGCACCAGATCCACGTAGGCCGGGAACCGGTTGGCGGCGATCAGGCCGGGGTTCTTCGGTACGCCCAGCGGCGCCTTCAACGCACGCTGGTACTCGGCATCGTCGATCAACTGGCTTTCGTGCAGCTTGCCCAGCACGAAGTTGCGCCGGTCCAGCGCGCGCTCCGGATTGCGCCGCGGGTCGTAGTACGACGGCCCCTTGACCAGGCCGATCAGCAGCGCCACGTGCTCGGTGTTGAGCGAGGAGAGATCGCGCCCGAACCAGAACTCCGCGCCCGAGGACATGCCGTGGATGGCCTGGCTGCCGCGCTGCCCGAGGTACACCTGGTTGAGGTAGGCCTCCAGGATGGTGCGCTTGTCGTAGCGCGCCTCCATGATCAGCGCGTACAGCACTTCATTGAATTTGCGGGTGACGGTCTGTTCCTTGCCGATCCCGAGCAGGCCGCTGCGGGCCAGCTGCTGGGTCAGCGTGGACGCGCCCTGGCGGCTCTGTCCACCGGAGCGCACCGTGACCCAGATCGCCCGCGCGATGCCGCTCAGGTCGATGCCGTGGTGACGGTTGAAGTCCTTGTCCTCCACGGCCTGCAGGCCGGTGACCAGCAGTTCGGGGGTCTCTTCGATGCGGACCAGGCGCCGTTCTTCCTGCTTCTGACCGTACAGGGTGGCGATGCGCGCCGGATCCAGCCGCGCCGCCTTCACCGCCTTGCGGCTGTCGGCGTCGCGCAGCGAGGCGACCTGGCCGCCGGACAGGCTGAGCTCGACCCGGCGGGGTGCCACGGGGCCGTCCACGTCGCTGAAGCCGCGGCTGGAAATGACGAAACGGCCGCCGTCCTGGGCATAGGTGGCCACCGGCTTGCCGGTGCCGTCTTCGCGGTAGGCCGAGGCCGCCAGTTCGGTCTTCAGGGTCTGCGCGTCCATCGCCAGGCCCGGCGCCAGCACCAGCGGGCGCGCATAGACACGGGTCGGGATCTGCCAGCGCAGCTCGCCGAAGCGCTGGGTGACCTGTTGGTTCAGGTACACCGTATAGGGAATCAGGAACCCGAGCGCCAGCGCGAACGCGGCCATGCCCCAGGTGATCAGGCGACGACGCCACTGCGGCCAGCGGCTGTCGGTGTCGTCGTCGAACTCGTCGATATCGTCGGAATCGTAGCGTCGGGGCACGGGGATGCGAGAATGTAAATTCTGGCGAGTCTAACGCAGCCATCGCGGCCGGCGTGTTCTCCCGGTTTCCCCCGCTTAAGCTGGAGTTGCAACGGGATGTCGATGTCCTTGGCCGATGCTCGCTATTTCCTGAACCGCATGGTCGGCCTGTTCCGCCGCAGCCTGGCCAGCCTGCGCACCCGGGGCTGGCGTGCGACATGGCAACGCATCCGGGTTCATGCCCAGGCCCTGCCGGCCCCCCGCCGCGACCCGCTGTACCTGCCCGACGCCCTCCCGTTCGCGCCGTTCGCCGTGCCGTTCAGCGCCCGCCCGACCGTCAGCATCATCATCCCGGTCTACAACCATGCCGGGCATACGCTGGCCTGCCTGCGCGCGCTGGCGGCGCACCCGCCGCAGACCGCCTGCGAGATCCTGGTGGTGGACGACGGCAGCAGCGACGAGACCCGGGCGTGGATGCCGCAGATCGACGGCCTGCGCTACGAGGTGCGCGCCGCCAACGGTGGCTTCATCGCGGCCTGCAACGACGGCGTGGCGCGTTCGCATGGCCGCTACGTGGTACTGCTCAACAACGATACCGTGCCGCAGCCGGGCTGGCTGGAGGCCCTGCTGGACACCTTCACCACCGTGCCCGAAGCCGGGCTGGTGGGGGCGCAGCTGCTGTACCCGGATGGACGCCTGCAGGAGTCGGGCGGCGTGATCTTCCAGGACGGCAGCGGCTGGAGCTACGGTCGCTTCGAGTCGGCTGAAGATCCCCGCTATACCAGCCTGCGCGACGCGGACTACGTTTCCGGCGCGGCGCTGATGCTGCCGCGCGCGCTGTGGGATGCGCTGGGCGGCTTCGATGAACGCTACAAGCCGGCCTACTACGAAGACACCGACCTCGCCTTCGCGGTGCGCGCGGCCGGCCATCGGGTGCTGGTGCAGCCGGCCAGCCGCGTGGTGCACGACGAAGGCACCAGCAACGGGACCGATACCGGCAGCGGAATCAAGGCGTACCAGGTCCGCAACCGGACGGTGTTCGCCGACAAATGGGCCGATGCGCTGCGCGCGCAGCTGCCGGTCGGCAGCGTGCCTTCGCCGGCACTGCTGCATCGCCACCAGCGCCAGGTGCTGATCCTGGACGAAGCCGTTCCCCAGCCGGACCGCGATTCGGGTTCGCTGCGCCAGTTCAACCTGATCCGCATGCTGATCGCCGAAGGGGTGCACGTGGTGTTCGTTCCCACCCGGCGCGAGCACGCGGGCGTGGCCACCGAGGCGTTGCAGGCGCTTGGCGTGGAGGTCTGGTACGCGCCCTACCTCACCGGCGTGGCACCGTGGCTGCGCGAGCACGGCAAGCGCTTTCAGGTGGCGATGATGGTGCGCCACCACGTCGCGCACGAATGCCTGCCGCTGCTGCGCAGCTTTGCGCCGCAGGCGCGCACGGTGTTCGATACGGTGGACCTGCATTACCTGCGCGAGCGCCGGGGCGCCGAGGTGGCCGGGGATGCGGGCCTGCTGCGCAGCGCCGAGCGGACCCGGGCGCGCGAGCTGGAGGTGATGGCGCGCACCGACATCACCGTGCTGGTCAGTGCGGCCGAACGCGAGCAGCTTCGCACCGACGCCCCGGACGTGGACGTGGCGCTGATCTCCAACCTGCACGAAGTGGCGGGGGCCGGCCTCGGCTGGGCGCAGCGCCACGACCTGGTGTTCGTCGGTGGCTTCCGCCACCCGCCGAATCTCGACGCGATGCAGTGGTTCATCGGCGAGGTGTTCGGTCGTATCCGCGCGCAGCTGCCGCAGGTCCGCTTCCACTGCATCGGCGCTGACGTTCCCGACAGCCTGCGCGCGCTCGCCGCCGGCCAGCCCGGCGTGGAGGTCCACGGCTTCGTACCGGTGGTGACCCCCTATATGGATACCATCCGCATCGCGGTGGCGCCGCTGCGCTTCGGCGCAGGGGTCAAGGGCAAGGTCAACCTGAGCATGGCCCACGGGCAGCCGGTGGTGGCCACCACCTGCGGTGTGGAAGGCATGCACCTGCACGACGGGGAAGACGTCCTGGTCGCCGACGAGGCCGAGGCGTTCGCCGCCGCGGTGGTGCGCCTGTACCAGGACCAGGCGCTGTGGGAGCGCCTGTCCGCGGCGGGGCTGCGCAACGTGGCCGACCATTTCTCGCTGGATACCGCGCGCGATACCGTGCGCCGCGTCTTCCTGGACTAAGCGCCGCGCCGGCCGTTCAACCGCCCTGCGCGCTGCGCACGCGCTCGGCGAACGCCGGCAGCTCGGGTAGATCCGGCTGCCAATGGCGCGCCTGCTCCAGTGCCTGGGCGGCGAAGTCGAGATCGCCGGCGCCGAGCCGTTCGCTGCCGATCGCCAGCCAGCGCTGGGCGAGGCGCTGCCGCG
Organism: Stenotrophomonas sp. LGBM10; assembly: GCF_046736075.1. Lineage (GTDB taxonomy): Bacteria > Pseudomonadota > Gammaproteobacteria > Xanthomonadales > Xanthomonadaceae > Stenotrophomonas. The sequence continues at coordinate 1,146,660 of NZ_CP177163.1, forward strand.
CCGGCGGCAGCGCAGCATCACTGCCGGCCAGGGTCTGCCAGGCATCCAGGCAGGCGCCTGCTGCCACCACGCGGTTCTCGCGCAGACGGTCTTCGAAACACGTGCGGCTGGCCGGCAGCAGGCGTCGGGCCGCAGCACGAACGCGGAGATCCTGCGGCGCGAGCGCCTGCGCCTCGCGCAGCGCGTCGTAGGCGCTGCGGCCCGGTGGCGCGAGGAAGTCGCCGCGTGCTTCGGCGTCCTCCATGCGGCGCAGCAGCGCCATCAGGCTGCGCTCGCGCTGGGCCCGCGGTGCGGCGGGTGCCTGCAGCGCCCGCTGTGCCTGCATGGCCTGTTCGATGCCCCGGCGCGCGTCGGCCAGGGTGCGTGCCGGCGCGCCGAGCGTCTCGGCGGAGGCAAGCGCCTGGTCGGCTGCATCGAAGCGGAAGTCACCGGCCAGGCGCGCGGCGCGCTGCAGGTGCGCCTGCGCTACCTGCTGCAGGCCCTGGCGGGCGGCGGGGTCGTCGGGTGCGGCCGCCAGCACGGCCTGGAACGCCGTCGCTGCCGCCTCCAGCCGCTGCCGCCGCAGCGCCGCCTGGCCCTCGCGCAGGCGCCGTTCCAGCGCGATGTTCACGGCTTCCTCGGTGGCCGGCAGGTCCACGTGTCCCGCATCGAAGCCGCGCGCACGGCGTACTGCGGCCGCCGCCGCGGCGACATCGCCGCGCACCGCCGCCGCACGCGCCTGCTGCAGCAGATCCGACAGCGCATCCTCGCGCCCTTCAAGCGCCTGCACGTGGGTGGGCACGAGCGCCAGCACCTGCTGGTACAGCGGCAACGCGCTGTCCGGCCCATCGTCCAGGCGCTGCGCCTGCAACGCGGCTGCCGCGCGCGCCAGCAGGCCATCCACGCCGGCCCGCGCCACGCGCTGCTGCCGCAGCTGCTGGGCCAGCGCCTCGGCATCGCGTTGCGGTACCTGCAGCGCCCGCGCCAGTGCCAGCGCCGCCTCGGCAGCCGGCACATCACCGCGCGCCAACGCGCTGCGGGCCTGCTGCAACGCCGCCTGGCCGGTGCGCGCCAGGCCGGCCCGCGGCTCGCCGCGGTCGCTGTCCACCGCCTGCGCAGCCTGGTACCACTCGCGCGCACCGGTGCCATCAGCGGCGGTCAGCCGGCCGTCGGCCAGCGCGCGGTCGCCCTGGTGCAGGAGGTGTTCGATCGGCGGGGCATCCCAGAACCAGTTGGCCAGTGGCCGGCGCAGCAGCACCAGCGCCACGAACAGCAGCGCCGCCACCAGCAGTGCCCAGCGCCAGATGCGCCGCGCATGACGCGCCTGCAGCCACCACCAGCGTCCTTCGCGACGGACCCGGGTCAGCACCTCGTGCGCACGGTCCTGCCTGTCAGCGTCACGGCTCATGCCGCGAGCCTAGCCGGCGCCACGTGAGGTCAGCCTAGACGCCGGGCTTCGCTGACGCCCGGCAGGGCATCCAGCTTGCCCAGCAGTGTGGACAGCTGGCCGTAGTCGCTGACCTTCAGGCGCAACCGCAGGTGCGCGCGACCGCTGTTGCGCACGTTGTCGCTGTGGATGTCCAGCACATACGCGTCTTCCTGCGCGATCAGGTTGGTGATGTCCTTCAGCAGCCAGCGCCGGTCCACCGCCTCGACCACCACGTCCACTTCGTAGCCGCCTCCGGCCTGGCCCCACTCCACCGGCAGGATGCGCTGCGGGCTGGCCGCCGACAGACGCGCCAGCGCCGCGCAGTCGGTGCGGTGCACGGTGACGCCACGGCTGCGGGTGAGGTAGCCGACAATCGGCTCGCCGGCCACCGGTTGGCAGCAGCGCGCCAGCTGCACCAGCAGGTTGCCCACGCCCTGCACGGTGAATTTGGACTTGCCCAGGCTGTCGCGGCGCGCGGTCGGCCGCGGCAATGCCGGTGCAACCGGCTGGCTGGCGGCGCGCTCGGCTTCCAGCAGCGCGCGGCTGACCTGGCTGGGCCCGGTGTCGCCCAGCGCGACCTGGATGTAGAGGTCGTCCACGCTGTCGGCATGGAACTTCTTGGCCGCAACGCCCAGATCGGCATGCTGCAGCCCCAGCCGCTTCAATTCGCGGTCGAGCAGATCGCGGCCCGCCTGCACGTTGCGTGCGCGGTCCAGCTTGTGGAACCAGCCACGCACCTTCTCACGCGAGCGGTTGCTGGCCAGGAACCCATTGGAGGCCAGCAGCCAGTCGCGGCGCGGATCGGCTTCCTTGGAGGTGAGGATCTCGACCCGGTCGCCGCTGCGCAGGCGATAGGTCAGCGGCACGATGCGGCCGTTGACCTTGGCCCCACGGCAGCGGTGCCCGACCATCGTGTGCACGTGGTAGGCGAAATCCAGCGGGGTGGCGCCCTGCGGCAGGTCCATCACCTCGCCCTTGGGGCTCAGCGCGTAGACCCGGTCCTCGGTCAGTTCGGCATCCAGCGCGCCGGCCAGTTCGCCGGCCTGCCCGTCCTGGGAATGCTCCAGCAGCTGCCGCATCCAGGTGATCTTGCGATCGAACGCCTTCTCCGCGCCCTTGCTGCCTTCCTTGTAGCGCCAGTGCGCGGCCACGCCGAGTTCGGCCTGGGCGTGCATGTCGTGGGTGCGGATCTGCACTTCGATGGTGCGCCCTTCCGGACCGACCACCGCCGTGTGCAGCGAACGGTAATCGTTGGCCTTGGGCCGCGCGATGTAATCGTCGAACTCGCTGGGTACCGGCGCCCACAGTGCATGCACCACGCCCAGCGCGGCGTAGCAGGCGGCAACGTCATCCACCATCAGGCGCAGCGCCCGGATGTCGTACAACTGCTCGAAGGCGAGGCGCTTTTTCTGCATCTTCCGCCAGATGCTGTAGATGTGCTTCGGGCGGCCACTGACCTCGGCATGGATGCCCTGTGCGGCCAGTTCGCGCGCGAGCGCCTTCTTGACGCTTTCCACATAGCGCTCGCGCGCCACGCGGGTTTCATCCACTTCGCGGGCGATGCGGCGGTAGGTTTCCGGCTCGAGGTGGCGGAAGGCCAGGTCTTCCAGCTCCCACTTCAACTGCCAGATGCCCAGGCGGTTGGCCAGCGGCGCATGGATGTCGCGGGTGAGCTGGGCCAGCGCACGGCGCTGTTCGTCCGGCAGGCGGTCGGCGGCGCGCATGCGCGCCAGCTGCCGCGACAGCAGGATCGGCACCACGCGCAGGTCCTGGATGATCGACAGCAGCAGCCGGCGCAGGCCCTCGCTGTTGCGCCCGGCCTCACGGCCGGCGTGCAGTGCCCACACCTGGTCGGCCGCGTCCTGGCCATCGAGCAGGCCGACCACCGCCGGCTTCAACGTCCCCAGCGGCAGGCCGTCCAGCCCGGCGCGCAGGCCCGGCAGGTCGAACAGCAGCGCAGCCAGCAACGCGCTTTCATCGGCCGACAGGAGGGCCAGCGCATCGAGCGTATCGGCCAGCACCGGCCAGCTGCTGCGCATCTGCTGATCGGTATCGGGCGCGTGCCAGCGGGCGCGCAGCGCCTCGCACAGGGCCGGCGGCAGCGACGCCGCCGAGGGTCGGTTCAACAGGGCATCCAGGCCGGGGACAGAAGCGCGGTTCACAGCATCGTGCAGGCAAGACAGAGGTAGCTACACTAGCGCCGCCAGTGCGAGGGAACAATCAAAACCGCTGCACCGGCCACTGGCCCTACACTGCGTCCATCCCAAGGAGACCTTGCCATGCGCTTTTCCCGTCTGCGGTTGTTGGCCGCTGTGGCCGTCCTGCTCAGCCTGTCGGCACCTGCCTGGGCACAGCGCGTGGTCGAAGGCGATCTGCAGCAGCAGATGACGCCCGACGAGTTCAAGGCCGCCGGCCTGGACAAGCTCAAGCCGGCTGAACTGGCCGCGCTCAACAACTGGCTGCAGGGCAAGGTTGCCGCCGTCGCCGCCGATGTGCGCGAACAGGTCCGCGAACAGGTCAAGGAGCAGGCGCGCGAGGAAGGCCGCCAGGAAGTCATCGTCAAGAACCGCGGCTTCTTCGACTTCGGCAGCAGCGAGCCCATCGTCAGCACGCTGGAAGGCGAGTTCCGTGGCTTCGGCAAGGGCCGCCGCTATGTGCTGGCCAATGCGCAGGAGTGGGAGCAGACCGACAGTGCCAGCCTGTCCGGCATCCGCGCGCAGTCGCCGCAGGTCACCATCACCCCCGGCGTGATGGGTGCCTGGTACCTGCAGGTGAAGGGCGCCAACACCCGCGCCAAGGTCCGTCGCGTCAAGTAATCGCGACCGCCCCGCGCATCCCGCGGGGCGGCCGTTGGCTCACGGCCTGCGCAGCGCTGCCACGCGCTGGGCCAGTTTCTTGGCCGAGATGCCGCTTTTCGCCCCGAGCTCCTGCGCGAACAGCGACACCCGCAGTTCTTCCAGATCCCAGCGCAGTTCCTGCCACTGCGGCCGGTCCCGTTGGCCGCGCTGCTCGGCCTCGTGCAGCGCGTCCAGGAACGGGCGCAGTTCCAGCATCCGTGCCTGGTCGCGCGGGGGATCGCGCTTGGCGCGTTCGGCACGCAGGATCATCGCGCGCAGATAGCGCGGGAGCTGCGCCAGCGCATCGGCCGGCGTATCGCGCAGGAAACCGGGGTGGATCAACGCCGCCAGCTGCTGCTCCATGTCGTCCAGGTTGCCACGCGCCCAGCCCATCAACGGCGCTTCCAGCTGCGGCTTGAGTTCGGCGACGTGCGCCAGGATGTTCTCGGCCAGTTTCAGCCGCGCCATCGCCTCACCGAACAGGCCCTTGCCCGCCGCATCGCGCCGCTGCGCGAACGCGGCCGGGTCGCGGATATCGCCCAGGCCGTCGGCCAGCATCGCGTTCATCGCCGCCTCGACCAGATCCCCGCGCAACCGTTCCTGCGATTCGATCGCGGCATACAGCAAGCCGGTCTTGGGCGGAACGGGCAACTGCTTGCGGGCCTGCTTGGCCTTGTCGGCCAGCGCGATCTCCAGCAGGCGGCGCACGCCGCGCGGATGCTGCTCCAGCGCTTCGTTGCGATCGGCGAAGATGCGCAGCGCCGCGCTCTCGCCTTCATCCACCAGCGCCGGGTAGGCGGGCACACCGGCTTCGCCCGGCACCTGCAGCGGAATCGGCGTGGCCGGGAAGTCGCGCAGCCCCTCGGCCGCCAACGCCCGTCCGGCACGGGCGGCGAAGGCCGCGCCGGCCTTCTCGCCGAAGCGCGCCCGCAGCGCGTCCAGATCGCGGGACGTGGCCAGCAGCGTGCCGTTGGCGTCGTGCAGGCGCAGGTTCATGCGCAGGTGCGATTCCAGCGCGGCATCGTCGAAGTCGGTGGCCGCCACCTGTGCGCCGGTCGCGCGCGACAGGAACCGCGCCAGTTCTCCGCGGATGTCGTCGGCGGTGGGGTCCGGGTACGCCTCGGCGAAGGCGCGGCCGAAATCCGGTGCCGGCACGTAGTTGCGGCGCATCGCCTTGGGCAGGCTGCGGATCAGCGCGGAGGCCTTGTCGGCAACGAAGCCCGGCGCCAGCCACGACAGCCGCGCCGGGTCCAGCGCGTTGAGCAGGTGCAGCGGAACATCCAGGCTCACCCCGTCGTCCTCGCTGCCCGGTTCGAAACGGTAGTGCAGCGCCAGCCGCGCATCGCCCAGCGGCAGGTACGCCGGATAGCGGTCGGCATCGCTGCCCTCGCCGGGCAACAGATCGGCCAGCGTCCACGCCAGCGCGCGCCGCTTGTCCGGCGCCAGTCCCTTCCACCACGTATCCAGGCCGGTTGCCGAATGGATCTCCGCCGGGATCCGGTCCAGGTACCAGCGTGCCTGCCAGCCTTCGTCGGCGACGATGCCGGCGCGACGCAGCTTGGCTTCTTCCTCGCGCGCCTGCTCCAGCACCTTGAGGTTGTCGGCGATGACGCTGGCGCGGGTGTTGATCTCGCCGGTCACCAGACCCTGCCGCACGAAGATGTCGTGCGCTTCGCCCGGCGCGATGCGGCCGTAGTGCACCGGCTTCTTCGGTGCCAGCACCAGCCCGAACAGACTGATCTGCTCGGAGGCCAGCACCTGGCCCTGCGCGCGCGACCAGTGGGGGTCGAAGTGCTTGCGCAGCAGCAGATGCGGCAGCTCGGCGATCACCCAGTCCGGTTCGATTGCCGCGTTGGTCAGGCCCCAGATCTTCTGGGTATCCAGCAGCGTGGCGGTGAGCAGCCACGGCGGCGGCCGCTTGGCCAGCACCGAGCCGGGGAACGGCAGGAACCGGCGCTGACGCGGGGCAAGGAAATCGCCCTTGTCGCTGCGGTGGCCGATCTGCGTGGGCAGGCCGGCGATCAGCGCCCGGTGCAGGGTCTGGTAGGCGGCCGCACGCACCTTCTCGCTGAACCCGCCCCGCGCCTCACGGGCGTCGGCGGGCGGCGCAGGTGCGGCTGCGGGCGGCGCCGGCTCGGCCTTGCCTTCGCGGGCCAGACGCGCGGCGCGGTGCTGCTGGCCACGGGTGGCTTTGATCTTCGCGTCGTCGTCGCGCGCCGGTGCCGGCGCAGACGATCCGGCCAGCAGCGGCTCCAGTGCGGTGGCGGCCGGCTCTTCGGCCCAGCCCAGTTCCTCGCACAGCACGCGCAGCTGGCGATGCAGCTCGCGCCACTCGCGCATGCGCAGGAAGCCAAGGAAATGGCGCTCGCACCAGCCACGCAGCTTGGATTGGGTGAGGTCCTCGTGGGCCTGGCGGTAGCCATCCCACAGGCGCAGCACGCCGACGAATTCCGAGCGGCCATCGGCAAACAGCGCATGCGCGTTGTCGGCGGCGGCGCGCGCTTCGGGCGGTCGCTCGCGCGGGTCCTGGATGCCCAGGAACGAGGCGATCACCAGCATCGGACGCAGGCAGCCCTGGGCCTGCGCCGCCACCAGCATGCGCGCCAGCTTGACGTCCACCGGCAGGCGCGCCATCTGCCGCCCGACCGGGGTGAGCCGGCGTTCGCCGTCCACCGCGCCCAGTTCGCCAAGCTGCTGCCAGCCATCGGCGATCGCGCGTTCGTCCGGCGCCTCCAGGAACGGGAAATCCTCGATCCGGCCCAGGCCCAGCTGCAGCATCCGCAGGATCACCCCGGACAGGCTGGACCGGCGGATTTCCGGATCGGTGAACTCGGCCCGCGAGAGGAACTCCGCTTCCGAATACAGGCGGTAGCAGATGCCCTCCGAGACGCGTCCGCAACGGCCCTTGCGCTGGTTGGCGCTGGCCTGCGACACCGCTTCGATATGCAGGCGGTCCAGTTTCTGCCGCGGGCTGTAGCGCTTGACCCGCGCCAGGCCCGGATCGACCACGTAACGGATGCGCGGCACCGTCAACGAGGTTTCGGCCACGTTGGTGGCCAGCACGATGCGCCGTTTGCTGCCCGGGTTGAACACCTGGTCCTGGTCCTTCACCGACAGCCGCGCATACAGCGGCAGCACCTCGGTTTCGCGGTACTTGCGCCGCTCCAGTGCCTGATGCGCGTCGCGGATCTCGCGTTCGCCGGGGAAGAACAGCAGGATGTCGCCGCGCGGATCGAGACGGGTGATCTCGTCCACCGCCGCCACCACGGCCTCGTTCACGGTGCGTTCGCCGTCGCGCCCGCCCGCCTCATCGCCGCCGCCCTCGCCTTCCAGCGGGCGATAGCGGACTTCCACCGGGAAGGTACGACCTTCCACACTGATGACCGGCGCGTCGTCGAAATGCTCGGCAAACCGCGAGGTATCGATCGTCGCCGACGTCACGATCAGCTTCAGGTCCGGCCGCTTCTTCAGCAGCTGCTTGAGGTAGCCGAGCAGGAAGTCGATGTTGAGGCTGCGCTCGTGCGCTTCGTCGACGATGATCGTGTCGTACTGCGACAGCCAGCGATCGCTGCTGATTTCGGCCAGCAGGATGCCGTCGGTCATGAACTTGATGCGGGTGTCGTCGCCGACCCGGTCGGTGAAGCGCACCTGGTAACCCACCGTGGTGCCCAGTTCGGACTGCAGCTCCTGCGCCACGCGGGTGGCCACCGCACGTGCGGCGATCCGTCGCGGCTGGGTGCAGCCGATCATCCCGGCCACGCCCCGGCCGGCGGCCAGGCACAGCTTCGGCAGCTGGGTGGTCTTGCCCGAACCGGTCTCACCGGCGATCACCACGACCTGGTGATCGCGGATCAGCGCGGTGATCCGTTCAGCTTCACGCGCAATCGGCAGGCTGTCGTCCAGACTGATCGTCGGCCGGTTCCGTGCGCGTGCTTCACGCCGCTGCACCGACGCCTGCAAGGCCTGTTCGAACGCTGCCGCCACGCCCGCATCGGCCGGTTTGGCCCGCCAGCGCGAGAGCATCCCCAGCAAACGACCACGGTCGCGGCTCATCGCCCCGTCGATCGCGAGCTGGTGCTGGTGCAGGGAGGAAGCGGAAGGTTTGTTGATAGCGGTCATCAATCGGATCGTTTAAAACTTTGATTACATCTGAAAGGTTAGTCTGATCTATTGTGAAGGCCATCCCATCCACAAGGAGGATATCCCCCATGGCGAAAACCAAGACGCCGGCAAAGAAGACCCAGACCGGTAAGCAGAAGCTGGCAACGGCGGCCCCCTCGGCCCCGAACATTGATATCGGGATCAAGGAAGGCGATCGCAAGAAGATTGCCGATGGGCTGGCGGCCTTCCAGGCGGATGCGTTCACGCTCTACCTGAAGACCCACAACTTCCATTGGAATGTCACCGGGTCGATGTTCAACTCGCTGCACACCATGTTCGAGACCCAGTACACCGAGCAGTGGGCAGCCCTGGACGACGTTGCTGAACGTATCCGTGCACTGGGCTTCAACGCCCCGGGCTCCTACCGCGAGTTCGCGGCCCTGACCTCGATCGCCGAGGAACCGGGCCTGACCGACAGCGCGGACTGGCGTGAAATGGTACGCCAGTTGGTCGCCGCCAACGAGGCCGTGTGCCGCACCGCCCGCAAGGTGCTCGATGTGGCCGACGACGCCGACGACGCCCCGACCGAAGACCTGATGACCCAGCGCCTGCAGACCCACGAGAAATACGCCTGGATGCTGCGCTCCCTGCTGCAGTAATCCTTCTGGGGCTTTGCCCCTGCGGGATTTCCAGGGTTCCGCTTCGCGAAGCCTTGGACCCTGCACAAGTCGCAGGCCACAGCCCCCGTGCCTGTCGGCGCGCCCCCCTTGACTCAAGGGGGGCTTCTTCCCCGGATGGCTCTTCGCTGACGTTCAAACCCAGAATTGGATGACCCTCCTCGGGTCGCTCAGCCCTGTAAACTACGGGGATGTCTTCCCGCCCCGCGCACGACCTGCTCAGCCGCATTTTTGGTTACGACGATTTCCGCGGTCCGCAGCAGGCGATCGTCGAACATGTCGCCGCCGGCAATGACGCGCTCGTATTGATGCCCACCGGCGGCGGCAAGTCGCTGTGCTACCAGGTGCCCTCCCTGCTGCGCGACGGCACCGGCATCGTCATCTCCCCGCTCATCGCGCTCATGCAGGACCAGGTCGAAGCCCTGCGCCAGCTGGGCGTGCGCGCCGAGTACCTCAATTCCACCCTGGATGGCGAGACTGCCGCCCGGGTCGAACGCGAGCTGCTCGCCGGCGAACTGGAACTGCTGTACGTCGCCCCGGAACGCCTGCTCACCGGCCGCTTCCTGTCCCTGCTGGCGCGCAGCCGGATCGCCCTGTTCGCCATCGACGAAGCCCATTGCGTCTCGCAGTGGGGCCATGATTTCCGCCCCGAATACCGCCAGTTGACCGTGCTGCACGAGCGCTGGCCGGATGTGCCGCGCATCGCGCTCACCGCCACCGCCGACCCGCCGACCCAGCGCGAAATCGCCGAGCGGCTGGACCTCACCAACGCCCAGCACTTCGTCAGCTCTTTCGACCGGCCCAACATCCGCTACACCGTGGTCCAGAAGGACAACGCCAAGCGCCAGCTGCTGGACTTCCTGAAGGCCCACCGCGACGCGGCCGGCATCGTCTACTGCATGTCGCGGCGCAAGGTCGAGGAAACCGCCGAGTTCCTGTGCCGCGAGGGCATGAACGCCCTGCCCTATCACGCCGGCCTGCCGGCCGAGGTGCGTGCCGCCAACCAGCGCCGCTTCCTGCGCGAGGATGGCATCGTGATGTGCGCCACCATCGCCTTCGGCATGGGCATCGACAAACCCGATGTCCGCTTCGTCGCGCATACCGACCTGCCCAAGTCGATGGAAGGCTACTACCAGGAAACCGGGCGCGCCGGTCGCGACGGCGAGCCGGCCGAGGCCTGGCTGTGCTATGGCCTGGGCGATGTCGTGCTGCTCAAGCAGATGATCGAGCAGTCCGAAGCCGGTGAAGAGCGCAAGGCGCTCGAGCGCGCCAAGCTCGATCATCTGCTCGGCTACTGCGAGTCCATGCAATGCCGCCGCCAGGTGCTGCTGGCCGGCTTCGGCGAAACCTACCCGCAGCCGTGCGGCAACTGCGACAACTGCCTGGTCCCGCCCGATGCCTGGGATGCCAGCGTGGCCGCCCAGAAGGCGCTGAGCTGCGTGTACCGCAGCGGCCAGCGCTTCGGCGTGGGTCACCTGATCGACATCCTGCGCGGTGGCGACAACGAGAAGATCCGTCAGTTCGGGCATACCGAACTGAGCACCTACGGCATCGGCAAGGACCTGGACGCGCGCACCTGGCGCAGCGTATTCCGCCAGCTGGTGGCCGCCAGCCTGCTCGAAGTGGACAGCGAGGCCTATGGCGGCCTGCGCCTGACCGATGCCAGCCGCGACGTGCTGAAGGGACGGCGCAAGGTGATGATGCGCCGCGAAAGCCCCGCCACCGGCCGCGAGCGCGACCGCAGCGGTCAGCGTACCGGCCTGTCCGTGCTGCCGCAGGACCTGGCGCTGTTCAACGCCCTGCGCGGCCTGCGTGCCGAACTGGCCCGCGAACAGAACGTGCCGGCCTTCGTGATCTTCCACGACAGCACCCTGCGCAACATCGCCGAACAGCGGCCCACCAGCGTTGATGCGCTGGCCGGTGTCGGCGGCATCGGCGGCACCAAGCTGTCGCGTTACGGCGCGCGGCTGGTCGAGATCGTGCGCGAGGAAGGCTGATGCGGCCGCGGCGGTTGACGGAGTGGGCTCCAGAGTTGAACCCCGTGTTCAGCCACGGGTGCGCCTTCGCGGCGTTGGCGGTAAGGTGACGCCCATGACCGCCGGTGGCCTGCTCCTGCGCCTGATCCTGATGCTCAGCCTGTTGCTCAACGGGCTGAACGTCGCGCTGGCCGGTTCCATGACCCTGGCACTGGCGCAGCCGGCAGACACCGCCGTCGCCGCCCCCGCACCGCCCTGTCACGGCCATGAGGCCAGCGCACCGCCGGCACCGGCCGTCGTTCTCGACCACGCCCAGGCACCGCACGACGGCGACCACTGCAAGATCAAAGATTGCCTGCGCACCTGCGCGCAGCAGCCCAGCCTGGCCGTCCAGATCGCCTGGATCGCCACACCGGCGCCGCCGGCGCTGGCGCCCCTGCCCCCGGCACGCGCGACCCTGCCCAGCCTGCCGCTGGACCGCATCACCCGCCCTCCGATCGCCTGATCCCGCGCTCCCCGCGAGCGCCCGACTGACGCGATGCCCCGCGCTGCCTGCGCGGATGGCGTACTGGCACCTGCGCGTGCCATTGGATCCGATTCGGAGCTGCAATGTCCCACCCTACCCAACCCGGCCCGGGCGCCCTGCCCATGCCGTCGCGCCGCCTGTTCGTCCAGGGGCTGGCCGCCGGTGGCGTCGCCGCCGGCCTGGCCGCCACCGGCCTGAGCCCGCGCGCGTTCGCCGCCGCCGGTCCCGGCCTCGCTGCCGCCCCGCAGGTGCTCAGCGGCCAGGAATTCCAGTTGAGCATCGGCGAGTCGCTGGCCAACTTCACCGGCCGCACCCGCCCGGCGATCACGGTCAACGGCAGCCTGCCCGCCCCGATCCTGCGCTGGCGCGAAGGCGACACGGTGGCGGTGCGCGTGGCCAATGCGCTGCAGGGCCACCCCACCTCCATCCATTGGCACGGCATCCTGCTGCCCGCCAACATGGACGGCGTGCCCGGCCTGAGCTTCAACGGCATCGCGCCGGGCGAGGCCTACCAGTACCGGTTCACCCTCAAGCAGTCCGGCACGTACTGGTACCACAGCCATTCGATGTTCCAGGAACAGGCCGGGCTGTATGGCGCCCTGATCATCGACCCGCTGCAGCCGGCGCCGTACCGCTTCGACCGCGAGCACGTGATCATGCTCTCGGACTGGACCGACATGGACCCGGGCGCGCTGTTCCGGCGCATGAAAAAGCTCGCCGAGTACGACAACTACTACAAGCGCACCCTGCCCGACTTCCTGCGCGATGTGCGTCGTGACGGCTGGGCTGCGGCTACCGCCGACCGTGGCATGTGGGGACGGATGCGGATGACCCCCACCGACATCTCCGACATCAACGCGCACACCTATACCTACCTGCTCAACGGCACCACGCCGGCCGGCAACTGGACCGGCCTGTTCCGCAGTGGCGAGAAGGTGCTGCTGCGTTTCATCAACGGCGGGTCGATGACCTACTTCGACGTGCGCATCCCGGGCCTGAAGATGACCGTGGTCGCCGCCGACGGCCAGTACATCCACCCGGTCACCATCGATGAGTTCCGCATCGCGCCGGCGGAAACCTTCGACGTCATCGTCGAGCCCAGCGGCCAGGACGCCTACACCCTGTTCTGCCAGGATATGGGCCGCACCGGCTACGCCGCCGGCACGCTGGCGGTGCGCCACGGCCTGCAGGCCCCCATTCCCGCGCGCGACCCGCGCCCGCTGCTGACCATGTCCGACATGGGCCACGACATGGGCGGCATGGGACACGACATGAAGGGCATGGAAGGCGGCTGCGGCGCCAGCATGGGCCACGGGGCGCACGGCGGCAGCGACAAGGCCCCGCGCCACGCGCCGAGCGAGACGGGCAACCCGCTGATCGACATGCAGAGCATGGCCACCGAGCCCAAGCTCGACGATCCCGGCATCGGGCTGCGCGACAACGGCCGCCAGGTTCTCACCTACGGCGCGATGCGCAGCCTGTTCGACGATCCGGATGGACGCGATCCCGGCCGCGAGGTCGAACTGCACCTCACCGGCCACATGGAAAAGTTCAGCTGGTCGTTCGACGGCATTCCCTTCGCCAGCGCGGAACCGCTGCGCCTGAACTACGGCGAGCGCATGCGCATCGTGCTGGTCAACGACACCATGATGCAGCACCCCATCCACCTGCACGGCGTGTGGAGCGACCTGGAGAACGCCGACGGCGACTTCCACCTGCGCAAGCACACCATCGACATGCCGCCCGGTACGCGCCGCACCTACCGCGTGCGCGCCGATGCGCTGGGCCGCTGGGCGTACCACTGCCACCTGCTGTACCACATGGAAGCGGGCATGATGCGCGAAGTGAGGATCGAAGAATGAGCACGCTCACCGCACACTCCCCCCGCCTGCTGACGGCGGCGCTGCTGGCCGCGCTGTCGGCGCCTGCCTGGGCGCAGTCGCATGCGCATGCCACAGCGCCTGCGGAGACCGCGCCCCCCGCCACCGCCGGTACATCCTCCCACGCGGGCCACGGCGGCATGGACCATAGCAAGATGGACCATTCGACAATGGACCACGGCAGCATGGACCACAGCACGATGGACCATGCAACGATGGACCACAGCAACATGGACCACGCAGCGATGGACCACAGCAACATGGACCATGCAACGATGGACCACAGCAACATGGACCACGCAGCGATGGACCACGGCAACATGGACCACAGCACGATGGACCATGCCGCGATGGACCACGCGTCCCCCGCGCCGCGGGAACCGCTGGAGCCGATTCCCGCCGTCACCGAGGCCGACCGCATCGCCGCGTTTCCGCCGATCGACCACGGCGCGATGGAACACGCGCCGGAGATCCACAGCATGCTGCTGATCAACCGCCTGGAGCAGTGGGACGGGAAGCATGGCAATGGCCAGGCGTGGGAGGCCAGTGGCTGGATCGGCGGCAACATCAACCGCCTCTGGATGCGCAGTGAAGGCGAGCGCAGCGATGGCCGCACCGGATCGTCGGATCTGGAACTGCTGTACGGCCGCAGCGTGTCGCCGTGGTGGGACGTGCTGGTCGGGGTGAAGCAGGACTTCCGGCCTGCCGATTCGCGCACCTGGGCGGCCATCGGCATCCAGGGCCTGGCACCGTACAAGTTCGAAACGTCCGCCACCGCCTACATCGGCGAAGGCGGCCAGGTCGCCGCCACGGTCGAAGTGGAGTACGAGCTGCTGCTGACCAACCGGTTGATCCTGCAACCGCTGGTGGAGGCCACGTTCTCGGCCAAAGACGAGCCCGCGTACGGCACCGGTTCCGGCCTGAACAAGGTCGAGGCCGGACTGCGCCTGCGCTACGAGTTCAGCCGCCGCTTCGCGCCGTACATCGGCATCAGTCACGAGCGCCTGTTCGGCGATACCGCCGACCATCACGCGGCCGCCGGCGAAGATGCCCGCGACACCCGCTGGGTAGCCGGCGTGCGGGTCTGGTTCTAGACCTGCGTGTTCTAGACCTGCGTGCGTCCCGGGCGCCGCGTGCGCCCTGGACGCAGCGATGACGTAAGCTGCCGCACCGCTTCCGCTTCCGCTTCCGCGTTCCCATGCCCCTGCAGATCCGCCGCGCCAACGTGGCCGACGCCGACGCCCTGTCGGCCATCGCCATCGCGACCTACACCGAAACCTTCGGCGACTCCTACCCGCCCGAAGACCTCCAGACGTTCCTGCAGGCGCACTACAGCCCCGCCCCGCAGCAGCGCGAACTGGACGATCCGCACAGTGCGGTGTGGTTGCTGGAAGAGGACGGCTGCGCGGTGGGCTACCTCGCGGCCGGCCCGAACGGGCTGCCGCATGCCGACGCGCGCCCGGGCGATATCGAGCTTAAGCGCCTGTATGTGCTGGCCCGCCATCAGAGCGGTGGTCACGGCGCGCGCCTGATGGACGCCTTCCTCGCCTGGCTGGACCAGCCCGCACGCCGCACCCTGTGGGTGGGCGTGTGGTCGGAGAATCATGGTGCGCAACGCTTCTATGCGCGCTACGGCTGTGTGCCGGTGGGCCACTACGACTTCGTGGTCGGCGACAGCCGCGACCTGGAATTCATTCTGCGCCGGCCCTGAGGCCGGCGCTGCCGCACGCGATCAGAAATCGAACAGGTCCGACAGGAAGCTCTCTTTCTTCTTCTTGCGATAGCCCTGCTGGTCGCCGTACTGCTGGCCCAGATGACGGGTATCACGGTGCTGCACCGACGGCGGCGGCGGCGGAGGCGCCGCTGCGCGCACCGGTGCCGGCGCGGCGCCGCCTACCGACCGTTCGATGATCTTGTCCAGTTCGCCACGGTCCAGCCACACGCCGCGGCACTGCGGGCAATAGTCGATCTCGATGCCCTGGCGCTCGGACATCACCAGCGCCTGGGTCTTGCATACGGGGCATTGCATCGTCGCCACTCCATCGATCAAACCCCGACTCTACCCTGCCGCAGCGCCCCCCTGCGCAACGCCGCATGACTGATGGGCCCCCGACCTCTGTCCCATGCCCGCGCACTGCCCACGCCACACACTGTGTGCACCGCACGCCAAGGATGACGACCATGCCCACTGCCCCCCACCGCCCGTTCTGGCTCAGCGCCAGCCTGCTCGTCGCCACCCTGCTGGTGTCGATCAACCTGCGCGATCTGGCCGGCTGGGCAGGCCTGCCGATTCCCGGCCTGCCGATCCCCTTCGGCGGCGCCATCATCGACAACGGGCTGGGCGTGCTGCTGGTCCTCGCGGTCGCGGCCTGGCTGCGTCCGGACGTACCGCTGCGGCAGGCATTGGGGCTGGCCGGCAGCAGCTGGCAGGGGCCGGCCATCGTGCTGCTGGCAACGCTGCCGTGCTGGCTCGGCCTGTGGTGGCTGGGCGGCGTCAGCGCGGAGGCCCGCCTGCTGCCGCTGCTGATGCTGGCCGTGCTGTTCCCGCTGGCCGAGGAAGTCATCTTCCGTGGCTTCGGCGTCCTGTTCGCCCACCGCCGGCTGGGCTGGCCGTGGTGGCCTGCCGCCCTGGTACAGGCTGTCATCTTCGGCGCCATCCACTGGTGGTCGTTCGGCGGCGGCGGCGGCGTGGCACTGCAGGTGTTTGCGATGACCGGCATCGGCGGCGTGGTGTTCGCCGTGCTGTGCCGCCTGGACCGCAACACGTTGTGGAGCGCGGTGGCGCTGCATGTGTCGCTGAACATGGCCTGGAACGTCATGCAGGTCAGCGATGCCACGGCGATCGGCTGGCAGGGCAACAGCCTGCGCCTGTCGGCCGCCCTGCTGGCCGTGCTGGGGCTGTACCTGCTGCATCGGCATCACGCCCGTCCGGCCGCCTGCACGAACTGCTAACCTGCGCCGCCCCATACTTGCGCGCCGTTTCCGGCCAACCCCAGGGAATTCCGCGTCATGTTGTTGTCCAAGCGCCACGTCATCCCGCGCGTACTGCTGATCGAAGACACCGAAGACACCCGCGAGCTCAGCCGGCTCGCGCTGGAGAGCCAGGCCTGCGAGGTGACCGCGGTCAGTTCGGCCGAGGCAGCGCTTGGCCTGCTGCGTGCGGGCGAGCGTTTCGATCTGGTGTTCACCGATGTATGCCTGGGCGAGCTCAATGGCATCGATGCCGCGCACCTGATCCGCAGCGCCCAGCCCGGGCTGCCGGTACTGGTGACCTCCGGGCTGGACCCGGCCGAGGTCACCGCGCGCCTGCGCGAGGGCATCCATTTCCTTCCCAAGCCCTACTCGATGAGCGAACTGCTCGACGCCATCCGTGGCTGTTTCGGTGCGATGGAAACCGGACGCGCCGCCTGACCCGCGCCGCGTTGCGCCTTCATCCGTTTTTCATCCGCCACTGGCATCGTTCAACCCACAGGGCCCGCCCGTGGGCCACGGACCCATGCCATGCAGACACGCCTTCTGTTGAGTGCCCCACTGCTGTTGCTCGCCACCCTGGTTGACGCGCGGGCCGACGATGTCGTCACCTGCGAGAGCCGCGACAACCGGTATCACGCCTGCACGCTGCCCTATGCCGGGCATGTCAGCCTGGATCGGCAGTTGTCCGGCGCGGACTGCCGCCAGGGCCGCAGTTGGGACTACGACCGCCGCGAGGTGTGGGTGGACGACGGCTGCCGCGCCTCCTTCCGCGTGCAGGGAGGCGGCTCGCGCCATGACCGGGACGACGATGACAACCACGACGCCAAGGTTGCCGCCGGCGTGCTGATCGGTGCGGCGATCCTCGGCGCACTGGTCCACAACGCCAACACGTCCGACGATCGCTACGACGACGACCGCTACCAGGGCGCCCGGCATACCTCGTACGTGCCCACCTGGATGATCGGAGAGTTCGAGGGCTACAACGCCATGTACGGTGCCGATATCCGCATGCGCATCGACAGCGACGGGCGCATGTCGGCGCAGGCGCGCGGCCAGACGCTCTCCGGCTGGGTCAACGGCGGCCGGCTGAATGTCGGGGACAGCGTGTTCGACATCAGCCAGAGCCGCGACGGTTTTGTCACCACCGAGGTGGGCGACCGCCAGAACGAAGTGCGCTACCGCCGCGTCCGCTGACGTGCAGACGCGTCAGCGTTCAACCGTGCAGCGCAGTGCGGTGCCGTAGAACTCCAGCGTCGCCTCGCCCTGGTGTTCCCAGAACTCCACGCCTTCGCGGCCATAGCGGCTGCCGCTGGCGCTCTCGATCGGGAACACGATGGCCTGGTCGGTACCCAGCGTCACGATCGCCGCCGCCGGGTCGATGTCGTTGTAGAACACCACCTTCAGCGGCTTGGCGGCGTCGTCGCAGCGATAGGTACCGGTCGCGCTCGCGCGCACGCCGCCGCTGTTGACGGTCAGCTCCACCAGGCGCGTCTGGTAGGCCTCGCGCAGGCACTGGCGCGGGTCCACCGCGCGCGTGCAGGCGTCGCGGCCCTTGATCCAGCCGCGCTGCTCGGCAGCGATATCCAGTTCGTCCGGTGCGGTCTGCACACGCTTGTACTGCGCGGCCAGCTGGCGGTCCAGCGCGGCCAGCCCTTCGTCGGTACACACCCACTTTTCCGCATCGGACGTGGCCTTGGCGCAGTCGAACGAGGGTGTGGCGGTGGCCGTATCCGACGGCGCTGCAGGCAGTGCGACGGGGGCGGTGCGCGCTGCAGGCGCCGCTGCGGGGGATGCAGGGTCGGCCGGCTCGGGACTGCGCGAGCAGCCCACCAGGGCCAGTGTGACGGCAACGGCAAGGGCGATACGGTTCATGCAACCTCCAGCGGTACGACAACGGACAGGCTCGTATTCTGCGCGCACCGGCGCGCAACGGGTATCGCCCGCAGTATCGCCACCTCCGCGTTGAGGGCAGGTGCACGCCGCTGCGCGTACGGCGCGCGGACGGTAGGATGTGGCCCTCTTGCAAAAAGGATCCTGCATGTCGACCGCCAGCACTGCCCCCGCGCCTTCCTCTGCGCCCGCCTCCGCGTCTTCTGCCAGGACACCACCGCCAAGCCGGCGCGCGCGTGTGGCATGGCTGGTCCTGCTGCTGTCATGGCTGAGTTTCCTGCTGCCGTGGGGCTGGGCCGGGTTGTTGCTGGGGATCGCGCTCGGCCTTTGCGGCGGCGTGCTCGCCATCGCGACGATGTTCAAGGGCGGCGTGCTGCTCGGGCTGTTCCAGCTGCTGCTGTCGCTGCTGGTATCGCCGGTGGTACTGCTTGTCGGCATGGTGTACTTCAGCGGCCTGATCGACGATGAGCAACTCGACGTGCGCGACCAGCACCGCTACGAGCGCCAGCACGAACACGACAGCACTGACACGCTGATTGACGTGATCGACCTGTTCATCTGAATGGATCCACGCACGGGAACGGGCACTAACCCTACCCTCATGTGCGTGCGACCGCTGCGTAACGGCACCCGGTCCAGTATGGCTCCTGCGACATCACGTCGTATTGGAGTAACACCATGTCCACCATGCAGAACAACGAAAACAACGTCCAGAAGAATGCCGCTGCCCAGACCGACCAGCAGAAGGAGCAGGAGCGCAAGGACGCGTTGGCCAAGCAGCAGAAGCAGCAGCAGGACAACAAAGACAGCACCCGTTCGCCGCAGCAGAAGTAACAGCGGCGGCGTTGCACAGATTCGGTGGGGCTGCGCGTCCGCGCAGCCTCACGGGTCTAAGGGGTTGCAACGGCGCGGGGAATCAGCTCGCTACATGCAGCGTTTCCCAGCGCAATGGCGGGGCGGCCAGGTGGCCTTCCTGTTCCATCGACAACCACGCGCTGCCGGCGACCGACGCGTTGATCACGTCAAGCACGCCGGGCGCCAGGCGGAGGCCATCGCCAACCGCCACCAGCATCGTGCGACGGTGGAACAGTACGCCGTCTTCCAGCAGACACCCCTCGCCCAGACGCAGGCGCCTGCCCGTCGAATCCTTCAGTACGATCATCATTGACCCGCTCCGTGGCGGGCACGCCTTGCGCGCCGCCGTTCCTGTTGCATGAGATGTCCGACGCTTCCTCAGGGATCGCGCGCGCGCATGGTGTTCAGCCGCCCGCGCATGTCGTCGCGGCACAGGCGTGTGTCGCGCAGCATCGCGTCCAGCGTCCCGCACGTGTCCTCACCAAGGTCACCGTGGCGTACCGCCGCTTCCATGACCCGGATCAGCCGGGCCTCGCTGGCCTGGCTTTCGCTCAGATACTGGATGCCTGCATCGCCCAGCACCGTTCCCAGCCAGCCGAAATAGCCGCGTACATGGCCGGCGATCGTGCCGTGTCGCACGGGCCGGCCGCCTTCCAGGCGTACCAGGCCGCTCACGCGGTCCACCACCCTGGCGTTCGACTCGGCCATGCGCATCAGCAGCGCGCCCAGGTCCGGGTCGTTGTCCTGCATGTCCGCTACGCCGCGCGCATACAGGTCATGCCCGTCGCGGGCCACGCCGATGATCTGGTTGAGCACGCGGACGCGCGGGCCGGTGTTGATGGTCTTCATGGCACCGCTCCGTGGGATCGTCGATCCCGACTTCAGGGGTACGGCCTGATCATGCGCGCGGTTGCGGAACGGGGGTGTGAGGGCGCTGTTGTTTGCTAGCATCCTGCAGGTTCCATGCAGACACCGGCGCAACGGCGCGCCGCACCCGCGGAGATCACGGATGACACCACGCACGCTACGGATGGCGCTCACCGGCGCACTGCTCGGGGTGCTGGCAACGGCACCTGTCCACGCCGCCACCGAGGTGGACCGCGCCGCCTGGCGCGCCGATCTGGCCGCGCTGACGCAGACGCTGCAGGACGACTACGCCCACCTGGCCTGGATGGCGTCGCCGCAGAGCGGTGTGGACCTGCCGGCCCTGGCGCATGCCGCCGCCCGCGCGGTGGACGAAGCGCACAGCGATGCCGAAGCGGAACAGGCACTGCGCACGTTCGTTGCCGGTTTCCATGATGGGCATCTGGCCCTGCTCGACCGCCAATCAACCGATGCACCCGGGCCGATGCCCGCCCCGGTGGACCCGCGCGCCCTCGACGCGACCACCGGCTGCGCGGTGCTGGGCGTGGTCGACGAAGGCCGCCAGGACTACAGCCTGCCGCTGCAGACGCTGCCGGCGTACCGCGCCGTCGGCGGCAACGCCGAGCCGGCCCTGCGCAGCGGTGTGATCACCCTCGCCGACGGACGCCGCCTCGGCCTGCTGCGCCTGCACGAGTTCGACGCGCTGCGCTATCCCGGCCTGTGCCATCGGCTGTGGCCGCAACTGCGCCACGCCGATGGGGTGCGCACCATGCGGGCCACGCTGCAGGAGGCCTGGGTCGCGCAGATCGCCGCCACGCTGCGTCGCTTCCGGCAGCAGGCCGTGGACGCCGTGCTGGTCGACGTCGGCACCAATCCCGGTGGCGACGACAGCGGCGACACCCTCGCCCGCCTGTTCACCGATCAGCCGGTGCGCTCGGCCACGTTGCAGATGAGCGCGTCCGGCGCCGGCGTCGACTATCTGCAGGAGCAGTTCGAGCGGCTCGACGATGCATTGACCCGCCACCGGCCCGACGCCCGTGCCCGCCCGATGCTGACGCAGCAGCGCACGGCGTTCGCCACCGCGCTGCGTGCCGCACAGACCCCCGCCTGCGACCTGTCGTGGGTCTGGCAGACCCAACAGGACTGGTCGGCGCAGCGCTGCCGGCGCCTGGTCGCGGCGGGCACATCCGGCGGCCCGTTGGCCGACCCCGCAGTGGATCGGCTTGACGATTTCCTCATCGCCCATCGCCTGGACTGGGCACAGGACGTGCGTGCGCATCGCGGCGCCTGGAGCGGTCCGGTCTATCTGCTGATCGACGGCAAGACCTCGTCCTCGGCGGAGATGTTCGCGGCCCGCCTGCAGGACAACGGCATCGCGCGGGTCGTGGGCAGCCGCAGCGGTGGTTACGGCTGCGGCTTCATGAGCGCCGCAGCGCCAAGCGAACTGCCCAACAGCCATCTGCGCGTGCGCATTCCCAACTGCGTGCGGCTGCGCGCCGATGGCAGCGACGAAGTCGCCGGCATCGTCCCGGATCTTGCGGTCGGCGCGCGTGCCGGCGAATCCGCGCGCGCCCGTGCGCAACGCGTGCTTGATGCCATCGATCTCGACCTGACACGACACTGACGCCGGGCCAGGCGCAGCCTGCCCTGCTCGCTGACCCGAATTTCCCATCAGGAGCATCAACACTGGTCTGCATGCCGGTCGATTCTCGAGCGTTGCCGGGATGGACCAGGGATGACGGTAGCCGACACTGCACCCCCCCCTAGAATCAGGCTGGCGCAACAGGGCTGTGGACCAGCGGCCCAAAGCCCCAGTAGAGGCTACTGTTGACGTGTCCTGACGGGCGTCTTCTTCTTGTCACTGCTTCCGGGATTGCTGAGCGGACCAATGGAGACCCCACCACTTCTTCCAGGACCCCCACTACCTGGTATCACCGGATTCCCAGAGGGCACACCCCCTCCCCCGGACCTGGGTCGCGGATTCGTCGATTGCTCACGAACCCTATTACCTTCATAGCCAATCTCGGTCTTGATGTAGTCGACACAGATGTATCCGTTGCAGACGGTAATGACATCGCCAGGATAGATATTCAGTTTGTCGAGTGCATTCGGCCCCCAACGCATGACGCGCTCGAACGTGTCCAGAAACACTCTTGTTGCCACGTCCGGCGACGGCCGCCCAAGCGAACAGGCACTGCATTCCACGACGCAATTCGCTTTCCTGCTTGAGCATACGCAATGCACATCCATATGCCAGCGGCCATCGCCACGAGCAATCCAATTCCCCAAGCCACACCTGGCATCCTGCCTTCCACCTGAATTTTCATTCTCACTCTCCACAGCATCGTCTGATGATCTGACGAGCGCGGCGCTCTCCGCGAACCGTTTCTGCGGGTGATAAGCCGGCGCGGTATGCGCTGAGCAGCTCCTCGCTGCCCGCAACCTGAGCCAACACTTGGACAGCAGACGCGTAGGCGTATCCTTCGCTTTCGTTGCCCTCGACGATGTCGCCTCTGCCATAGGCACTGGACAACGCCATAAGCGCATCCACACTTCCCACGTCAGCTGCGGCTTCAAGATAGAACCGCGCTTTGTACTTCCACTCCGAGAAACGCTCCGGATCCCTGAGATGGACGGACGTGTCCGTGCCGAGCACGTGATTGGGATTTTCTGCATAGACCAGCATGGCCTCGATACTTCCCTGGTCCGCAGCTCGCGTGAGCCAGTCGACATCCATGATCTCGGGGGCAGCGAGCAGCCCCTCGCATTGTTGGAGCCGCCGAATGACATCGTCGGCGCCATCTACAGCCGTGACGCTACCGACGATCATCCTCCGGCAGTCCAGTACAGCCAGGAATATTCGATAGGTTGCCGTTCCGTCACCCTGCTCCGATTGCCTCAGGTTCTGTTGGACGTGAAGCAGTGCATCGCCATCAGGACGCAGATCTTCCGCACGTACAATGCTGAATGCCTTGGGACCGTGCCGGGTAACGAGCCGCGTCTCAACCGCTCGCGGGCCCATTTTCAGCCTGGGCGAAGGTCTTGCCTGTATGGCAGAAAGGGGGGGCTTCATGGCTGCGGGCATGCCGGAACCGCTGGCGACACGGGGACGTGCGGGCTCGCCACGTCGGACGAACAGATGGACGGAATAGGCCAATACACCGACGAGCAGAATCCAACACATCATCGCTTTCATACGGGGCGCGCCCACGTGGAGAAAAGGTGCTGCCTCCCCCGAAGATCACTTGTTCAGCGAAAGAATCCAGCGCGTCGATATTCGCGCTGGGAACTTCCTTACACCATCTGGGAACTGCCCACCGTGGTGTGGGAATTGGCCGAATCGACCGTAGGCATCGGTAATCGACACTACATCGGCTGGCTCGTGAATCGGCGTCATGGGCGGGCGACCGTCAGCCAGACAGCACCTGCGAAGATGCTGGGCCTGTCGTGTACCGGCTAGCGCTCCATGATGGCAACAGAGCGCACGTATCGCGCGGCGGCGTTACTGAGGAGCCTCAGAGCTGCGCGCCCTGCGTGGCGCCATGCCCGGTGGTCGCGTCGTACTCGATATCGCGCGCCTTGAATTCCTGGATCACGGCTTTGCCGATCTCATCCAGCGAGGCGGTCAATGCTGCGCAGGTGGGACTGCGCTTGACCGCCGCCGCACGACGTTCGAGCTCGACCGCCGCCAGCGCACCGGTCTCCACGTGGCCATCCTCATGCAGGCGCAGCGCCTGGCTGTACCGTTCCCATTCGCTGCGCAGCGCCGGCGCTGCGCGATCCACATCCACCCAGCGCGGCAACTGCATGGTAGTGCTGCGCTGGACGGTGAATCCGGTCAGCCGGCAGCCACCGCGATCGGTGCTGTAGTTGTAGCGCCACTGCAGGTTCCAGTTCACCTGGCCGTGATGGCGCTCGCCGTCGTCATCGACTGGACCCAGGGCGCTCAGCGACGCGCGCAACTGCGCAAGCGTGGTTCCCTGCACGTCGTAGTACTCCACGGCGAGCCCAGCGTCGGGTGCTGCATGTACGGTCGGCACGTAAAGAACGGCGAGCAGCAGCGCGCCCTTGCCTGCGCGGCGCACCCACGCAGCGAGCCCATCGCGTGCCGCCATCGGTCCGTTCGTTGCCGATGCTGCGGTGGTGTGCATTCCCTGCGTCATTCGCTGTCCCTGCTTTCAATAGAGCAGAAAGATTGCGTGAAATGGCGACGAGCCGCAATGTGGCGAAACGAAAAAAGGCGCCCTCGCAGGCGCCTTCGTTCATGGATGCAGTGGTGGGCCGTGATGGATTCGAACCATCGACCAAAAGATTAAAAGTCTTCTGCTCTACCGACTGAGCTAACGGCCCATTGCATGCCCCGACATCGCTGCCGGGGGTGCGCATTCTAACCTATCTTGGCGCGCAGGCGTACCCGTGTGGCAATCAGGCGTAACGGGTGGGATCGGCCACGCCGGCGTCGGCGAAGCCCTGCGCGCGCAGGCGGCAGGCATCGCAGTGGCCGCAGGCCGCGCCGCTGTCGTCGGCGTTGTAGCAGGACACGGTCAGGCCGAAATCCACGCCCAGGCGCACGCCTTCACGCACGATGTCGGCCTTGCTCAGGAACTGCAGCGGGGCGTGCACCTGGATGCCCGCCCCTTCCACACCGGCCTTGGTGGCCAGGTTGGCCAGGGTCTGGAAGGCCGCGATGAATTCGGGGCGGCAGTCCGGGTAGCCGGAGTAGTCCACGGCGTTGACGCCGCAGAAGATGTCGTTGGCGCCCAGCACTTCGGCCCAGCCCAGTGCGACGGACAGCATGATGGTGTTGCGTGCCGGCACGTAGGTGACGGGGATGCCCTCGCCGCCCGCCTCGGGCACGTCGATATCGTCGGTCAGCGCCGAACCGCCGATGCTGCGCAGGTCGACGTTGACGGTCTTGTGGGCGACGGCGCCGAGCGCCGTGGCCACCGCGGCCGCGGCATCCAGTTCGGAGGTGTGGCGCTGGCCGTAGCGCACGCTCAGCGCATGGACGGCGAAGCCCTGCTCGCGGGCGATGGCGACGACGGCGGCGGAATCCATGCCGCCGGACAGGAGGACAACTGCATTCTTCATGGGGTGTTTCCGGTGGGTTGCGGGAAAGCCAGCACGCTGTCCCGCGCCGGAAGGAATCAGTAAGAGCGGCCGGGGGTCGCCCGGCGGCCGGTCATCGCCCGGGCTCGTCGTCCCAGAGGAGCTTGTGAAGCTGCATCTGGAAACGCACCGGCAGGCGGTCTTCGACGATCCAGTCGGCCAGTTCGCGCGGGCTTACCTGGCCCTTGCTCGGCGAGAACAGCACCATGCTGCGCTCATTGAGCCGGTGCTCGGCGACCATGCCGCGCGCCCAGTCGTAATCCTCGCGGCTGCACAGCACGAACTTGATCTGGTCGCGGCGGGTCAGCAGCGGCAGGTTCTCCAGCCGGTTGCGGGCCATCTCGCCGGACCCCGGCGTCTTGAGGTCGACCACGCGCGAGACGCGCGCATCCACCGCGCTGACGTCCAGCGCACCGGAGGTCTCCAGCGAGACGTCCAGGCCGGCATCGCAGAGCTTTTCCAGCAGCACCAGGCAGCGCTTCTGCGCCAGCGGCTCACCGCCGGTCACGCAGACGTGGTGGACGCCCTGCGCCAGCACTTCGGCGACGATCGCGTCGATATCCCACCAGGTGCCGCCGTGGAAGGCGTAGGCGGTGTCGCAGTAGGTGCAGCGCAGCGGGCAGCCGGTCAGGCGGACGAACACGGTCGGCCAGCCGGCGGTATCGGCTTCTCCCTGCAGCGAGGTGAAGATCTCGGTGATCTTCAGACGCGGCAGGGGCGATTGCACGATCTCGCTGGGGAGCGCGGCGGCGGCGGACAGGGTTGCGGTCATGAGGGTGTTCTGGGACTACGGCTGCGGAAACGACGACAGCCGGGCATGGCCCGGCACTTCAGGGTGAAGACCGCGCTGGCGGTCGCCCAACAGTCAAGTATACCGGCCTGGGCCGACGGGGTCTCAGCGGATCTGCTGACCCAGCCGGATCGACTGCAGGCGGTCCTGCGCGGTGCGCGCGGCATCCGAGCCCGGGTACGTGCTGACGACCTGCTCCAGGGTGGCCTGGGCGGCGTCGATCTTGCCTTCGCCGTACTGCGACAGGCCGATCTTGAGCATGCCACCGGACGCCTTGTCGTGGGTCGGGTAGCGCGAGACGAGGTCGCGGAACTGCGCCTCGGCCAGCGGGAAATTGCGGGTGGCGTAGTAGCTCTCACCCAGCCAGTACAAGGCATTGGGGGTGTACACGCCATTGGGGTACAGCTCCAGGAAGCTCAGGAACAGCTGCGAGGAGTCGTCGTACTTGCCGGCCTTGAGGGCGTCGAAGGCGACGTTGTAGGCGGTGCGCTCGTCGCCGCTGGCCGCCAGGCTGCCAGGATCGCCGTGCACGGAAGGCGGCCGCTCGGAAGCGGCCGTTGCCGGTTTCGGGGGGGCCACGGGGGCCTTGGCAGCAGGCGCGGCAGGCAGGGCCGGCGCAGCGCCGCCTTCCAGCCGGTTCAGCCGCCCGT
Organism: Stenotrophomonas sp. LGBM10; assembly: GCF_046736075.1. GTDB lineage: Bacteria > Pseudomonadota > Gammaproteobacteria > Xanthomonadales > Xanthomonadaceae > Stenotrophomonas. The sequence goes on from NZ_CP177163.1 coordinate 1,173,196, forward strand.
CCAGATCCAGGTACTGGTCCTGGCTGGTCTGCTTGAGCTGGGCGTTCTCGTGCTGCAACTGCTCCACCTGCGACTGCAGCGCCTGCATCTGCGTGCGGAGCTGGTTGAGCTGGTTGAGCATGTCCGTGTTGGACTGGTTGTTGAGCACCTGCTGCTCAAGCGACCCCACGCGGTCGGCCAGACTCTGGCGTTGCGCGTGGGCCGGTGCGGCAGCCACGAGGGCTGCCGCAACGATCATCGATATGAATCGAAGGCGCATCTATTACTGAGCGGTGTAGACGATTTCGACGCGACGGTTCTGCGACCAGCAGGACTCGTTGGTCTCGGTGCAGACCGGACGCTCTTCACCGTAGGACACCACGGTCAGCTGCGAAGCCGAGCCACCGTTGGCCTGCAGTGCCGAGGACACGCCATTGCCACGACGCTCGCCCAGGGCCTGGTTGTAAGCGCGCGAACCGCGCTCGTCGGCGTGGCCCTGCAGGGTGATGCGCGAGGACGGACGGTCACGCAGGTACTTGGCGTGGCAGGCCATGATGGCCTGGAATTCCGGCTTCAGGCTGTCCTGGTCCAGGTCGAAGTACACGACGCGCTGGCGCAGGCAGGAATCGGTATCCAGGTCGCCCGGACCGTACAGGCCCGAGGTGGACGGACCGGTCGGCTGGGTGGTCGAGGAGCCGGTGTCGACCGGAGCTTCCGGTGCTTCCTTCACCTTCTTGGAGCAACCGGCCAGGACGGCCACGGACAACAGGGAGACAAGCAGAACACGGGTGGACTTGTTCATGGCGATACCTTTGAGGCTCCTAAAGCCGGATGAGGGATGAATACGTCGAATCTTAACACTCTGTTAGCGCTTTGTACGGTATGGCGACCACGAAGGTTCGCGGACGTCACCGTCGGCCAGAACCAGCCGCTGGCGCACGCGCGCATCGGCCGAAACGGCGTACAACACTCCACGACCACCCTCGCGGGCGGCGTACAACACCATGCTTGCGTTGGGCGCAAAGCTCGGCGATTCATCCAGCGAACCCGGCGACAGCGTGCTCCAGCGCGCCGAGCCCTGGCTGCTGTCCATCAGCGCGATCTTGTAGGTATTGCCGCTGCCCTGGGCGACCACCAGCTTCTTGCCGTCGTAGGACAGGCTCGGGGTGGCGTTGTAGTTGCCCTGGAAGGTCACACGCGAGGCGCTGCCGCCGCTGGCCGGCACCTGGTAGATCTGCGGGCGGCCGCCACGGTCGGAGGTGAAGTAGACGCTGCTGCCATCCGGGCTCCAGGTCGGCTCGGTGTCGATGGCGAAGTGGTTGGTCAGCTGGGTCAGCTGCTTGCTGCCCAGGTCCATCACGTAGATTTCCGGGTTGCCGCTGCGCGACAGCGACAGGGCCAGGCGACGGCCATCCGGGGAGAACGAGGGGGCGCTGTTGATGCCGCGGAAGCTGGTGACCAGCTCACGGGCGCCGGTGGCGATGTTCTGGATGTAGATGGCCGAATTGCCGCGTTCGAAGCTGACATAGGCCAGCTTGCTGCCGTCCGGGCTCCAGGTCGGCGAGAGCAGCGGTTCGGCCGAACGCACGATGGTCTGCGGGTTGAAGCCGTCCGAATCGGCCACCATCAAGGCATAGCGCATGGCATCGCCCTTGCCGCTGGCGGTGACATAGGCGATGCGGGTCCAGAACGCGCCGCGTACGCCGGTGATCTTCTCGTAGATGGCATCGGCCATCTGGTGGGCGACATCGCGCATGGCGGTGCCGCGCGCGGTCATCGCCAGGCCCAGCAGGCGTTCGCCCTTGGGCACGTCGTACAGCTCGTACTCGACGCGGTAGGCACCGGCGCCGGCGTCCATGACGCGACCGACCACGATGTAGTTCTGCTTGAGCGCACGCCAGGTGGGGAACTGGATCTCGCTGCCGCGGGTGGGCTTCTCGACGATCTGGGCTTCGGGCAGCGTGCTGAACTGGCCGGAGCGGTCCAGGTCGGCGCGGACCACGGCGGCGACATCGGTGGCCGGCGCGGCGGCGGAGCCCTGGTAGGGCATCGGCACCACGGTGATCGGCGTGGCCGAGACGCGGCCGCCGATGATGTCGATTTCAAGGCCCTTCTGCTGCGCCAGGGCAGCAAACGGGAGCAACAGGGCCGCGCACGCGACCAGTAAACGAGACATCATCTTCATGGAATGCTCAGTCGGGAACCACAACGAGGGATAACAGAACCGGGTTGAACGGTTTCGCAATCATGAACCAACCGCACGTGAAATCCGAGTGTCGAACCGGGGCGCTCTCACATCGCGTTAACGATACGGGCGCCCCGACGGCTCATTCCGGTCGGAAATTCAGGGTCAGTTCGCGTGCGAACACCGTCTCGAAACCGCGATACGGCAACGGCTGGGCATTGAGCACGGCCGCCTCCAGCGAGCGCTGGGCCCCATCGTCGTAAGGGCACGGCGGCACCACGGAGGCCTTCATGACGCGGCCGCCCGGCAACTGGACGATGGCGATCCGGCAGCCCTGCCCCGGCGAAACGCTCGGCGGGCGGATCCAGGTGTCGGTGACCTTGGCCTGGATGGCCGCCGCGTACTTGGCCCGCAGATCGTCACTGGCCCCGCCCGCGCCGGCGGCCGGCTGTGCGGCGCCGGTGGCACCGGCAGTCGAGGCGGCGGCGGTGGCCGCACGCGCAGCGCTCACCTGGCGCAGCTTCTGCTCGGCCAGCTTGGCTTCGTTCTCGGCCTGGGCGCGCTTGGCGCGGATCTCGGCCAGTTTCTTGTCGCGCTCGGCCTGGGCCTTGGCGTCATTGGCCTTCTGTTCCTGCTCGGCCAGCTTCTTCTTCTGGTCGGCCTCTTCCTGCTGCTTGGCCAGCCGCAGCTTCTGCTCGGCCTGTTCCTGGCGCTTGCGCTCGGTCAGGTCGATCTGTTCCTGGCGGCGCTTTGCTTCCTGTTCCTGCTTGGCCTTCTCGGCCGAAATCGCCAGGGCGTTGACGGCCTCCTGGTCGATCTTGTCCGGCTGGGCCACGCGCTCCTGGGCCTGCTGCTGCTGGGGCGTCGGGGCGTCCTGCGGGCGTGGCTCGGGCAGCGGCTGCGGTGGCGGCACGGTGTCTTCGGGAATCGGTTCGGGCTGGGCAACCGGCTCGGGCAGCGCGGGCAGCGATTCGGAGGCGCGCAGCGCCTGCCGCGCGGCAGACGCCTCGGCGGCCGACAGCTGCAGGCTGGCTTCGATGGCCGGGTCGCCGGCGGCGGCCTCGGTGCTGCGCTGGGGCGACCACAGCCAGGCGGCGATGAACACCAGCGCCAGCAGCAGGTGCACGGCCAACGCCAGCGCGATCGGCAGACCCCACTGTTCCTCGGACTGGCGCTGCGGCGGCAGGGCGTCAGCGTGCATCGGTCGCCAGACCCACCTTTTCGACGTTGGCGCGCTTGATCACGTCCATTGCCGCGACCACCTTTTCATACGCCACGGCACGGTCGGCAGCGACGATCACACGCAGGTTCTTGTCCTGCGCCGACAGCGCGCCGAGACGCGCCTGCAGTTCAGCGGCCTCCATCACGGCCGGCTCTTTGGCGTCAGGCAGTTTGAGCGTGAGCTGGCCGTCCAGGCGTACCGAGACGACCACCGGGTCCTGCTTGCTTTCCAGTGCCTTGGCCTGGGAGTTCGGCAGGTCCACATCGAAGCTCAGGGTGAGCAGCGGCGCGGTGACCATGAAGATGATGAGCAGCACCAGCATCACGTCGATGTAGGGCACGACGTTGATTTCGGATTTGAGCTTTCGGCGCTTGCGGCGGCCAATGGCAGCGGTCATGGCAGGGTCCTTGGTGCTGGGCGCTTACTCGTCGCCCGCGGTCTGGCGCTGCAGGATCGAGCTGAACTCTTCTGCGAAGGTTTCGAAGCGGACCGACAGGCGCTCCACGCGGGTGGTGAAGCGGTTGTAGGCCCACACCGCCGGGATCGCCACGAACAGGCCGATGGCGGTGGCGAACAGGGCTTCGGAAATACCCGGTGCGACCGAGGCGATGCCGGCCTGCTCGCCGCTGTTGATCATGTCGTGCATGGTCACCATGATGCCGAACACCGTACCGACCAGACCCACGTACGGGGCGGTCGAACCGATGTTGGCCAGCAGCTCCAGGCTGCGCTCCATCTGGTCCACTTCACGGGTGTAGCTGGTGCGCATGGCGCGCTGGGCCCCTTCAAGCTGGGCGCGGCCATCCAGCCGGCGCTTGTCGCGCAGGCGGGTGAACTCGCGGAAACCGGCTTCGAAGATCGCCTCCAGGCCACCCACCTTGCGGTTGCGGTCGGTGGCGGCGCTGTACAGCTTGCCCAGGTCCGCACCGGACCAGAAGCGGCTTTCGAACTCGTCGGCCTCGCGGTTGGCGGCGTTGAACACACGCGCCTTGCGGAAGATGATCACCCAGCTGATGAACGAGCCGGCCAGCAGCAGCAGCACGATGATCTTCACCGGAATGCTGGCCTTGACCATCAGGTCCAGGTAATTGATGCCACCGCCATGCGCGGCTTGCGCGACGGTCTGCGACGCGGCGCTGGTGACTTCCTGCGGCAGCGCCTCGACCACCGTGGCCTGCAGGGCCAGGAGCATTGCGATCATCCGTTGTTCCTCAGTGTGCGGATTCTGGAAATTCGTGGTGTTTCAGCACGGCATGGAATGCATCGTCCATGCCGCGCGGTTTGAATGTGGTGGCGTCCAGTGCCGCGATCTTCACCTGGGCGGTCAGCAGCGTTTCATCGCCGCGACACACCGCCTGGTGGAACACCAGGCTGGCGCGCTTGCACTGCACCAGCGTGGCGGTCACGGCCAGCGCATCGTCCAGTCGCGCGGGCCTCAGGAAATCCATGCTCATCGAGCGGACCGCGAAGACCAGGCCGTGGTCGGTGCGCGTGCGCTCCTGCCCAAAGCCCAGTGCCCGCATCCATTCGGTGCGCGCCCTCTCCATGAAGGCGACATAGCGGGCGTGGTAGACCACGCCGCCAGCATCGGTATCTTCCCAGTAAATGCGTGTCGGCCAACTGAACCCGGGGCTAACCGACATCCGGAACCTCCGCGAACAGGTCGGCGGGCGGGTTCTTCGGCTTCAGGCCCATGTGCCGGTAAGCCTTGTGCGTGCACATGCGGCCGCGCGCGGTTCGGATCAGGAAACCCTGCTGGATCAGGTACGGTTCGACCACGTCTTCCAGGGTGCCGCGCTCTTCGGACAGGGCCGCCGCCAGCGATTCGATGCCCACCGGGCCACCGTCGAAGTAGTCGACCATCGTCCTGAGCAGGCGCCGGTCGAGGTCGTCGAAGCCTTCCGGGTCCACTTTCAGCATCTGCATGGCAGCCTGGGCCACGTCCTGGTCGATATGGCCGGCGGCCTTGACCTGGGCGTAATCGCGCACCCGGCGCAGCAGCCGGTTGGCGATGCGCGGGGTGCCGCGCGAGCGACGCGCGATCTCGGCCGCGCCTTCGGCCGTGCAGTCGATGTTGAGGATGGCGGCCGAGCGGCGCACGATCCGGGTCAGTTCCTCGGGCGTGTAGAACTCCAGCCGGTGGACGATGCCGAAGCGGTCGCGCAGCGGCGCGGTCAGCAGGCCGGCCCGGGTGGTGGCCCCGATCAGGGTGAAGGGCGGCAGATCGATCTTGATCGAGCGGGCCGCGGGGCCCTCGCCGATCATGATGTCGATCTGGAAATCTTCCATCGCCGGGTACAGCACTTCCTCGACCACGGGCGACAGGCGGTGGATCTCGTCGATGAACAGCACATCGTGCGGCTGCAGGTTGGTCAGCAGCGCCGCGAGATCGCCGGCTTTTTCGATCACCGGCCCGGAGGTGACCCGGAGCGCCACGCCCAGTTCGTTGGCGATCACGTGGCTCAGGGTGGTCTTGCCCAGGCCGGGCGGGCCGAAGATCAGCACGTGGTCGAGCGCGTCGCCACGCCCCTTGGCCGCGTCGATGTAGATCGACAGCTGCTCGCGCACGGGCGCCTGGCCGAGGTAGTCGGCCATGCGCTTGGGGCGGATGCTGGCGTCGGTGGTGTCATCCTCGCGGGTGGCACCGGCACCGATGATGCGGTCGTCAGTCATGGCGCAATTATGCGGCAAAAGGAGCGCGATCCGCGCCATGTGGTGCCGGCGGCTGGCCGGCAACTTGGCATGTAGTGCCGGCCGCTGGCCGGCTCCACGCGATGAAGGCGCCATGTAGTGCCGGCCAGCGGCCGGCACTACCGGGCAACCCGCGATGCAGGCGTGGTGGGGAGCCGGCCAGCGGCCGGCACTACCGGGGTCCCTGCGGCGCGCGTGGCGCGCTGCCGCGTCAGATCTCCACCTGCGCGCCCAGCTCCACCAGGCGGTTGCCCGGAATCCGGAAGAAGCCGGTGGCCGGCGCGGCGTTCCGGTGCATCAGCGCGAACAGCTTGTCGCGCCAGATCGGCATGCCGCGGTTGGCGGTCGCCACGATGGTCTCGCGGCTGGCGAAGAAGGTGGTGTCCATCGGGTCGAAGTAGATCCCGCCGTGGTCGCACGAGCGCATCAGCGCCAGCGGCACGTCCGGGGTCTCCATGAAGCCGAAGCGCACGTAGATGCGGTAGAACTCGTCGCCCACCGACTCGATCTTCAGGCGCTGCCCCTCTGGCGCGTACGGCACCGGCAGCGTCACCACGTGCAGGAACACGTTGCGCTCGTGCAGCACCTTGTTGTGCTTGAGGTTGTGCATCAGCGCATGCGGGGCCACCGACGGGTCGGCGGTGAGGAACACGGCCGTGCCCGGCACGCGTACCGGCGGGGCCAGCATCAGCCCCGGCAGGAAGGTATCGATGCGGATGCCGTCCTTGCGGATCTCATCGCGCAGCAGCTCGCGGCCACGCCGCCAGGTGCGCATCATGGTGAACAGCACGATGCCCAGCACCACCGGGAACCACGCGCCCTGCAACAGCTTGGCGCCGTTGGCGATCACAAAGCCCAGGTCGATGACGAAGAACACCGCGCACAGCGGGATGATCCAGTAACGCGAGGTGGGCCACAGCGCGCGGGCAACCAGGGCCAGCAGCAGCGTATCGATGAGCATCGTGGCCGACACCGAGATGCCGTAGGCCACGGCCAGGTTGGACGAGCTGCGGAACGCCAGCACCAGGCCGATCACCATCACGGCGATGCCCCAGTTGATGCCGGGGATGTAGATCTGGCCGATGGTGTCGTGCGAGGTATGGGTGATGCGCATGCGTGGGATGTAGCCCAGCTGCATGGCCTGGCGCGACACCGAGAACGCGCCGGTGATCACCGACTGCGAGGCGATCACCGCCGCCATCGTGGCCAGGATGATCATCGGGTACAGCGCCCACTCCGGCACGGCCTCGAAGAACGGGTTCTTCACCGCCTCCGGGTTGTTGAGCACCAGCGCGCCCTGCCCGAGGTAATTGAGCACCAGGCACGGCAGCACGAAGAAGTACCAGGCATGGCGGATCGGCTTGGCACCGAAGTGGCCCATGTCGGCATACAGGGCCTCGCCACCGGTCACCGCCAGCACCACCGCGCCCAGGATGAACACCCCGTGCCAACCGTGCTCCATGAAGAAGCGCAGCGCCCACATCGGGTTGAAGGCCTTCAGCACTTCCGGCGAGTCGATGATGTTCCAGATGCCGATCGCGGCCAGGGAAATGAACCAGATCGAGGTGATCGGCCCGAACAGCTTGCCGATCCTCTCGGTACCGAAGCGCTGGACCGCGAACACGGCGAGCAGCACCACCACGGTGATCGGGACGATGAAGGCATGCAGACCGGGCGCGGCCACCTCCAGGCCTTCGACCGCACCAAGGACGGAAATGGCCGGGGTAATCACGCCATCGCCGAAGAACAGCGAGGCGCCGAAGATGCCGAGGATGCCCACCACGTAGGCCGAGCGCGAGCCGTGGCGCAGGGTGCGCTGGGTCAACGCCATCAGGGCCATGATGCCGCCCTCGCCGTCGTTGTCGGCGCGCATGATGATGGTCACGTACTTGAGCGTGACCACGATGTTGAGCGCCCAGAACGCCAGCGACAGCACGCCCAGCACGGTGTCGTGGTCGCTGTTGAGGCCGTAGTGCGGCGAGAACGCCTCTTTCAGCGTGTACAGCGGGCTGGTGCCGATGTCGCCGAACACCACGCCGATGGCGCCGATCATCAGGGCCATGCCGCCGGCCGCCGGCGCGTGGCCGTGCGGGGCCTGGCCGTTGCTGTGCTGGGTGGTGGTGGTGGACATGGGGCTCCGGGGCGGACGTCAGGCGTTCAGGATCGGGGAAGCGGCCGGCGGCTCAGCGCAGCGCGGCCTGCAGGGCCTTGCGGATGACCGTGGCGACGTCATCGCCGTCGGTGTTGGCGTCGCGCGCCATGCGCGCCGCCTCGGTCGGTTTGTAACCCAACTGCTGCAGGGCCACGGTGGCTTCGGAGACCGGATCGGTGGCCGGTGCGGCCCCGGCGATCGGCGCCCCACCCCCTCCGAACGTGGCGGCACGGTCGCGCAGCTCCAGCACCATGCGCTCGGCGGTCTTCTTGCCGATGCCCGGAATGCGGGTCAAGGCGGTGATGTCGCCGGCCTGCACCATGCGCGCGAACTCGTCCACGCTCACACCGGACAGGACCGCCAGCGCGATCTTGGCGCCGATGCCGCTGACCTTCTGCACGTCGCGGAACAGCCGGCGCTCGCCCTCGCGCAGGAAGCCGTACAGCGAGACGCTGTCTTCCTTCTGCGCGTAGTGGGTGAACAGGGTGACCTCACGGCCCAGCTCGGGCAGGTCGTAGAAGGTGCTCATCGGGGCTTCCAGCTCATAGCCGACGCCGTTGACGTCAACCATCAGCCACGGCGGTGCCTTGTAGGCCACGATCCCGCGCAGACGACCAATCATGCAGTGTTCCTCATTTCCGGCTCCAGGCCATGCGCGCGTTGACGCCCAGGCGCTGCGCCGTCGCCCGTACATGGGCGTGGGTGATGGCCACCGCCAACGCATCGGCGGCGTCGGCCTGCAGCTTGGTTTTCAGGTTGAGCATAAGCCCGACCATGTGTTGGACCTGTTGCTTCTCCGCGCCACCCCGGCCGACCACGGCCAGCTTGATCTCGGTGGCCGCGTATTCGCTGACCGGCAGGTCGCGCATGACCACGGCGGAGATCGCCGCGCCGCGCGCCTGGCCCAGCTTCAGCGCCGAATCGGGGTTGCGCGCCATGAACACCTTCTCGATGGCGACCTCGTCCGGGCGGTATTCCTCCACCAGCGCGGTCAGGCCGACCACCAGCAGCTTCATGCGCTGCGGGAAGTCGTCCGCACCGAGCAGCACCAGCGGCAGGTGGTGCACGTGCACGACCTTGCCGGTGGCGTCCACATCAATGATGCCCACCCCGGTGCGCTGCGAACCGGGGTCGATGCCGAGAATGCGGGTCATGCGGCACGCACACGGCCGCCCGCGGCCCGGAACGGACGGCTGCGGCGGCGATAACAGGGAACGGCAGGAGTCATCATGGTCCGCATTGTCCGCTCACCGGTCGCGCAAAGCGACCGGTGAGGCGCACGGTCAGGCGTAGGCGTCCGCGCCGAGATCGGCGTTGGAGAACACGTCCTGCACGTCGTCCAGGTCTTCGAGCATGTCCAGCAGCTTCTTGACCTGCAGGGCGGTGTCGCCCTCGACCTTGATGTCGTTGTCGGCGCGGAAGGTGAGCTCGGCATGGTCCGGGGTGTGCCCGGCCGCCGTCATTGCGTCCTTGACCGCGTGGTAGCTGTCGGCGGCGGTGAGCACGTCGATCGCACCATCTTCGGGATAGACCACGATGTCGTCCGCGCCGGCCTCGATGGCCGCCTCGGTGACGGCCTCTTCATTGGCGCCGGCAGCGAAGTGGAGCACGCCCACGCGCTTGAACATGAAGGACACCGAGCCTTCGGTGCCCATGTTGCCGCCGCACTTGCTGAACGCATGGCGGACATCGGCCACGGTGCGCACGCGGTTGTCGGTCAGGCAGTCCACGATCACGGCCACGCCACCGGGGGCATAGCCCTCGTAGCGGATCTCCTCGTATTCCACGCCTTCCAGTTCACCGGTGGCCTTCTTGATGGCGCGTTCGATCACGTCCTTGGACATGTTCGACGCCAGGCCCTTGTCCATCGCCACGCGCAGCCGCGGGTTGTTGTTGGGGTCGCCTCCACCGCCGCGCGCGGCAACGCCGATCTCACGGATGATCTTGGTGAAAATCTTGCCGCGCTTCGCGTCGGACGCGTTTTTGCGGTTCTCGATGGAGGGGCCTCTACCCATGGGTATTTCCGTGCTTGCGTGAGGAACAGGGCGCGGATTCTACCTGATCGCCCGGCGCGACCGTGTTAGTCGCGCGGCAGGCCCCCGCCGGGGCTCAGGCGGCGTGGGCGGCGCGGTCGTGGCGGAAGCGGCCATCGCGCAGGAACGCGGCGGTCTGGCGGGCCGCGTCCGGGGAAAATACCAGCCCGCTGTGGCTGGCCGGGACCACGCAGTGATCGGCCAGCCCGGGCAGCTGGGTCTCATCCAGCGCCACGGTGCCGTCGGAGGCCTCGCCCATCGCACCGAGCAGGCTGCCCAGGCCGTGCGGGACGGAGCCGGCGATCAGACCGACCTGCGCCCTGCCCTCCCAGGCCGGCAGGCCGTCCAGCAGCAGGTCGCTGCTGCGGCCCAGCGCCAGCGACCAGCCGTGATCGGCCAGCGACCGGGCGGTGCCGCTGCCGCGCAGCGGCGAGCCCAGGCAGACCACCCGCGAGACCGGCAGGTCCGGTTGCCGGCGCAGCGCCTCCAGGGCAACCAGCCCGCCCAGGCTGTGACCAACCAGCGACACCGGGCCACTGTCGCGAAGCCGCTCGAGCAGCTGTGGCACGGCCACGTCGGGGCCACCGAACACACTGGAGTACCCGAACGTATCCACGGTGAAACCGCGGGCGCGCAGGCGCCAGGCCAACGGACCAACCCAGGCGCGGGCATTCCAGATGCCGTGCAGCAGTAAAACGGGGGGATTCATGCACTCAGCCTGGCCATGCGGCCTTGGGACCTGCGGGAGGAAACGCCCCCATTAGACGAATGGCGGCCGCAACGGCGGGTGAAGCCGGCGCGGCCCATCGCGGCAGCGGGGGATATCGGGGGATCAGCGCGCCGGTGCCGGCGGACGCCGCAGGATGAACTCGAGGTCGCGCACGGTGCCGACCGGGAATTCGTAGGTGCCCACCTTGCTGAAGCCGTAGCGGGCATAAAAGCGCTGGGCGCCGAAGTTCTCCGACCAGACCCCCAGCCAGAGCGTGCGCGGGCCGTCGCGCTCGAGCCAGTCCAGCGCCGTTTCCAGCAGCCGGCTGCCCCAGCCGCAGCTCTGCTCGTCCTTGATCAGGTACAGCCGCTTGAGCTCGCCATCGCCCGGGGCGACCTCCGGGTGCGGCAACCCGCAGGGACCGGCCGCGGCATGCCCCACCGCCACGCCGTCACGCTCCAGCAGCCACACCGCGTAGTCCGGGTGGGCCAGGATCACGCGCTGGCGTGCGGCCGGGTAGGCCTCGTCGAGAAAGGCGTGCAGATCCTCCGGCGGGTAGAGGTGGCCGAAGGTTTCAACGAAGGTGCGCGTGGCCAGCGTCGACAGGATGTCGGCATCGGCCTCGGTGGCACGTCGGATGGCGTACATGCAGGCGGCCGGGAGGCAGGCGTTACGCCCGCGCTCCATCGGTGGCGGCGGCGTCGCCTTCCTCGTCGTCCTCTTCCTCTTCGTCTTCCTCTTCGTACTCCTCGTCCTCGTCGTCGCCTTCTTCCTCGCCTTCTTCCTCGTCCTCGTACTCTTCTTCGTCTTCTTCTTCGTCTTCTTCGTAGTCTTCCACGCCGAAGTCCTCGCCATCCCAACGGCCTTCACCGTCGGCGACGAAGGTCAGGGCCATCGCGGCGGGGCTGGTCCCAACGCGCACCAGCCAGCCGCCGAAGACGCGGGCGCGTTCGGTGACCAGGGCTGCGTCGGTGCCCTCGTTGCCCAGCTTTTCCCACTCCAGCGAAAATGCGAATCCGGTCATTGCATGGCTCTCCTGGGGGATTGTGGATGTGGTGCAGCCGGGCAGAGCCCGGCTCTACGGGACGATTATGGATGTGGTGCAGCCGGGCAGAGCCCGGCTCTACGGGTTGGTGCGGCCGGGCGGAGCCCGGCTCTACGCGTTGTGGTGCGGCCGGGCGGAGCCCGGCTCTACGCGTTGTGGTGCGGCCGGGCGGAGCCCGGCTCGCCTTACTGCTTCGCCGGGCGGACCTGGACGTGTACTTCGGCCAGCTGCTCGTCCGGGATCGGTGACGGGGCGCCGGTCATCAGGCACTGCGCGCCGGTGGTCTTGGGGAACGGGATGACGTCGCGGATCGACTCGGTGCCGGCCATGAGGGCGGCGATACGGTCGATGCCGAAGGCGATGCCACCGTGCGGCGGCGCGCCGAAACGCAGCGCGTCGAGCAGGAAGCCGAACTTGCCTTCGGCCTCTTCGGCACCGATGCCCAGCAGTTCGAACACGGCGCTCTGCATGTCCGAACGGTGGATACGGATCGAACCGCCACCGATCTCATTGCCGTTGAGCACCATGTCGTACCCCCGCGACACGGCCGTCTTCGCGTTGGCGCGCAGGTCGGCGATGTCGTCCACCGCCGGGGCGGTGAAGGGGTGATGCAGGGCAACGTAGCGCTGGGCCTCGTCGTCGTACTCGAACATCGGGAAGTCGGTGACCCACAGCGGCGCCCAACCGGCCGCGACCAGGTCGAAGTCCTTGCCGGCCTTCAGGCGCAGCGCGCCCATGAAATCGGACACCTTGTTGTAGCCGCCTGCACCGAAGAACACGATGTCGCCATTGCCGGCACCGACGTGGGCGACCAGGGCGGCGAAGGCCTCCTCGCTGAAGAACTTGGCGATCGGCGAGCTGACCTCGCCGTTCTCGGCGATCTTGATGTAGGCCAGGCCCTTGGCGCCGTACTTGGCGGCGTGCGCGGCGTACTCGTCGATCTGCTTGCGCGACAGGCTGGAACCGCCCGGGATGCGCAGCGCGGCAACGCGGCCGTCGGCATCGTTGGCAGCGGCGGTGAACACCGGGAACTCGCTGGTCTTGACCAGCTCGGCCACGTCCACCAGCTCCAGCGCGATGCGCAGGTCCGGCTTGTCCGAGCCGTAGCGACGCATCGCCTCGGCCCAGGTCATGCGCGGGAAGCTGGCCGCCAGTTCCACGTCCACCACTTCCTTGAAGATGGCGCGGATCATGGTTTCGACGAAGTCCTGCACGTCGCGCTCGCGCACGAAGGCGAACTCCATGTCCAGCTGGGTGAATTCCAGCTGGCGGTCGGCGCGCAGGGCTTCATCGCGGAAGCAGCGCGCGATCTGGTAGTAGCGGTCGAAGCCGGCCACCATCAGGATCTGCTTGAACAGCTGCGGGCTCTGCGGCAGCGCGTAGAACTCGCCGGGATGCATGCGCGCCGGCACCAGGAAGTCGCGCGCGCCTTCCGGGGTGGCCTTGGTCAGGATCGGCGTTTCGATGTCCTGGAAACCGGTCGCGTCCAGGTGGCGGCGCAGCGCCTGCACCAGCTTGATGCGGGTGCGCTGCATGCGCTGCATTTCCGGACGGCGCAGGTCCAGGTAACGGTACTTGAGGCGGGTTTCCTCGCCCGGGTTCTCGTGGGCGTGGAACGGCAGCGGCTCGGCCTTGTTGAGGATGGTGATGGCCGTGGCGATCACTTCCACGTTGCCGGTGCGGAGCTTGTCGTTGACCGCATGGCGCGCACGCACCACGCCTTCCACCTGCAGCACGTCCTCGTAGCCCAGGCTGGCGGCCACGGCGAACACGGCCGCGTTGTCGACTTCCACCGTCACCTGCACGATGCCCTCATGATCGCGCAGATCGATGAAGCACACGCCGCCCTGGTTGCGGGCAACGTCGGTCCAGCCGGCGAGGGTAACGGTTTGGCCAATCAGGGTCTCATCGACCAGGCCACAGAAGTGGGTACGCATGGGGGTAAAGCTCCGCAGGAGAGTGCCGGCACCAAGCTGCGCCGGAAAGCCCGTTATTCTGCGGCCGTCGGCGCGGCGGGGCAAATCCAGCCGCTCCGGGCCGGCATCACGCGTTCTGAACCGGGGGCCTTCCTATAGTCCGCCCACCAACGACCGCAAGGGGATGTCGCCATGAACCGCCGTCTGACCGTCGCCTGCCTGACCGCCGTGCTCGCCCTCGCCGCCCCCGCCGTGCAGGCCCAGATCAGCTCGCGGGCCTATGCCCCGGAGAATCTGTCGCAGCTGTCCTCGTCCGACCGCAGCCGGGTCATCAGCCAGGAGTACGCCGACCAGTCCAATGGCCGCCGCATCCCCGACGACCAGCTGCGCTTCTACCTGGCCCAGGTCAATTCGGGCTGGGGCTTCTCCCGGATCAAGCAGGATATCGCCACCTCGCTGCGTGGCGGCGGCAACGGCGGTGGCTGGAACGGCGGTGGTGGCGGCAACAACGGCACGGTCCGCTGCGAGAGCCAGGACAACCGCGAGCGGGTCTGCAATACCGGCTGGCGCAGCGCGCGCCTGTCCCGGCAGATTTCCGGCACGGCCTGCGTGGAGGGCCGCAACTGGGGCCCGCGCAACGGGACGGTGTGGGTCAGCGGCGGCTGCCGTGCCGAGTTCGTCGAAGGCCGGGGCAATGGTGGCGGCTGGGGCGGCGGCAACGGGACCGGCGGCACCATCCGCTGCGAAAGCCAGGACAACCGCGAGCGCACCTGCAACACCGGCTGGCGCAACGCCACCCTGGTCCGGCAGATCTCCGGTTCGGCCTGCGTGGAGGGCCAGACCTGGGGCGTGCGCAACGGCAGCGTGTGGGTCAACCGCGGCTGCCGGGGTGAGTTCGCCGAGGCCCGCGGCAACAGCGGCGGTGGCTGGGGCGGCGGCAACAGCAACTACAGCGTGACCTGCAGCAGCAACAACAACCGCCAGCAGACCTGCGCGTGGGATGCCCGCCAGGGACGCCCGGCGCTGATCCAGCAGTTGTCGGGCACCGCCTGCGTGGAAGGCCGCAGCTGGGGCTACAGCAACGGCAGCCTGTGGGTGAACGGCGGGTGCCGGGCGCGCTTCGGGGCCCGGTAACAGACGCGCGCGGGAGTAGCGCCCCGGGTTACGGGGTGCTGCCCCAGGGTGCCGGCGGCAGCGGCACCGGCTTGCTCAGGTCGAAGGCGACCTGGAAGCGGCGGCCGCCGGGCCGGGTCAGCTCGTAGATGAAGCGCTGGTCCGGATCGACCTCCATCGCCCAGGTGTTGTGCACGGACGGCAGCATGTCCGCCTTGCGGAACATCGCCACCGAATCGGTGTCCACCGGGAACTCCTGACGCTGCGCGGTACCCGGCGGCTTGCTGTCGCCGCCGTAGAGGCTGATCGCATCGGGGCTGCCATCGGAATGGCGGTGATCGTGCTTCAGGCGCAGGCCGTGATCGGTGCGGGTCAGCACCCACGTCCGCGAATGATCGTCACCCACATGGAAAGGAATGCGCAGTTCGTGGGCCGGGTCGTCGCACCCGCGCACGTGCATCACCAGACGCTTGCCTTCGAACGGATCGGGCGCGTCGGTACGCGGCTCGTTGGCCACGATGCGGCCCTCGAACGCCTTCCCGCAATGGGCGGCCACCGCCGCCATGAAGGCATCCGATGGCGCCAGCGAGATGTCGTGGGCGAGTGGATCGCGTTCGCCGCTGCAGGCGGCCAGCCCCAGCGCAGCCGCCAGGGGCACAAGCTTCAGTACATTCATGGCCCCACCCTAACGGCCACGGACGGGTAGCGCAAACGCGCCGCCCGCCCGGCAGGGGCTTCATCGTCGCTGTGTTAAGGTCGTTGCGTGACCGGTTCGCCTTCTTCCCCACGAAGGTCGCACGCGTGTTGCGGCTGACCGCCCTGCTCACGGGAGTAGCGCTGCTCCTGACGGGCAGCGGGCTTCTGGGTACCCTGCTGGCGGTGCGCGGCGGGCAGGCCGGCTTTGGTGCCGGCACGCTGGGCCTGGTGATGTCCGGCTATTTCGCCGGCTTCTTCATCGGCACCTTCTTCGCCCCCTCGCTGATCGGCCGCATCGGGCATATCCGTGCGTTCGCCTTCTTCGCCGCGCTCGCCGCCATAGCGGTGCTGCTGCACCCCCTGTGGCTGAATCCCTGGGGCTGGGGCGTGCTGCGCATCGCCACCGGCATCGCCCTGGTTGGCCTGTACACCGTGATTGAAAGCTGGCTCAACGCCGAGCCGGACCCCGCCCAGCGCAGCCGCGCATTCTCGCTGTACATGGTGGTCAATCTGTCCGCGCTCGCGCTGGGCCAGCTGCTGCTGATGCTCGGCGATGCCAGCGCGACGGCCATGTTCATGCTGACGGCGATCCTGGTCTGCGCCGCCGTGCTGCCGGTGACCGCAACCCGCCTGCGCCAGCCGGACGTGCCGGTGATGACCCGGCTGAGCCTGCGCCGCCTGTACGGCATGGCGCCGGTGGCCACCGTTGCCGCGGGCCTGTCGGGCCTGGCGATGGGCGCGTTCTGGGGCCTGCTGCCGGTCTATGCCGGCGAGGTCGGCTTGGACAGCGATGGCGTGGCCTTGTTCATGCTCGTGGCGATCATTGGCGGCGCGGTGCTGCAGTGGCCGCTCGGCCAGATCAGCAACGGCCACGACCGGCGCAGCGCGCTGGTGGCGATGAGCCTGGTTGCGGCCGGCATCGCGCTGGTGGCATCGCTGCCGATGATCCAGTTGCAGACGCACCTGCTGTTCGGGCTGTTTTTCTTCTACGGCGGCCTGGCCTTCGCGCTGTATCCCTCGGCGGTGGCGCACATGCTCGACTACCTGCCGCGCGAGCACCTGCTCTCCGGCTGCTCCAGCCTGCTGCTGGTCCACGGCGTGGGCGCGGCCTTCGGCCCGGCGCTGGCCGGTGCGGCCATGCAGCGCTACGGCCCGGCCGCGCTGCCGCTGTACTTCGCCGTGGTGCTGCTGGCGCTGGCGCTGTTCACCACCGCGCGCCTGCTGCGTTTCCAGCGCCTGCGCACGCATCCGGTCGGGTTCCGGCTGATGCTGCGGACCACGCCCGCGGCGCTGGAACTGATGCCCGAAACCGACCTGCAGGCGCCCCCCGACACCCCCTACCCCGCCGACTCCGAAAAGGAAGTGCATTGACTGTATCGACACCCACCCTTCCCACCTCACCCCGTACTCTGCCGGCCACGCCGGCCGCGCAACTGATCCTCGCCACCGATCTGGATGGCACTTTCCTCGCCGGCGATGCCGCCGCGCGCCACCGCCTGTACCGGCTGGTCGACCAGCACCCCGGTATCCGCCTGATCTTCATCACCGGCCGCGGGCTCGAAGCGGTGATGCCCCTGCTTTCCGATCCGGCCATCCCGCGCCCGGACGTGGTGGTCTGCGATGTCGGCGCCACCGTGGTTGATGGGCACACGCTGCAGCCGCTGCAGCCCCTGCAGTCGATGATCGATGCGCACTGGCCCGGCGAGCAGGTGGTCGCCGCCGCGATGCGTCCGTTCGCCGCGCTGCAGCGCCAGGACGTGCCGCAGGAACGCCGCTGTTCCTACTTCTGCGATCCAGCCACGCTGGCGCCGCTGCGCGCGCAGATCCAGGCCGCCGCGCAGGCGCTGGGCTGCGATGTGCTGTACTCGGCTGACCGCTACCTGGACATCCTGCCGCCCGACACCGACAAGGGCCGCACGCTGGCCGCGCTGGCGCGCCTGCTGGAACTGCCGCGCGACCGCATCCTGGTTGCCGGCGACACGCTCAACGATCTCTCCATGTACACCGCGGGCTTCCGCGGCGTCTGCGTCGGCGAGTCGGAGCCAGCCCTGACCGCGGCCACGGCCACGCTCGGCCACACCTTCCACGCCAAGGCCCCCGGCTGCGGCGGCATCCTCGAGGCGATCGAGCATTTCGGCCTGCTCGCCAGCGACGACCCGCTCCTGCACCCGCCGGCACAGGCGCGCGCCGATGGCGCCGATCTGGTGATGGTCTACCACCGCCTGCCGTTCGATGAGGTCCTGCAGGACGGCGTGCTGGTGCAGCGCCCGCCGCGCTCGCCCAACGGCATCATCCCCTCGCTGCTGAGCTTCTTCGACGGCGGGCAGAAGGGGTCGTGGGTCGCCTGGGGGATCGACGATCCCAAGCGCGGCCCCTTCCAGACGCACCTGGCCGTGGATGCGCTGCGCTACCCGACCCTGACCGCCGCGCGCGTGCCGTTGAGCAAGCAGGAAGTGGACATCTTCTACAAGCGCTTCTCCAAGGAAGCGTTCTGGCCGATGCTGCACGTGTTCTGGGAACGCGCGCGCTTCCGCGAGGACGACTGGCAGGTGTTCCTGCAGGTCAACCGCAAATTCGCCGAATCCACGGCCGCCGAGGCCGCGCACGGCGCCACGGTGTGGATCCACGACTACAACCTGTGGATGGTGCCGGGCACGCTGCGCGAGCTGCGCCCGGACCTGAAGATCGCCTTCTTCCACCACACCTACTTCCCCTCCGCCGACGTGTTCAACGTGGTGCCGTGGCGGCGCGAGATCATCGGCAGCCTGCTCAGCTGCGACTACATCGGCTTCCACATTCCGCGCCAGGTGGAGAACTTCGTGGACGTGGTGCGCGGGGCGATGCCGGCCGAGCGACTGGCCTGGGAAAGCTGCGCGCCGCGCTTTCTGACCTATGGCTGCGCGGTGGGCCTGGACACCATGACCACACGGCTGCGCGTGGGCGACCGCGAGATCGCGCTGGGCGCGCATCCGGTCGGCACCGACCTGCGCCGCATCCACGGCGTGCTGGCGCGCGGCGACGTGCGCAACGACATCTTCAAGCTGCGCCGCGAGATCGGCGCGCGCAAGCTGGTGCTGTCGGTCGAGCGCCTGGACTACACCAAGGGCACGCTGGCCAAACTGGAGGCGTTCGAGCGTCTGCTTGAACAGCATCCGGACCGCCTCGGCAAGGTCACCCTGCTGATGATCTGCGTGCCGGCCGCGCGCGAGATGACGGTCTACCGGACCCTGCAGAACCAGATCGAGCAGGCGGTGGGGCGCATCAACGGGCGCTTCTCGCGGCTGGACTGGACGCCGGTGCGCTTCTTCGCCCAGGCGCTGCCGTTCGAGGAGGTGGTGGCGCACTATGCCGCCGCGCAGGTGATGTGGATCACCCCGCTGCGCGACGGACTCAACCTGGTCGCCAAGGAGTTCGTTGCCACCCAGGGCATCGAGGGCAGCAGCGGCGTGCTGGTGCTCAGCGAATTCGCCGGCGCGGCCGCCGAACTGAAGGGCGCGGTGCTGACCAACCCGCACGATCCGGCCGACCTCACCGCCGGCCTGCTGCAGGCGCTGTCGATGCCCGACGATGAAGCCACAGGGCGCATGCGCCAGCTGTTCGACAGCGTGGAGTACTACGACGTGGACCGCTGGGGACGGGAGTTCCTGGAAGCTGTGCGCACCAGCCACCCCGAAGGTTGACGCGGGAACGGTAGTGCCGGCCGCCGGCCGGCTCCACGCGGTGCCGGCGGTGGGCGATGACGGGTTCGGGGAGCCGGCCAGCGGCCGGTGCCTACTCGATGCGGTGCGCAACGGCCACCCCGAAGGCTGACGCAGGAATGGTAGTGCCGGCCGCCGGCCGGCTCCACGCGGTGCCGGCGGTGGGCGATGACGGGTTCATGGGGAGCCGGCCAGCGGCCGGCACTACGACGTGGACCGCTGGGGACGGGAGTTCCTGGAGGCTGTGCGCACCAGCCACCCTGAAGGCTGACGCGGGAACGGTAGTGCCGGCCGCCGGCCGGCTCCACGCGGTGCCGGCGGTGGGCGATGACGGGTTCGTGGGGAGCCGGCCAGCGGCCGGCACTACGACGTGGACCGCTGGGGACGGGAGTTCCTGGAGGCTGTGCGCAACAGCCACCCTGAAGGCTGACGCGGGAACGGTAATGCCGGCCGCTGGCTGGCTCCACGCGGTGCCGGCGGCGGGCGATGACGGGTTCATGGGGAGCCGGCCAGCGGCCGGCACTACGACGTGGACCGCTGGGGACGGGAGTTCCTGGAGGCTGTGCGCACCAGCCACCCTGAAGGCTGACGCGGGAACGGTAGTGCCGGCCGCCGGCCGGCTCCACGCGGTGCCGGCGGTGGGCGATGACGGGTTCATGGGGAGCCGGCCAGCGGCCGGCACTACGACGTGGACCGCTGGGGACGGGAGTTCCTGGAGGCTGTGCGCACCAGCCACCCCGAAGGCTGACGCGGGAACGGTAGTGCCGGCCGCTGGCCGGCTCCACGCGGTGCCGGCGGAGGGCGATGACGGGTTCATGGGGAGCCGGCCAGCGGCCGATGCCTACTCGATGCGGTGCGCAACAGCCACCCCGAAGGCTGACGCAGGAATGGTAGTGCCGGCCGCTGGCCGGCTCCACGCGGTGCCGGCGGCGGGCGATGACGGGTTCATGGGGAGCCGGCAGCGGGCGATGACGGGTTCATGGAGAGCCGGCCAGCGGCCGGCACTACCCTCAGCGCGCACCGGCCAGCGGTCGGTGCCTGCTACCCGGCCTGCTGCATGATGCCCTCGGCCAGCACGGCAACCTGGCGCAGCACGTCGTTGCGCCCGGCGTCGTCCACCGTGGCGCCCTGCAGGTAGCTGGTGAGCACCCACGGGGTGCCGCCCGCCAACGGCCACAGCATCGCGATGTCGTTGGTGGTGTCCGTGCCGTTGCTGCCGGTCTTGTCGCCCACCCGCCACGCGGTGCCCAATCCCGCACGCAGGCGGGCGTCGCCGGTTTCGTTGTCGATCAGCCAGTCGGCCAGCTGCTGGCGCGATGCCGGTGCCAGCACGTCGCCGAGCAGGAAGCGCTGCAGGCTGGCCGCCATCGCCGCCGGGCTGGTGGTATCGCGTGGATCGCCCGGCGCGAAACGGTTCATCTCCGGCTCCAGGCGGTCGTTGCGGGTCACCGCATCGCCGTGATCGCGCAGGAAGCGCGTGACCGCAGGCGGCCCGCCCACCACGCCCAGCAGCAGGTTCGCCGCCGGGTTGTCACTGGTGATCATCGTGGCCCGGCACAGGTCGCGCACGGTGAGGTCCTTGCCGATGTGCCGGCGGGTGACCGGCGCATGGTTGATCAGGTCCTCCGCGCGCATCGGCACGCGGCGGTCCAGGTCGAGCCGGCCGGCGTCGACCTGGCGCAGCACCGCTGCACAGAGCACGAACTTGAAGGTGCTGCACATCGGGAAGCGTTCGTCCTGGCGGTGTCCGATGCGCTGCCCCGACGCGGTGTCCAGCAGCGTGACCCCGAGCCGGCCGCCGCTGGCCGCTTCCAGCGCGGCGAAGTCCCGGGCCGCCGCCGGCGCGGGAGCCGCGCCGCCCGGCGGCGTTCTGGCCAATGCGGTGGCGGCGAGCGCGGAGGCGGCGGCCATGCCGGTCCATTGCAGGAACTGTCGTCGAGCAAGCATGCGGGTTCTCCTGGGTGAAGGGGGAGTATTGAAGCCGTGGCGGCCCGGCACCAGCGAGCATTTTCAGCGGGAGCCATTCATTGACCTCATGGCTCGGCGGGATCTGCCCGCGCATTTCAGGGATTATCGAGCAGCGGCCGGCACTTCCGGGGGTTTCGGTGCGATCATCCATCGATCCTCCTCACGGCTCGGACCATGCTTCGTCCCCAGTTGCCGCTCAATGCCCTGCGTGCCTTCGAGGCGGCTGCGCGCCATCAGAACTTCACCCGTGCCGCGCTGGAGCTGTGCGTCAGCCAGGCCGCGCTGAGCCACCAGATCCGCGCGCTGGAGGACCGCCTCGGGGTGTCCCTGTTCCACCGGCTGCCGCGTGGCGTGGCACTCACCGACGAAGGAGCACGGCTCTACCCGGTGCTCAACGAGGCGTTCGATCGCATCGCCGTGAGCCTGGACCGATTCGTGGGTGGGCCCTTCCGCGACGTGTTGAGCGTGGGCGTTGTCGGCACCTTCGCCACCGGCTGGCTGCTGCCGCGCCTGGCGGACTTCCAGGCACGTCACCCGCAGATCGACCTGCGCCTGCAGACCCACAACAACCGTATCGACTTGGCCGGCGAAGGGCTGGACCTGGCGATCCGCTTCGGCGATGGCGATTGGCAGGGCCAGGTCAGCCATGCGGTGCTGGATGCGCCGTTCGCACCGCTGTGCGCGCCGGCACTGGCCCGGCTGCTGAAGCAGCCACGTGACCTGGCCAATGTGGCCCTGCTGCGGTCCTACCGCAGCGATGAATGGCCGCGCTGGCTGCAGGCGGCCGGCGTGGCGGAACTGGAAGCGCGCGGGCCGGTGTTCGATTCCTCGCTGACCCTGGCCAGCGCGGCGGCCGCCGGCAGTGGCGTGGCCCTGCTGCCGCTGAAGATGTTCGAACAGGATCTGGCGCAGGGGCGGCTGATCCAGCCGTTCGCACCGGTGCTGGACCTGGGCCGTTACTGGCTGACACGGCTGCGTTCGCGTGCCGAGAGCGACGCCGCGCGGCTGTTCCGCCAGTGGCTGCAGGCGCAGGGAGAGGCTCCGCGCTGACAGCGGCGGCGTGCCGACCAGCAGGTCGGCACGCCCTTGGATCAACCTTCCAGCAGCTCCATCCAGCTCTGCTCGGCCTTGGCCAGCAGTGCCGCCGTCGCTTCACGATCACGGCCGAGCACGGCCATGCGGGTCGCATCGGCGTAGTTGGACGGATCGGCCAGCTGACGGTCCAGCTCGGCCAGCGTTCCCTCCAGTTCGCCCACCTTGGCTTCAGCCGCAGCGAGTTTGTGCGGGTTGACCGGCTTGCGCGGCGGCAGCGGCGGGGTCGGCGGCACCGGCTCCGGTGCGGCGGCGGCCATCTTCTGCTTGGTGCCCTGGGCGGCCGGGCGCGACCGCAGCCACGCCGCGTAGGCGTCCAGGTCGCCATCGAACGGTTCAACCACACCATCGGCCACGCGCCAGAAGGTGTCGCAGACCAGACCGATCAGGTGGCGGTCGTGCGAGACCATCACGATGGCGCCCTCGAAGTCGGCCAGCGCTTCGGCCAGCGCTTCGCGCATTTCCAGGTCAAGGTGGTTGGTCGGTTCGTCGAGCAGCAGCACGTTCGGCTGCTGCCAGGCGATCAGTGCCAGCGCCAGGCGTGCGCGTTCGCCACCGGAGAACCCGTCCACCGGTTCGAAGGCACGGTCACCGGCGAAGTTCCACTTGCCAAGGAAGTCGCGGAAGGCCTGATTGGGCGCATCCGGGGCCAGATCGCGGAAATGCTCCATCGGCGACTGGCCTTCGTGCAGCGATTCCACCGTGTGCTGGGCGAAGTAGCCGATGCGCAGGTCCGGGTGGGCAGCGCGCTCGCCGGTGAGCGGGGACAGCTCGCCGACCAGGGTCTTGACCAGCGTGGTCTTGCCGGCGCCGTTGGGGCCGAGCAGGCCGATGCGCTGGCCCGCTTCCAGGCCGAAACCGACCTCGTGCAGGATCACCGCGTCCGGGCCGTAACCGGCATCCACATGGTTCAGGCGGATCAGCGAGAACGGCAGCTTGGCCGGCGGGGCGAATTCGATGCGGAACTCACGCTCGGCACGCACCGCCTCGGTACCGGCCAGCTTGGCCAGGCGCTTCATGCGGCTCTGGGCCTGCGCGGCCTTGCTGGCCTGCGCCTTGAAGCGGTCGATGAAGCTCTGCAGGTGGGCGCGCTCGGCCTGTTCCTTCTCGTGCGCGATCTGCTGCTGGCGCAGCTGCTCGGCGCGCTGGCGCTCGAAGTCGGTGTAGCCACCCGGATACAGCTTGGCGCCGCCGCCGTGCAGGTGCAGGGTGTGGGTGGCGACGTTGTCGAGGAACTCGCGGTCGTGCGAGATCAGCAGCAGCGTGCCCGGGTACTTGAGCAGCCACTGTTCCAGCCAGAACACCGCGTCGAGGTCGAGGTGGTTGGTCGGTTCGTCGAGCAGCAGCAGGTCGCTGGGCATCATCAGCGCGCGGGCCAGGTTCAGGCGCACGCGCCAGCCACCGGAGAACGAGGACACCGCGCGGGAATGCGTCTCGGCCGGGAAGCCCAGGCCGTGCAGCAACTTGCCGGCGCGCGCTTCGGCGTCGTAAGCGCCGATTTCGGCCATCCGCTGGTGCGCGGTGGCCACCGCCTCCCAGTCCTCCCGCGCAGCGGCGTCGGCTTCGGCACGCAGCACCGCGGCCACCTCGGTGTCGCCTTCGAGCACGAACTGCAGCGCCGGATCGGGCAGCGAGGGGGTTTCCTGGGCCACCGATGCGATACGGACCTTGCCGGGCAGGTCGACGTCGCCCTTGTCGGCTTCCAGTTCGCCCTTCACGGCGGCAAACAGGCTGGACTTGCCCGCGCCATTGCGGCCAACCACGCCAACGCGGTACCCCGCATGCAGGGTCAGGTCGACGTTGGACAACAGCAGCCGCTCGCCACGGCGCAAGGCGAAGTTACGAAGGGAAATCATCTTGGGGGTCCATATAACGGAATGGAATGTGCTGGTGAGCACCTTTCCTGCGACGTAATTCTAGCGTTAACGAATACTTGACGCGCCCCGGGATGCGCGGCAGGGCTCGTCTCTCTCTCCCGCGACCCTGCCCGCGCGTCCTCGGGACCCCTCCGTCGAGACCCTGGCCTCACGTAAATGGTTGCTGCTGCAACGTTTTTCGTGAATGTGTCCGGGAATTGACAGGCGATGAATATCCCGTTAATTCCTTTGTTGCGCACCGCAACAACCGCCTTCGCAGACCCGCTCGCCGCAGTCGTGATGTCGCCACGGTGCCGCACCGTCCCTACCGGAGCCACATCCTGATGAACCGCAAGACCAGTACGCTCGCCGCCGCCGTAGCTGTCGCGCTCGGTGTCTCCAGTTTCGCCGCCTCCGCCCAGCAGGGCCCGCCCACTGCCGCGAACACCCTGGACACCATCATCGTCACCGGTACCCGGGTCGCCGACCGCACCGTGGCCGAGTCGCAGTCGCCGATCGACATCATCACCCCCGAGGCGCTGCAGTCCACCGGTACCACCGAGCTGGCCACCGCGCTGTCGCGCGCCCTGCCCTCGCTGAACTTCCCGCGCCCGGCGCTGACCGACGGCACCAGCGGCATCCGCCCGGCGCAGCTGCGCGGCCTGTCGCCCGACCAGGTGCTGGTGCTGGTCAACGGCAAGCGCCGCCACACCTCGGCGCAGATCAACGTCAACGGCAGCATCGGTCGCGGCTCCTCGGCGGTGGACATCAACGCCATTCCGATCGCCGCGATCGAGCGCGTCGAAGTGCTGCGTGACGGCGCCTCGGCCCAGTACGGCTCCGATGCGATCGCCGGCGTGATCAACATCGTGCTCAAGGGCTCCTCCGCCGGCGGCAGCCTGGCCCTGGATGCCGGCCAGTACTCGGCCGGCGACGGCAACAAGTACCAGCTCTCCGGCGATACCGGCGTGGGCTTTGCCGATGGCCGCGGCAGCGTGCACGTGGCCGGGCAGATCACCCAGCAGGACGAGAGCAACCGTGCCGGCCCCTACCAGGGCACCACGCCCAACACCGGCAACTTCCCGGACATCGGCCAGACCACGTTCGTGGTCGGCGACCCGCAGGTGGATGCGACCGCCGCTTCGGCCAACGCCAGCTTCCAGTTCACCGACCACGTTTCGGCCTATGCCACGGCGATGGCCAGCAACCGCGACATCACCTCGTTCGCGTTCTACCGCTCGCGCAACAACAGCAACCAGGGCCCGCTGCTGGCCCAGGTGTACCCGGACGGCTTCGTGCCGCAGATCAACCAGTATTCCAAGGACCGTTCGATCGTGGCCGGCGTCAAGGGCGGCACCGACAGCGGCTGGAACTGGGACGTCAGCTACAACCACGGCTACAACAAGATCGACTTCCACACCCGCAACAGCATCAACTACAGCCTCGGCGTGACCAGCCCGCGCTCGTTCTACGACGGCGCGCTGGAGTACACCCAGGACATCGTCAACGCCGATGTGACCAAGACCCTGGACTGGGGCCTGGCCTATCCGGTGACGCTGTCCTTCGGTGGCGAGTACCGCCGCGAAACGTGGGAGCAGTCGCCGGGCGAACTCAACTCGTACACCGGCAGCGGCGCGCAGGGCTTCGGCGGTTTCACCCCGATCAATGCGGTGGATGCCGACCGCAACAACTATGCGGTGTACGCGGGCCTGGAAGCGGACTTCACCGACAAGTTCTCCGCCGGCGTGACTGGCCGCTATGAGGACTACTCAGACTTCGGCGACAAGTTCTCCGGCAAGCTGTCCGCGCGCTATGCCTTCACCGACAAGGTCGCCCTGCGCGCCACCGCCTCCAGCGGTTTCCGCGCGCCGTCGCTGGCCCAGCAGAGCTACCAGGCGGTGACCAGCACGATCGTCAACGGTGTGTTCGTCGAACGCGGCACCTTCCCCACCACCAGCGCCGCCGCGCAGGCGCTGGGCGCCAGCCCGCTGAAGGCCGAAAGCTCGACCTCCTACAGCCTGGGCCTGGTGCTGCAGCCGGTGGACCGCCTGTACCTGACCGTGGATGCGTACCAGATCGACATCGACGACCGCATCGTGCTGTCCACCAACATCACCACCAACCCCGCCACCAACGCGTTGCTGGGTGGGCTGGGGCTGCCGCAGGTCACCGCGTTCTCGTACTTCACCAACGGCGTGGATACCCGCACCCGCGGCGTGGACGCGGTGTCCAGTTACACCATTCCCTTCGCCGCCAGCTCGCTGGAACTGACCGCCGCCTACAGCTACAACGAAACCGAGGTGAAGAAGTTCATCGCCTCGCCGGCGGTGTTCCAGAGCCTGGGCCTCACCCAGTCGCTGATCGGCCGCGATGAAATCGGCCGCATCGAAGACAGCTACCCGCGCGACAAGGCCATCCTCAGCGGCACCTGGCGCTCGGACCACTGGGACCTGAACCTGGCCGCGACCCGCTATGGCAGCTTCACCGTGCGCAACTCGGCCACCGCACTGCGCGACCAGACCTATGGCGCGTCGTGGGTGCTGGATGCCTCGGTGAGCTACAAGCCCAGCGAGAACTGGGCGCTGACCCTGGGCGCGGACAACCTGCTGGACGAGTACCCGGATCGCACCGTGGACCTGCAGAACTCGACCTGGGGCATGCTGCCGTACAGCAACTACTCGCCGTACGGCTTCAACGGCGCCTACGTCTACGGCCGCGTAACGTACAAGTGGTGATCCCCGGCAGTGCCGGCCGCTGGCCGGCACCAATGCAATGACTGCCGCTGCCCCGGTCCGCCGGGGCAGCGTCGTTGTGGCCCCCCGACACCACCGTTCCGCGCATTCATCACTGTCGCGTGCCGCTGTCCCGGTCAGCACATGACCTGACCACGGGGACAGGCACGCGCCGGATGCGTCGGTGTTTGCCGGATCTGGCCGCATCGGTGAAAATCGGGACATCCCCCCTTTCTGCGAGCCCCGATGCACCATGACACCGACCTGATCAACATCGTCGCCGTTGGCCTCGGGCTCGCCTTCATCTTCGGCGCGCTGGCCAACAAGCTGCGGTTGTCTCCGCTGGTCGGTTATCTGGTTGCAGGCATCTGCGTAGGACCGTTCACCCCCGGCTTCGTTGCCGACCAGGCGCTGGCCAACCAGCTCGCCGAGATCGGCGTGATGCTGCTGATGTTTGGCGTGGGCCTGCACTTCTCGCTGAAAGACCTGATGGCGGTCAAAGCGATCGCCATTCCCGGCGCCATCGGCCAGATCCTGGTGGCCACGCTGCTGGGCTGGGGCCTGGCGTCATTGATGGGCTGGCCGGTGATCCACGGCGTGGTGTTCGGCTTCTCGCTGGCCACCGCCAGTACCGTGGTGCTGCTGCGTGCGATGGAAGAACGCCGCCTGCTGGAGACACAGCGCGGCAAGATTGCGGTGGGCTGGCTGATCGTGGAAGACCTGGCGTGCGTCCTGGCGCTGGTGATGATGCCGGTGATGGCCGGCGTGTTCGGCCCGGATGCGGCCAATGAAACCCACACCCTCGGCAGCGTGCTGGCCAGCATCGGCTGGACCTTCGTGCAGCTGGGCCTGTTCGTGGCGGTGATGCTGGTGGTCGGCCGCCGGGTGATCCCGTGGATTCTCGAGCGCATCGCCGGCACCGGCTCCCGCGAGCTGTTCACGCTGTCGGTGCTGGCCATCGCGCTGGGCGTGGCGTTCGGCTCGGCGATGCTGTTCGGCGTGTCGTTCGCGCTCGGCGCGTTCTTCGCGGGCATGCTGCTCAACGAATCCGAACTCAGCCACAAGGCCGCCAACGACTCCCTGCCGCTGCGCGACGCCTTCGCGGTGCTGTTCTTCGTCTCGGTGGGCATGCTGTTCAACCCGGCCATCCTGATCGAGCACCCGTGGCAGGTGCTGGCCACCGCGGCGATCATCATGTTCGGCAAGTCCGCAGCAGCCTTCGTGATCGTGCGCGCCTTCGGCCATCCCACCGGCACCGCGCTGACCATCTCGGCCAGCCTGGCCCAGATCGGCGAATTCGCCTTCATCATTGCCGGCCTCGGCGTCGCCCTGAAGATCCTGCCGCCCACCGGCCAGGCGCTGGTGCTGGCCGGCGCGCTGATTTCGATCATGCTCAACCCGCTGGTGTTCGGCCTGCTCGACCGCTGGCTGCTCAAGCACCAGGAAGCGACGCCGACCGCCGTGGAAACCGAACTGCCGCCGGGTCCGTCGCTGGACCTGCATGACCATGCCATCGTGATCGGCTACGGGCGCGTTGGCAGCGCACTGGCGCAGGTGCTGCGTGATCGTGGCGTGCCGGTGATGATCATCGACGACAACAAGGAACACGTGGCCGAGGCGCATGCCGCCGGACTGCCCGGCATCCGCGGCAGCGCGGCGTCGGACCGGGTGCTGGCCGAGGCGCATCCGGAACGCGCCAAGATCGCGGTGCTGGCCATTCCGCAGCCGCTGGAAGCGGGCGAAACGCTGGCCAAACTGCGCGCGCTGAACCCGACCCTGACCCTGCTGGCGCGCGCGCACAGCGATGCCGAGGTCAAGCACCTGCTGGATCACGGCGCCGACGGCACCGTGATGGCCGAACGCGAACTGGCGTACTCGCTGGCCGAGATGGTGATGTCCACCCCGCCGTACCGCAGCCTGGGCAAGCACAGCATCCCGGTGGTGTAGCCCCGGCTTAGCGCAGCGGCACGCAGATGTCCGCGCGCAGGATCGCCTCGGGCACGTTCTCCGGGTCGTCCAGGTAGTGGTAGTACACGGGCGCGTCGCGCAGCGCGCGCCCGCTGTCGGGCAGCCACTGGCGCAGCAGCGCATCGGTGGCCGCTTCCAGCCCCGCATAGCTGCCCACATGGCGCAGCACGGCATGTGCGCCGCCGCCCAGGGTGAGCACGCGCAGCGGTGCGGGCAACGCAGCCGGCGCGCGCCCGAATCCCATGCCGCAGTCGAACAGGCACGCGTCGGCCGGGACGTCACGATGGTCGTTGAGCGCGATCCCCACCAGCTGCTGCAGGTGCCCGGCCAGCCCCTGCTCCGCGGCCCAGGCGTAGATCTCGCCAAAGGCCTGGTCCAGGTCGTCGAACGCGCCCTGCGTGCGCAGCGCCACCACGTCGAACGGTTCCAGCGTCGTCACCGTGACCTGCAGCGGCACGGCGTCCGCGGCATGATCGCCGGCCGGCAGCAGCAGCGCCTGCTGCCAACGCTCCCGCAGCGCCGCGTCATCGCGCAGCGCGCTCGGCGTGGCATCCAGCGCCTGGCGGCAGGCGCGGGCCAGGGCCTGCGGGCTTTCAAAGCCGACCGCCAGGGCAACCCCGGTCACCTGGCTGTCGGCGTGACCCAGCAGCTGCAGCGCCTGCAGCAGGCGCAACCGCGCCACGGTGCGACCGGGCGTTTCCCCGGTCAGCGCGCGGTACAGGCGATGGAAATGGAACGGGGACTGGTGCGCGATCGCGGCCAGTGCCTCCAGATCGGGCAGCGGTTCGCCGGCGCGCAGGCAGGTCTGCAGATGGGCGATCACGCGGTCGATACCGTGGCGCTGGCGTACCTGGGCAATGCGGCTCATGGCGGGCTCCATGTCGGGGTGGCGCACAGCATGCGTGGTCCCCCGCCCCGGCGCGTGGCCGATCTTGCGCAGTTGAGGGTGGCCCGTTGGAGCGTAACGTCCGCGCGCCACCCGGGCCAGCCGCCCCGATACAACCCCACGGCGGCCGGCCCGCACCGGTCGCCGTGGGCCCCACCTCTACGCGGTTGCCAACGCCTGGCGCAGGTCGGCCAGCAGGTCGTCGATGTGTTCGATGCCGATGGACAGGCGCACGGTGTCCTCGCTGACACCGGCCGTGCGCAGTTCGGCCGCGTCCAGCTGGCGGTGCGTGGTCGATGCCGGATGGGTTGCCAGCGACTTTGCATCGCCCAGGTTCACCAGCCGGGTAAACAGCTGCAGCGCGTCCAGGAAGCGTGCGCCTGCCACGCGGCCACCGGGCAGGCCGAAGGTCAGCACGCCCGACCCGTGGCCACGCAGGTACTTCTGCACCAGGGCGTGGTCGGGATGGTCGGGCAGCGCGGCGTAGTTCACCCAGTCGACCTTGGGATGGTCACGCAGGAACTGCGCCACGGCCAGCGTATTGGCATTGATGCGGTCCATGCGCAGCGCCAGCGTCTCGATGCCCTGCAGGATCAGGAAGGCGTTGAACGGCGAGAGCGACGCGCCGGTGTTGCGCAGCGGCACCACGCGGGCGCGGCCGATGTACGCGGCCGGACCGAGCGCCTCGGTATAGACCACGCCGTGGTAGCTGACATCCGGCTCGTTCAGGCGACGGAAGCGCTGCGCGTGTTCGGCCCACGGGAACCGGCCCGAATCGACGATGGCGCCGCCCAGGCTGGTGCCGTGGCCGCCGAGGTACTTGGTCAGCGAATGCACCACGATGTCGGCACCGAAATCGAACGAACGCTGCAGGTACGGCGTGGCCACCGTGTTGTCCACGATCAGCGGCACGCCGTGCGCATGGGCCACCGTCGCAATCGCTTCGATGTCGGTGATGTTGCCGCGCGGGTTGCCGATGGACTCCACGAACACCGCCTTGGTGCGGTCGTCGATCAGCGCGCCGAACGAGGCCGGATCGTCCGGGTCGGCGAAACGTGTCTGGATGCCGTACTGCGGCAGCGTATGCGCGAACAGGTTGTAGGTGCCGCCATACAGCGTGCTGGACGACACGATGTTGTCGCCGGCCTCGGCGATGGTCTGGATCGCGTAGGTGATCGCCGCCTGGCCCGAGGCCAGTGCCAGCGCGCCCACCCCGCCCTCCAGCGCGGCGATGCGCTGCTCCAGCACATCGGTGGTGGGGTTCATGATGCGGGTGTAGATATTGCCCGGCACCTTCAGGTCGAACAGGTCGGCCCCGTGCTGGGTGTCATCGAAGGCGTATGCCACGGTCTGGTAGATCGGCACGGCCACCGCGCGGGTGGTCGGGTCGGGCCGGTAGCCGCCATGCACGGCGATGGTTTCCGCTTTCCAGTGCGGGTCGGGACTGCCGTGCTCGCTCATCGCGCCTCCTCCGGTTGAACCCGGACGATACCCGAGCGTCGGCGCACCCAGGCGCACACGCTCATGCCGATCACGCATGCGCTTAGGCACTGCGGTGATATGCAGGCGACCACGGCGTCGGCCGCTGACTGCGCGGCGAGAGGGCGGCCAGACGCTTCTGCGAGGCGCGCGTGGGGCGCTGGGCCGCTGGGCCGCGATGCCCTTGTGGGCGAGGTAAAGGAGGAGGTGGCGGCCGCAGGCCGACACCGGGGGACACTCGCCGACGAGGGCATCGCGGCCCAGCGGCCCAGCGCCCCACCCGCGCACCAAAAAAGGCCCGGTGGCAGACGCCACCGGGCCTGTGCGCTGGCCGAAACCGGCTCAGCCCTTGGTGAAGACCAGCTTGCCTTCGGCGGCATCGACCTGGATCGTGTCGCCGCCCAGGAACTCGCCGGACAGGATCTTCTGCGCCAGCGGATTCTCCAGCTGCGCCTGGATCGCACGCTTCAACGGCCGCGCGCCATACACCGGGTCGAAGCCGACATTGCCCAGCAACTGGAACGCCGCGTCGCTGACCTCGATGCGCAGCCCGCGCTCGCCCAGCCGCTTCTCCAGGCCCAGCATCTGGATCTTGGCGATCTGCTTGATCTGCGCCTTGTCCAGCGGATGGAACACCACGATGTCGTCCAGGCGGTTGATGAACTCCGGACGGAAGTGCGCCTGCACCACGCCCATCACCGCCGCCTTCATCTGCGTGTACGCCTCCGGGCTGTCGTCGCCGCTCATGTCCTGAATCTGGTGCGAGCCCAGGTTGGAGGTCATCACGATGACGGTGTTGCGGAAGTCCACGGTGCGCCCCTGGCCATCGGTCAGGCGGCCATCGTCGAGCACCTGCAGCAGGATGTTGAACACATCGGTATGCGCCTTCTCGACTTCATCGAGCAGGATCAGCGAATACGGACGGCGACGCACCGCCTCGGTCAGGTAGCCGCCTTCCTCGTAGCCCACGTAGCCCGGGGGCGCACCGATCAGGCGCGCCACGCTGTGCTTCTCCATGAACTCGCTCATGTCGATGCGGATCATCGCGTCGCTGCTGTCGAACAGGAACTCGGCCAGCGCCTTGCACAGCTCGGTCTTGCCCACGCCCGTGGGGCCCAGGAACAGGAACGAGCCGCTGGGGCGGTCCGGATCGGACAGGCCCGCACGCGAACGGCGCACCGCATCGGAGACGACCTTGATCGCCTCTTCCTGGCCCACCACGCGCTCGTGCAGCACGTCTTCCATGCGCAGCAGCTTGTCGCGCTCGCCTTCCAGCATGCGGTTGACCGGGATGCCGGTCCAGCGCGACACCACCTCGGCAATCTCCTCGGCGGTGACCCGGTCCTGCACCAGCTTGAACTCGGTGATCTCCGCTTCCTGCGCGGCCGCCAGCTGCTTCTCCAGCTGCGGCAACTGGCCGTACTGGATCTCGCTCATGCGGCCGAAATCCTGGCGGCGCTGCGCCGATTCCAGCTCCAGCTTGGCCTGCTCGATCTGCTCCTTGATCTTCGTTGCCCCCTGCAGCGCAGCCTTCTCCGACTTCCATATCTCGTTGAGATCGGAGAACTCGCGCTCCAGCGTATCGATGTCGCTTTCAAGGTCGGCCAGACGCTGGCGCGAGGCCTCGTCCTTCTCCTTCTTGAGCATCTCGCGCTGGATCTTCAGCTGGATCAGCCGGCGCTCCAGACGGTCCAGCTCTTCCGGCTTGGAGTCGATCTCCATGCGGATGCGCGAGGCGGCCTCGTCCATCAGGTCGATGGCCTTATCGGGCAGTTGGCGGTCGGCGATGTAGCGGTGCGACAGCGTCGCGGCCGCCACGATCGCCGGGTCGGTGATTTCCACACCGTGGTGCACCGCGTACTTTTCCTTCAGCCCGCGCAGGATCGCGATGGTGTCCTCGACGCTGGGTTCGCCAACGAACACCTTCTGGAAGCGGCGTTCCAGCGCGGCATCCTTCTCGATGTACTTGCGGTACTCGTCCAGCGTGGTTGCACCGACGCAGTGCAGCTCGCCGCGCGCCAGCGCCGGCTTGAGCATGTTGCCCGCGTCCATCGCACCGTCGGCCTTGCCGGCGCCGACCATCGTGTGCAGCTCATCGATGAACAGGATCACCTGCCCCTCGCTCTTGGCCAGGTCATTGAGTACGCCCTTCAGCCGCTCCTCGAACTCGCCACGGAACTTGGCGCCGGCAATCAGCGCGCCCATGTCCAGCGACAGCACGCGCTTGCCGCGCAGGCCCTCGGGCACTTCGTCGTTGATGATGCGCTGGGCCAGGCCTTCGACGATCGCGGTCTTGCCCACGCCGGGTTCGCCGATCAGCACCGGGTTGTTCTTGGTGCGGCGCTGCAGGACCTGGATGGTGCGGCGGATCTCTTCATCGCGGCCGATCACCGGGTCCAGCTTGCCGCTCTCGGCACGCGCGGTCAGGTCGATGGTGTACTTCTCCAGCGCCTGGCGCTGGTCCTCGGCATTCTCCGACTGCACACTCTCGCCGCCGCGGATCTTGTCGATGGCCGCGTCGATGCGGGTCTTGTCGGCGCCGGCGGCGCGCAGCGCCATGCCGAGCGTGTCGCCATCATCGACGGCAGCCCGCACGAACCATTCGCTGGCGATGAACGCGTCGCCATGCTGCTGGGCCAGCTTGTCGGTGTTGTTGAGCAGGCGGTTGAGATCGTTGCCGATCGACAGGTTGCCCTCCTGCCCGGAAACCTTCGGCAGCGCATCCAGCGCCTCGTTGAGGCGTTCGCGCAGCACCGGCACGTTGACGCCGGCCTGCGACAGCAGCGGGCGCGTGCTGCCGCCCTGCTGGTCGAGCAGCGCCGAGAACACGTGTACCGGTTCGATGATGTTGTGGTCGCGGCCCACGGCCAGCGACTGCGCGTCCGCCAGCGCCTGCTGGAAACGCGAGGTGAGCTTGTCCATCCGCATGGGGAGATCCTCTCTGGTGAAATGGCCAGCGTGGCTGGCAGATGTACTAAATATGCGGTTGTCGCGCAGTGATTCAAGACAATCCGGGGCTGGCAATACAGCCGCCATACTGCAATACTTGCGAATCATTCTCATTCCCATTGGTTCCTGAGCCCTGTCCGGGCCACACCACCGGCGCCCTTCGATGCAGGCACAACGCGAGTTCCTTGGCGTCCTCTACCGGGACCACCGCTGCTGGCTGCAGGGCTGGCTGAGCGGCCGCGTGGGATGCCGCGAAACGGCCGCCGACCTCACCCAGGACACCTTCGCGCGCCTGCTGCAGGATCGCGACCTCGCCGCGCTGCGCGAGCCGCGCGCGTTCCTCACCACGGTGGCGCGCGGACTGGCCGCCAACTGGTTCCGTCGCCAGTCGCTGGAACGCGCGTGGCTGGAGCACCTCGCCGCGTTGCCCGAGGCGGTGGTGCCTTCGCTGGAAGACCAGGCGGTGGTACGCGAGGCGCTGCAGCAGATCGATGCGATGCTCGACGGCCTGCCCGCAGCGGTACGCCAGGTGTTCCTGCTGGCGCAGTTCGAGGGGCTGCGCTACGACGTGATCGCGGTGCGCACCGGGCTGTCGCTGAGCACTGTGAAGCGGCACATGAAACGCGCGCTGGTCGGCTGCCTTGCGCATGCCCTCTGAGCCTGCCGGCACCGGCACGGCCATCGCCCCGGACATCCTTGGCCAGGCGGCGGAGTGGCTGCTGCGCCTGCATGACGACAACAGCGCCGACATGCGCCACGCCTGTGCAGCGTGGTGCGCACAGCATCCCGAACATGCCCGTGCCTGGGAGCGTGCGCAGCGTCTGCAGGCCCTGCTCGGCCAGGTGCCGGCGGCAGCGGCCCTGCCGGTGCTGGGTCGACCATCCAGCGCGCGGCGGCGCACCGCGATCAAACACCTCGCCGCCTGGCTGGCAGTGGCACCGGGCGCGTGGCTGGGCTGGCGCCTGCTGCATCCCGGCGCGGACAGCCCGGCGCTGCGTACCGCCATCGGCGAGCGCCGCGATGCACGCCTGCCCGATGGCAGCCAGGTCACGCTGGATACCGACACCCGGCTTTCCCTGCACTTCGATGCGCGCCAGCGCGAGCTGGACCTCCACCAGGGCCAGGTGCTGGTGGAGACCGCCGCAGACACCCATGCGCCGCCACGCCCGTTCGCCGTGCAGACACCCCAGGGCCGGATCACCGCGCTGGGCACCCGCTTCAACGTGCGCATGGACGACGGTCGCACCCACGTGGCGCTGCTGGCCGGCGCCCAGTTGATCCAGCCCGCCGGCGGCGCTGCATGGCAGATGGCGGCCGGGGAACAGGCCTGGTTCGATGGACAGGGCAACCACGCCCTCGGCGTGCTGGACGACACCGTCGCCAGCTGGACGACCGGCATGCTGGTCGCCGATGCGATGCCGCTGGCCGCACTGCTGGCGCGCCTGGACCGCTACCGCCACGGACGCCTGCGCTGCGATCCGGCGATTGCCGCACTGCCGGTGTCCGGCGCCTATCCGCTGGACGACACCGCACGCAGCCTGGCCATGCTGGAGGCGACCTACCCTGTGCATGTGCGCCGCGCACCGGGCGGCTGGTGGGTGCTGGTGGAACCGCGCGGATCGATCGTCGCGACGGCGCGATGACACTTTTCGCGCGCTCGCGGGGCAAGGACAGGAACCCTGCATTCCAACCGAATCCACCATGACCCGATCCCCGCGTTTTCTCACCGCCAGCGCGCTGACCCTGGCCCTGCTTGCCACCCCGTTGTTCGTGGCCGCCGCTCCTGCCGAACCGCAGGCACAACCGGCTGCCCTGCCGCTCGGCCGGGCACTGTCCAGCTTCGCCGGCCAGCAGGGCGTGGCACTGTCCTTTGATCCGGCGCTCACCGCCGGGCGCAGCGCACCGGCCGTGGCCGACGGGCTGTCGGTGGAGGCCGGCTTCAATCAGTTGCTGGCCGGCAGCGGTCTGCGTGCGCGCCGCCGCGCCGATGGCAGCTACACCGTGGAACGCGCCGCGGGCAAAGCGCCCATGCCGGCGTTGCGGGTGGAGGCCAACGCCGCCTCGACCTACCTTCCCTCACAGCTCCCCTACGGCCAGGGCACGCGCCTGGACGAACACGCCCTGCAGGCCCAGGTGAAAGGCAACGGTGACATCGCCACCGCGCTGCGCAGCAACCCCGCCGTGCAGTTCAGCGACCGCTCGCGCACCACGCGCAACATGGGCGAAATCCGCCCGGATGATTTCTCCATCAACGGTGCGCCGTACTACCAGAACCTGTTCCTGCTCGACGGCGCCAGCTTCAACAACGATCTCGACCCGGTGGCCACTGCGGTCGGCACGACCGAAAACACCAACCACAACTCCGATGTCCCCAGTGCCGCACAGGGCATCGCGGTCGACGTGGACCTGCTGGAATCGCTCACGGTGTACGACGCCAACGTACCGGCGGCCTACGGCGGCTTCACCGGCGGCGTGGTCGATGCACGCACCCGTGGCGCCCGCGACGCGTTCGGCGGCAAGGTGTGGATGCGGATGGCGCGCTCGGCCTGGGACCAGATCATCACCAATCCGGCCCAGGACACCACCTACGAGGAATCGGCGACGCTGGCCTACCAGCCCGCCTACGACAAGTACCGCGTGGGCGCCCGGCTGGAGGGCCGCACGCAGGGCGGGTTGGGCATCATCGGCACCGTGGTGCGCAGCCGCTCGGAGATTCCGCTGCGGGCCTACACCGCCGGCCGGTCAACCCCCGGCAACGACGTCAACCAGCGCACCCAGACCCGTGAGAACACCGCCGCCACGGTTGCCCTGGACTGGAGCAGCGACACCCTGGACCTGCGCCTGGGGCTGGGCTACGCGCCCACCGACGACCGCTACTTCATCGCCAACACCAAAAACTCCTGGTTCGACCTGAAATCCGGCGGTCCCACGGCCAACCTGAGCGCGGTCTGGCGGCACGGTGCCTGGACACTGTCGCAGCGGCTGAGCTACAGCGACCTGGAGTCGTCGCGGCGCAGCGAGGAGACCACCATGCGCCATTGGCGCCCTTCCCAGGCGTTCGACTGGGGCGTGGCCGCGGTGAGCAGCGAGGGCAGCTGGGGCAGCGTGGACCAGCACGACCGCAAGCTCGGCTACACCCTGTCCGTCGCCCATGACACCGTGACCGTGGGCCGCACCGCGCACGACGTCCAGGGCGGGCTGAGCGTGCAGCGCCGCGACGCCAACTACAAGCGCCTCAACGACCAGTACGTGTACCAGAGCGCGGTGGCCACACGCAGCTGCACGCTCAGCGACGGGCGCGTGGACAGCGTGAGCTGCTCGCTGTCGCCGCTGCTCGATGGCAGCGGCAACGGGCAGTACCTGAGCATGCTGCAGCTCTTCCACGCCGGCGAATTTTCGGTGAGTGGCGAGGAATACGCGGCCTGGCTGCAGGACGATATCCGCATCGGCAACTGGAGCGTGCGGCCGGGCCTGCGCCTGGACCGCGACAACGTGTTCAACCAGACCAACCTGTCGCCGCGTCTGGCGGTGAGCTGGGATGTGTTCGGTGATGAGGACACCCGCATCAACGCCGGCGTGAACCGCTATTACGGCCGCAGCTTCTTCGCCTACCTGCTGCGCGATGGGCGCGAGCGCCTGCGCGAGAGCAAGACCCGGCGCAGCGCCAGCACCGCCTGGGAGGATGTGGCGGGGACCTGGAACGTGGCCACCAACCGCCTGCGCGATCTCGATTCGCCCTATGCCGACGAATGGTCGCTGGGCCTGGACCAGCGCGTGGCCGGGCTGCGCATCAGCGCGAAATATGTCGACCGCCGCAGCCGGCGCGACGTGCTCCGCCGCCGGATCGGTGAGCCGCTGGATGCCACGCTCTACAACCGCAACACCTTCGAATACACCAACGACGGCCGCAGCGATGCCGGCATCGCCACCCTCACCGTCGCCTCGCGGGAACCGTGGACGTTCCTCGGCACGCGCAACAGCTGGCAGCTGGCGGCCGACCACACCGACGTCAAGCGCAACTACAACAGTTACGAAGACACGCTGCTGATGGATGAGCTGGTGCGCTACGAAGGCAAGCTGATGTACCGCCACCAGCTGCCGGCCACCGACTACCTGCGTCCGTGGAGCGCACGGCTGGGCACGCGCACCGAGGTGCCCGCGCTCGGGCTGACCTGGAACAACAGTTTCAGCTACCGCGCCGGCTACCAGGGCATCGCCACCGGACGCCCCGAGACCATCGACGGTGTGTCGGTGCCCAACCTGACGCGGCAGCAGTTCTCCGGCACCTGGACCTGGGATGCGTCGATCGAATACCGCCATGCGCTGCCGCGTGACCAGGAGGCGTACGTGCGGGTGGAGGCGCAGAACGTGCTCAACCGCAGCAACCTGACCAGCGGCGTCGCCGGCACCGCGTTCTACGAGCCCGGACGCAGCTTCTGGCTGGAACTGGGCTACACGTTCTGAGCCCGGCCCGGCGCCTGCTGCTCGCCACGCTGCTGGGCGGGGCGCTGCTGGGCGGCAGCCGCGCCGCGCCGGTCGCGTTGCCGGCGGTGGATGCCGACTGCCGTCGGCAGCTCGCCACCGCCGGCACGCTGCCAACCCCGGCGTGCCTGCGCCAGGCGTATGCCCAGCCACGCACGCATTGGCCGGCGCCACAGGTGGATGCGGGCGTGGCCTGGCAGGAACTGGGCCCACTGCCCGCCATCGTGGCGCCGGCGGACAACCCCTCCACGCCGGCCAAGGTGGCCTTGGGCCGGCGGCTGTTCGACGACCCCCGGTTGTCGCGCTCGGGGCAGATCGCGTGTGCCAGTTGCCACGAGCGCGACCTCGCCTTCGCCGATGGCCGCCGCGTGTCGTTCGGGCACGACCGCCAACCCGGCCGCCGCAACGCGCCCAGCGTGGCGATGAGCGGCCATCTGCAGCCCCTGTTCTGGGACGGCCGCGCAGCCACGCTGGAGGACCAGGCGCTGCTGCCGATTGCCGATCCGAAGGAAATGGCCTTCAGCGCCGACGCGGCCACCGCCCGGCTGCGTGCCGAGCCCGGCTACCGCCGTGCGTTCGCCGCCGTGTTCGGCGACGACCGCATCGACACCCGCCAGCTCGCCCAGGCCATCGCCGCGTTCGAGCGCAGCCTGGCGCCAGCGCCCTCACGCTTCGACCGGTTCGTCTCCGGTCGCCACGACCAGCTCGACGATCAGCAACTGCAGGGCCTGCATCTGTTCCGCACGCGCGCCCGCTGCATGAACTGCCACAGCGGACCGGCGCTGACCGACAACGGGTTCCACAATCTCGGCCTGCATTTCCACGGCGGCCGGCGCCAGGACCTGGGCCGCTACGAGGTCACCGGCGATCCGGCCGACAGCGGCCGCTTCCGCACCCCTTCCCTGCGTGGCGCGGCGCGCACGGCGCCCTACATGCACAACGGGGCCATCGCCCGGCTGGACGCCGTGCTGCTGTTCTACAACGTCGGCGGCGGCAGACCACGACCGCGGCCCGGCAGCGACGCCCACGGCCCGTTCCCTGCACCGGACCCGCAGCTGCAGCCGCTGCAGCTGCGACGCGACGAGCTGCAGGCGATCCAGGCCTTCCTGCAGACGCTCTGACGCGGCGATCACATCCGCTTTCGGCCCCAGCGTCGAAGCTGCACGCTGGTATCGCGGAGTACGCACATGCATTACGAGCTGTATTACTGGACCGGCATCCAGGGCCGTGGCGAGTTCATCCGGCTGGCGCTGGAAGATGCGGGCGCCGCCTATACCGACATGGCCCGCGTGCACGGCGATGCGGTGATGCAGCCGTTCCTGGACGGCAAGGTGGATGGACTGCAGCCGTTCGCGCCGCCGTTCGTACGCACCGGCAAGCAGGTGGTGGCGCAGGTGGCGGCGATTCTCGACCTGCTTGCGCCCGAACTCGGCCTGGTCCCCGATGCGGCCTCGCGCCGCCAGCAGGCGCTGCAGCTGCAGGCGACCATCGCCGACCTGGTGGCCGAAGTACACGACACCCATCACCCGATCGCCGCGTCGCAGTACTACGAAGACCAGACGCGCGAAGCCAAGGCCCGCGCTGCCGCGATGCGGGCCGAACGCCTGCCCAAATTCCTGGGCTACTTCGAGAACGTGCTCAAACACAACGGCGGCCGGCATCCGCTGCGCGAGCACTCCTACGTGGATCTATCGCTGTTCCAGCTGCTGGCCGGCCTGGAGTACATGTTCCCGCGCCGCATGCAGACGCTGTGGCCGTCGCTGCCGCTGCTGCGCGCCCTGCAGGAGCGGGTGGAACGGCGCCCGAACATCGCGGCCTATCTCGCCTCCGGGCGCCGCCTGGCGTTCAACACCAACGGCATCTTCCGCCACTACCCCGAACTGGATGGCGACTGAAAGGGTAGGTCACGACCGTTGGTCGTGACCCCCCGGATCCTTCTGCAGCGACAACAGCGCCAGCAGGCCCGCCAACGCCACATACGCCCCGGCGAACTGCCAGCTGATGATCTTCGGCAGCCCTTCCAGATGCCACGGCAGGTAGATGCCGCCGCGCGGGTCCACCGAGTGGATCAGGCCGAACAGGGTCAGCGCCGCCGCGACCAGCAGGAACGCCGAGGCGCGCAGCAGTCTGCCGTCGATCATCGCCACCACGGCGGCGATCCACAGCATCGAGGTGATGATGAAGCCGTTGCCCAGGGTGAAGATCACCGCCAGCTCGGGCAGGCCATGCCCGTCCAGCGTGGAGGTCATCGCCGCCAGCTGTTCCGGCGCGATCCAGCCCGGTGCCTTGATCGCCAGCAGGTAGGCCACCGACGGCAGGAAGCCCAGCACCATCGCCCCGGCGTGTTCGCGTGGCGTGGCCTGGAAGGCCTGGGTGGTGATGTCGATGGCCACGTAGACGATGATCGGCGCCAGCACCGCCAGCGGCAGCCACTGCACCAGTCCGGAGATCACCCCGAGCATGCCGCCGACGCCCACAAACAGACCGGTCAGCAGCGTGTAGCCGCTGCGCGCGCCC
The DNA here is from genome assembly GCF_046736075.1 of Stenotrophomonas sp. LGBM10. GTDB lineage: Bacteria > Pseudomonadota > Gammaproteobacteria > Xanthomonadales > Xanthomonadaceae > Stenotrophomonas. Next base: position 1,214,564 of record NZ_CP177163.1, read on the forward strand.
ATGTGCTTGTAGGCCGGCTGACCGATGTACGGCGTGGTCTGCGCCACGCCGCCGCAGAAGCCGGCGACCAGCGTGGCCACCGCTTCCACCAGCAGGATGTCGCGGGTGCGGTAGTCGTCGCCCGCCGCACGCGCGCTTTCGGAGACGTTGATGCCACCGACCACCATCAGCAGGCCGAACGGCAGCAGCAGCGGCAGGTAGGTCATCGCCGTGGGCAGGCCATCGATGAAGCCCAGCGTGGGCCACGGCAGCACGATCTGCGGCGGGGTCCACGCGGGCACATGGAAGCCCGGCGCGCCCAGCCCGGCCAGGCCGAGGCCGTAGTAGAGGATCGTGCCGAACACGAAGGCCACCAGCACGCCCGGTGCACGGATCGGCAGGCGGCGCTTGGCGATCAGCACGTACAGCAGCAGACCGAGGGTGACGAAACCGACGATCGGCGAACGCAGGGTTTCCAGCAGCGGCAGGAAGCCCATCAGCACGATCGCGATGCCGGCGATCGAGCCCAGCAGCGACGCCCGCGGCAGCGCGCGGGTGACCGCTTCGCCGAAGAACGACAGGATCACCTTGAGCACGCCCATGATCACCAGCGAGGCCATGCCCAATTGCCAGGTGGCGATCGCCGCGTCGTGCGGCGCCAGGCCCTGCGCCTTGAACGCCAGGAACGCCGGACCGAGCACCAGCAGCGCCATGCCGATGCTGGTCGGCGCATCCAGGCCCAGCGGCATCGCGGTGACGTCATCGCGCCCGGTGCGCGCCGCCAGGCGCCGCGCCATCCAGGTGTACAGCACGTTGCCGACCAGCACGCCGAAGGCGGTCCCCGGGAACATGCGGCCGAACACCACGTCGGCCGGGAACTGGAAGATGCCGACCAGCGCCATCGCGATGAAGCCCAGGATCGACAGATTGTCGACCACCAGACCGAAGAAGCCATTGAAGTCGCCGGCGACGAACCAGCGAGGCCCGGAGCGGACCGGAGCGGAAGCGGGCATGTGGGGGCCTGCAGGTGGGGGGTAGCCGATGGTAGGGCTACGCGCCTCCCGTTAACAGGTGCATGGGTGGAACGCCGGGGTGTACGCGTGATCCAGGCGGCGATGGCATCCGTCCGACGGTATCGGGAGCCGGCCAGCGGCCGGCATTACCTGGGTGCGTCCGACGGTATGTGGAGCCGGCCAGCGGCCGGCACTACCAACGGTGGTGACGCCCGCCCGCCTCAGGGCTTGTTGAGGAAGTTGTTCGCCAGCAGGTCACGCACATCGCTCACCCGCCCGCTCAGCAGCGCCTTGGCCGCATACAGCGCGGTACCGGCCACCTGTTTGGCTTCCACCTGCGGCGGCATCACCAGTTCGGTCGGGCTGGTGTGCACGTCCAGCAGCGCCGGGCCGGGGTGCGCCAGCACGTCCTGCACGGCCTGCTCCAGGTCCTCCGAGCGGGTCACGGTGCGCCCGTAGAAGCCGATCACCTCAGCCAGCCGGCCGAAATCGGGGTTCTTCAGGTCCGTGTAGTTGTCCAGCAGACCTTCCACCTTCTGCTCCAGCTCGACGAAATTCAGCGAGCTGTTGTTGTAGACCACCACCTTGATCGGCAGGTTTTCCTGCACGGCCGTGAGCAGGTCGCCCAGCAGCATGGCGATGCCGCCGTCCCCGGACAGCGAGATCACCTGCCGGCCCGGGTAGGCCTTCTGCAGGCCCAAAGCCTGCGGCATCGCGTTGGCCATCGTGCCGTGCAGCAGGCTGGTCAGGGTGCGGCGGCGGCCGTTGGCGCGGATGTGGCGCAGGATCCAGACCATCGGCGAGCCGCCGTCGGCGGTGAACAGCGCATCGTCACTGGCGTGCCGGTCGATCAACGCGGTGAGGTGCTGCGGATGGATCAGCGTGCCCTCGCCGGGCTCCTCTTCCTTGGCGCGCGTGGCCAGCGCCTTGTCGCGGTGGCCGATGCACTCGTCCAGGAAGCTGCGGTCGTCGCGCTCGGCCAGCAGCGGCAACAAGGCCTGCAGCGTCGGGCCGATGTCGCCGACCACGCCCACGTCCACCGGATGGCGACGGCCCAGGTGGCTGCCATCGCGGTCCACCTGGATCAACGTGGCCTTGTCCGGGTAGTACTGGCCCCAGGCGAAGTCCGCGCCGAGCAGCAGCAGCGTGTCGCAGGCCATCAGCGTGTGGTAGCCGGACTCGATGCCGAAGATGCCGGTCATGCCCATGTTGTACGGGTTGTCGTACTCCACGAAGTCCTTGGCGCGCGAGGTATGCGCGATGGGCGCCTTGAGCCGCTCGCCGAGCGCCACCAGCAGATCGTGCGCATGCTCGCAGCCGGCCCCTGCATAGATGCCGATGCGCGTGCCCTGCCCGATCAGCGCGGCGATGCGCTGCAGTTCATCGTCCGAGGGGCGCAGCACCGGCTGGGTGTAGTGCACCGAGAATGGCGGATCGTGCTTGACCTCGGCTTCGCTGATGTCGGCCGGCAGGATCACCACCGCCACGCCGCGCCGGCTGATCGCCGCCTGGCAGGCCAGCGTGACCACGCGGCGCGCCTGCTGCGGGCTGTACACCTGCTCGCAGAACACGCTGCAGCTGGCGTATACGGACTTGAAATCGACTTCCTGCGGAAATTCCATGCCCAGCTCGGGCGTGACCACCTGGCTGGCAATCAGCACCATCGGCGCACGGTTGCGGTTGCTCTCGAAGATGCCGTTGATGAAATGCAGCCCGCCCGGCCCGCAGGAGCCGGCGCAGGCGGTGAGCCGGCCGCTGATCAACGACTCGGCACCGGCCGCGAACGCGGCGACCTCTTCATGGCGCATGTGCACCCAGTCGATGTCGCTGCGGTGGATGGCATCGGTGACGTGGTTGAGGGTGTCACCGACGATGCCGTAACAGTGACGGACACCGGCGGCCTGCAGGGTTTCAACCACGATCTCGGCAACGCGCTTGCTCATGACGGACATCCACTACAAGGGGGAAGCATCAGCCTAGACCCCGGCAGGTGACACCCATGTGGGCTTGCGCGCGCTCAGGGCATCGCGTTCACCCATCCCAGCACATCGCCACGGGTCGGGTTGTGGTAGCGCACCTGCACCCAGCCATCGCGCTCGTCCAGCAGTTCCACGCGGTCATCCCGGACCAGATAGCGCGTGGTGCGCGCATCGCCCGGCCGCGCATACAGCGGCAGCCGCGCCGGCACCACCGTGCCGCTGAATGGCGACAGGCGGCCGGTAGACGCCGGCGTTACCAGACCATCGCCGATCGCCGTCTCCACCACCGCGCCGTGCGTATCGAAGGTGCTCCACACCGCGAACGGACCGGTGTCGGCGGTCTGTTTGACGAACAGCACCTGCTCGAACGCATCGCTGCCGTGGATGAAGCGCAATGCACGGTACAGGTAGAGGCGTGGCCCGTCGTAGCGGTACAGGTCGACGTACCAGACCGCACCGCTGCGGCAGCTGCTGCTCAGCGTGCGGTTGGGTGCATCCACGGTCAGCCCCATCAGGCCACCGCATTGCGCATCGTCGTGGGGCGTGGCCTCAAGCGCGCGCATCTGCCGCTGTCGAGGATCGTAGCGGTACACCGCCACCGCCTCGTTGACCATGCCCACCGACGCGCGCGCGACCAGCTCCGGCTGCCCGTCGAAATCGACATCCTCGGCAGACAGGCGCGACTGCCCGTCCGCGTCGGGTGCCCCCGGCAGACGCTGCCGCGTTCCCGGGGGCGTCAGAACGACGGCGATGTCGCCGCCCTCCTGCATCTCCGCCTGCAGCCGCACGCCCCTGGCGACCTCCATCTGCAGCGTGGTCTGGTCCATCGCCTGCGCGTGCGCGGCCGGTATCGCCAGCGCCAGCATCACTGCCAGCAACCGTCCGTCCCTGTGGTTCATTGTCGTTCCCCGCAGCGCCACGATGGCGCCCTGGATCAGAACGATACGTCAACCGCCTGCTGGGCCCACAGCACCGACTGGTGGCCGGTGGCCTGCTTCCATGCCAGACGGATCGCCTCGATGTCCGCACGGCGCTGCGGGGTGTTCTCGTGCAGTACCACCAGCACCTTGGTGCGCAGGCGGTTGGGCTCGGCCGCGCCGCGGAACAGCCACTGGCCATAGGCATCGAACACGGTCAGGCCGTCCGGGAAACGCGGGGTGACCTGCTTGTCCAGAAACGCGCGCCACTGCGCCTCGCTGATCGCATCGGTCTGTTTGCGCTCGGAGGCGCCGCTTTCCTCGCCCACGCCGAAGTACAGCTCGCTGCGCACCCAGCCGGCGGCGGCATCGGGTCGCGCGGCGTCGCCCTGCAGGGTGGCGGTGGCCGGGGTGGGCGCAGCCGGCTTGGCGGCGGGAGCGGCGGTGGCGCAGCCGCTGGCGGCCAGGACCAGGGCGAGCAGAAGGGCGTGGGACTTCATCGGAAAACTCCAGAAAACAGGGCGTGCAGGGGAAGGAGCGTGCAGGACATCCGGTTCCCGCGCAGATCACCGTCGGCAATCAGCTGATGCCCGCAGGTGATGGGGCTTGCATCACATGGGGTCATCACGCCAAGATAATATATCGCTTCATCCGGATGGATTGGTAGTGCCGCCCTCGGGTCGGCAACGCCAGCCTCCTCTCCTCCCCCCCTCCCCCTCGTCGTCCTGCTGGAGTCCGCATGTCCCGTCCGTCCGCGTCGCGCCTTGGCCTTGCCATCGCGCTCGTCCTCTCCTCCCCCCTGCTCGCCCAGGACGCAACCGCGCAGGACGCGCCCGGCTCCGCCACCACCCTGGACACGGTGATCGTCACCGGCACCCGCGCGGTGGACCGCACGGTGCTGGAGTCCACCTCGCCGGTGGACGTGCTCACCGCCGAGGACATCCGCAAGGCCGGCGTGGTCAACGGCGAACTGGGCAGCGCCCTGCAGGCGCTGCTGCCCTCGTTCAACTTCCCGCGCCAGTCCAACTCCGGCGGTGCCGACCACATCCGCGCCGCCCAGCTGCGCGGCCTGTCGCCGGACCAGGTCCTGGTGCTGGTCAACGGCAAGCGCCGCCACACCAGCGCACTGGTCAACACCGACAGCAAGATCGGCAAGGGCACCACGCCGGTGGACTTCAACGCCATCCCGGTCAGCGCGATCAAGCGCATCGAAGTGCTCCGCGACGGGGCCGGCGCCCTGTACGGCTCGGACGCAGTGGCCGGGGTGATCAATGTGATCCTCGATGACGGTGCCGATGGCGGCGCGATCGAAGCCAGCTTCGGCGCCAACCACACCGACCTCAAGCCGATCGACCGCACCCTCACCGACGGCCAGACCAGCTACCTCAGCGCCAAGGTCGGCACCGCGCTGGGCGAGGACGGCGGTTTCCTGCGCGTGGGCCTGGAGCTGAAGAACCACGAAGGCACCAACCGCGCCGGCTTCGACCAGATCCCGCCGTGGGACCAGAGCCCCACCAACCTGGCCCTGCAGGGCAAGCGCAACTACGTGCTGGGTGACGGCCACACCAAGGACCTCAACGCCTGGATCAACACCGAGCTGCCGTTCGGGCAGACGTCCAAGCTCTACTTCTTCAGCACCTTCAACCAGCGCGACAGCGAAGGCGCCAACTACTTCCGCTACCCCGACAGCGATGCCAACTGGGCGCAGGTGTATCCCAACGGCTACCGCCCGATTTCCGAAGGTGAGAACCGCGACGTGCAGGCCGTGGGCGGTGCGCGCGGCCAGTGGGGCGAATGGAACTACGACGCCAGCCTGGACTACGGCAGCAACAGCTTCACCTACCGCCTGCGCAACTCGCTCAACGCCTCGCTCGGCCCGACCAGCCCGACCCGGTTCAAGACCGGCGACTACCGCAATGAACTGACCGTGGCCAACCTCGACCTCGGCCGCGTGTTCGAACAGGGCGACAGCATCACCCACAGCCTCGGCCTGGGTGTGGAGGCGCGCCGTGACCACTACCAGACGCGTCCCGGCGACCCGAGCAGCTACGCCGCCGGCCCCTACACCGATCGCCCGACCGGCTCGCAGGCCGGCGGCGGCCTGACCCCGCAGGACGCCACCTCGCTGACCCGCGACGTGGCCAGTGCCTATGCAAGCCTGTCCAGCCAGTTCGGCGAGCACTTCTCCAGCGACCTGGCCGCACGCTACGAACACAGCGACGACCACGGCGGCGAGCTTACCGGCAAGCTCGGCCTGCGCTACGAATTCACCCCGGCGTTCGCGCTGCGTGGCGCGGTTTCCAACAACTTCCGTGCGCCGTCGCTCGCGCAGATCGGCTATGAATCCACCTCCACCGGCTACAACGCCGCCGGCCAACTGGTGCAGGGCCGCGTGCTGTCGGTGAACAACCCGATCGCGCGCGGGCTGGGCGCCAGCGACCTGAAGCCGGAGAAGTCGCTCAACACCAGCCTCGGCTTCACCAGCCGCATCGGCGATCACTTCGACGTCTCGCTGGACTTCTTCCAGATCGACATCGACGACCGCATCGCGCTGTCCGAGAGCATCACCGGCGATGCGCTGACCGACTACGTGCAGCAGCAGTTCGGCGTCGCCGGCCTGCAGAGCGCCAGCTTCTTCGTCAACGCTGCCGACACCCGCACCCGCGGCGCGGAACTGGTGAGCAACTGGCGGCAGTCGCTCGGCAATGGCGAGCTGGTGCTGACCGGGACCTACGCTTACACCAAGACCACGCTGAAGAACGTCCTGGCCACGCCCGCCAGCCTGCGCGCGCTGGATCCGGACTACGTCCTGTTCGGCGTGGAAGAGACCAATACGCTGACCGACGCCACCCCGCGCACCCGTGCGGCACTGGCCGCCAGCTGGGCCAACGACCGCTGGTCGCTGAGCAGCCGGGTCAACCGTTACGGCAGCGTCACCCGTGTGTTCAACTTCGGTGACGGCTACATTCCGCGCCAGACCTACGGTGCCGAGTGGCAGCTGGATGCCGAAGTGGAGTTCAGAATCACGCCGCAGTGGAGCGTGGCGGTGGGCGGGCAGAACCTGACCGACAACTACTCCGATCCCTCGAACGACGACATCTACTATTTCGGCAACCTGCCGTATGACGTGTTGTCGCCGATCGGCAGCAATGGTGCGTATTTCTACGGGCGCGTGCGGTATACGTTCTGATCGGGTTGCCGGCCAGCGGCCGGCACTACGGTGATTGTGATTGCCGGCCAGCGGCCGGCACTACGGTGTGGATGTGATTGCCATTACCTGGCGATCACATCCACGCTGGCATGTTGGCCCGCATGGCCAACGACTTCCCCCAACGTCCGCCGCCGCCACTGCTGGACGATGCCTGTGCGCTGTTCCTGGACGTGGATGGCACCCTCATCGAATTCGCCGATGATCCCGAGGCGGTCAAGCTGCTGCCGGACATCCGCGAGGCCATCGGGCGCATCAGCGACCGCCTTGAAGGCGCGGTCGCGCTGATCAGCGGACGACCGCTGGATCAGCTGGACCGCCTGTTCGCCCCCCTGCAACTGCCGGCCGCCGGCCTGCACGGCCACGAGCTTCGCCACGGCGATGGCCGCGTGGACGGTGCCACGCCCAGCACCGATACCGGCGAATGGCTGCATGCGCTCCACCAGCAGGCGATGCGTTTCGCCCACGGCAAACCCGGCGTTCTGGTCGAGGACAAAGGCCAGAGCCTCGCGCTGCACTGGCGCGCCGCGCCGCATGCCGCCCAGGACGTCCGTGCATTCGCCGAGCGGCACATCCGCGGCCACGCCGGCTACCGGCTGCAGCCGGGCGACCACGTTGTGGAGTTCGTTCCCGAAGGCAGCGACAAGGGCCGCGCCCTGCGCCGGCTGATGCTCGCACCGCCGTTCCGCGATCGGCTCCCGGTATTCCTCGGCGACGACCTCACCGACGAGTACGGCTTCGGCGCCGCCAATGACCTGCATGGCTGGAGCGTGCTCGTCGGTGGACGCGAGCCCAGCGCGGCCGTATTCGCACTGCCGCACATCCGCGCCGTGCATGCCTGGTTGCGCGAGAACGCGTACTGAGCATCGCCGCCGCCCCCGGCGCCCCTGCGCCGGCCCGACCCGAGACTTTGATGACATGAGTAGTGACACCGTCCCCACCCTGGACCTGGGCGTTGTAGGCAATGGCAGCTTCGGCGCCCTGATCGACAAGCACGCCCGCGTGGTCTGGAGCTGCCTCCCCACCTTCGATGGCGATCCGACGTTCTGCGCCCTGCTCGAGCCGAACCAGCAGACCGGTGGCGACTTCGGCATCGAACTGGAAGACCTGGTCAGCAGCGAGCAGACCTACCTGACCAACACCGCGATCCTGCGGACCGTACTGCACGACAAGCACGGCGGCGCCCTGGAGATCATCGACTTCGCGCCGCGCTGGCGCCAGAACGACCGCTTCTACCGGCCGGTCAGCCTGATCCGCCAGGTGCGCCCGCTGGCCGGCAATCCCCGCATCATCGTGCGTGCGCGCCCGCTCGCCGACTGGGGTGCGCGCGTGCCTGATGCCACGTGGGGCAGCAACCACATCCGCTGGATCCTGCCCGACCACATCCTGCGGCTCACCACCGACGTGCCGGTGCGCTTCGTGCGCGACGGCCTGCCGTTCACCCTCAACCACCCGGTGCATCTGGTGCTGGGCGTGGACGAGTCGCTGGACCGCTCGCTCAGCGGCTACGTGCAGGAGGCCTTCCAGCGCACGCGCGACTACTGGCGCGAATGGGTGCGCTACCTGTCCATCCCGCTGGAGTGGCAGGACGCGGTGATCCGCAGCGCGATCACGCTCAAGCTGTGCCAGTACGAGGACAGTGGCGCGATCATCGCCGCGATGACCACCTCTATTCCAGAGGCACCGGGCAGCATCCGCAACTGGGACTACCGCTATTGCTGGCTGCGCGATGCGGCCTTCGTGGTGCGTGCGCTCAACCGCCTTGGCGCGACCCGTACGATGGAGCAGTTCCTGGGCTACATCTTCAACCTGGCCACTGCCGACGGCAGCCTGCAGCCGCTGTACGGCATCGGCTTCGAGGCCAAGCTCGACGAGGACGAAGTGCCCTCGCTGGCCGGCTACCGCGGCATGGGCCCGGTACGCCGCGGCAACCTGGCCTGGGTGCAGCGGCAGCACGATGTGTACGGCAGCGTGGTGCTGGCCTCCACCCAGCTGTTCTTCGACCGCCGCCTGCAGGACCCGGGCGATGCCCATACCTTCGCGCGGCTGGAACCGCTCGGCGAGCAGGCGTTCGCATTGCACGATGTTCCCGATGCGGGGCTGTGGGAGTTCCGCGGCCGCACCGAGGTGCATACCTACACCAGCGCGATGTGCTGGGCGGCGTGCGACCGTTTGTGCAAGATCGCGGTACGGTTGAAGCTCGATGACCGCGCGGCCTACTGGCGCGAGCGCGCCGACACCATCCACGCGCGCATCATGGCCGATGCGTGGAGCGAGACGCTGGGCCACTTCACCGACACCTTCGGCGGCCACCGCCTGGATGCATCGTTGCTGCTGCTGGCCGACATCGGTTTCATCGAGGCGCATGATGCGCGCTTCGTGGCCACGGTCGAGGCGATCGGCCGCGATCTCAAGCACGGCGATGCGCTGTACCGTTACGTGGCGCCGGATGATTTCGGCGAGCCGGAAACCAGCTTCACCATCTGCACGTTCTGGTACATCGACGCGCTGGCGGCGATCGGCCGCATGGACGAAGCACGCGACATGTTCGAGATGCTGCTGGCGCGGCGCAACCATCTTGGCCTGCTGTCCGAGGACCTGGCATTCGACAGCGGCGAAGCCTGGGGCAACTTCCCGCAGACGTATTCGCATGTCGGTCTGGTGACGGCGGCGATGCGCCTGTCGCGCAGCTGGCAGGAGGCGTCATGAGCCGGCTGGTGGTCGTCTCCAACCGGGTGGCGGTGCCCGGCGAAACCCGTGCCGGCGGCCTGGCGGTGGGCCTGCTGGCCGCGCTCAAGGAGCGTGGCGGGGTCTGGTTCGGCTGGAGCGGAAAGTCGGTGCGCGACAACAGCGGCGCCCTGCATGAGCAGGTGGACGGCGACATCCGCTACGTCACGATGGACCTCAACAAGCGCGATGTGGACGGCTACTACAACGGCTTTGCCAACCGCACGCTGTGGCCGCTACTGCATTTCCGCCTGGACCTGGTGGATTACGACCGCGCCACCCGCGAAACCTACCGGCGGGTCAACGCGCTGTTCGCCGAGAAGCTGGCGCCCCTGCTGCGCGACGACGACATCGTGTGGATCCACGACTACCACCTGATCCCGCTGGCCTCGCTGCTGCGCGAACGCGGCATCGGCTGCCGCATCGGCTTCTTCCTGCACGTGCCGATGCCCTCGGCCGACCTGCTGCAGGCCATGCCGGACCATCTGCGCCTGTTTTCCAGCCTGTATGCGTACGACCTGGTGGGCTTCCAGACCCAGCGCGACGCCGACCGCTTCCAGTCCTACGTGCGCCTGTTCGGCGGTGGACGCGTGGTCGGCGATGGCGAACTGGAAGCGCCCGGCGGGCGGCGCTTCCGTGCGGCGGCGTTCCCGATCGGCATCGATACCGGGCACATCGCGCGCCAGGCCAAGGCCGGTGCCAACAAGCCGGCCGTGCGCGACCTGCGCAACAGCCTGCGCGACCGCCAGCTGGCCATCGGCGTGGACCGGCTGGACTACTCCAAGGGCCTGCCCGAGCGCTTCCTCGGCTTCGAGCGCTATCTCGAACGCCACCCCGACCAGCGCGGCAGCCTCACCTACCTGCAGATCGCACCGGTGTCGCGGGGCGACGTCAACGAGTACCGGCAACTGCGCGGCCAGCTCGAGCAGATCGCCGGGCACATCAACGGTGGTCACGCGGCCCCGGACTGGACGCCGCTGCGCTACGTCAACCAGAACTTCACCCACGCCACCCTGACCGGTTTCTATCGGGCGGCGTCGGTCGGGCTGGTCACGCCGCTGCGCGACGGCATGAACCTGGTGGCCAAGGAGTACGTGGCCTCGCAGGACCCGGAGAACCCCGGCGTGCTGGTGCTGTCGCTGCTGGCCGGTGCGGCCGATGAACTGAAGCAGGCACTGCTGGTCAATCCGCACGACCTCGATGGCGTGGCCGATGCCATCGCCACGGCCGCCACCATGCCGCTGCGCAAACGCGTGGAGCGGTGGCAGGCGATGATGGATCACCTGCGCACCTACGACATCAATCACTGGCGGCAGACCTATCTGGACGCGCTGGAAAGCGCCTGAGGCGGCCCGCCCGCCACGCGCAGCACCGTCGTTTTTGCCCTGTTTTCAGCGCTGCAGGCCGCTGCATGCACGTGTGTGATGTGGCGGCGCGTGCGGGTGTCGTGTTCGGCACGCGCCGCCGGGCAGACCGTGCTGGCTCAAGCAGCAAATTCGATAGACGCAACAAATCAATATCTGGAAACGCAACCTCCCGCCGCGGTTGCTTGCGAATTTTCATTCGCCATTGACAGGGACTAACGACATTGACGCCCCCAGAGCCCACCGACATCGCGTGGGCCAGGCACGTGCGCCGTGATGCGCACGGTCTTTTCAACTGGGGATTTGAAGACATGTCATCGCTTGACCGTTTGATCGAAGATGCCGCCTCCCGGCTTGGCCTGGGCTACCGGGCACGCAGCGTGGTATCGGTGTTGACCGCCTACATCGCCACCCGCGACGGCGGGCTGCCGGGGCTGGGCGACCAGTTCGAGCGCGCCGGGCTGGGCGCGCTGTTCCATGCATGGTGCCGTGGCGAGGAACGGCCGATCGTGGCCAGCGAAGTGGAACGCGCGCTTGGCCGCGACGACCTGGCCCGGCTGGCGCGCCGCGCCGGGTTTCCGCCCGGCATGTTCGGCGTCATCGTCGCCGAGCTGCTGCCGCCGCTGGTGGATCTGCTGACCACTGCGGAGGGCGCGCCGGTGGGGCTGCGCACCCGACGCGCGGCGTCCGTTCCCTGCGGCACGGCCGGCCAGGCCGTGCGCGGCATCGCACTGCGCAGCACCCTGGCCTGCCTGGTCGGCCTGTGCCTGATCGCCGCCACCAGCTGGCTGTATCTGATCACCCGCGCGCCCCCGGCCCCGGTCAGCGCGGTACCTGCCCCCAGCCTCGATGCGCGGGTGTCGCTGGTGGTCGACGGCGATCACATCACCGTGGAAGGGCGCGTACCGGCCGAGTCCGACCGCCGGCGGATCCTGACCGCCCTGGTGCGCCTGTACGGCGCGGACAATGTGCGCGGCACGCTGGTGGTGGACCGGCAGGTGCGCGCGCCGCGCTGGGAGGACCGGCTGCTCGCCCACCTGCCCCAGCTGCTGGCGCCGGGGCTGCGGATCGCGCTGGACGGCGAGCGCATCCACGTGGACAGCCGCGCCCTGCTCCACGAGGACCGGCTCGGCGTCACCCGGGTACTGCGCGACCACTTCGCGGCGTTCGACATCCGCGGCCTGTGGACGCCGGGCATCGCCGCGCTGCACCAGCTTCCGCCCACGGCACCACCGCAGGCGCTGGTGGCCGCGCTCAACCAGACCGTGGTCAAGTTCCAGCCCGGTGCGACGGCGCTCACCGGCGACTCGCGGGATACCCTGCAGGCAACCGCCGCCGCGATCCGCCGGCTCCCGGACGGCACCCGCCTGGAGGTCGGCGTGCATACCGACAGCCACGGCAATGCCGCCGCCAAGCGCGCATTGAGCCAGCTGCGGGCGCAATCCCTGGTCAACGCACTGCAGGAACTCGACGTGCCGGCGGACCGGCTGGTAGCGGTTGGCCACGGCCCCGACCACCCGGTGGCCGACAACCGCAGCGAGTCCGGCCGCACGCTCAACCGGCGCGTGGTGTACACCGTGCTGCGCTGATCCGGCGGCGCGTTAGTCCAGGAAACGCCCCACCTGCCCCGCATCGGGCAGGTGGCAGCGGTCGTGGCGGCCGAACCAGCGGTAGCGGTTGCGCGCCAGCACGCGGTAGGCAGGATCGCGCAGCCTGCGCGGCACCGCGCGCAGCACGGCGGCCAGGCGCCACGGTCCACCCAGCCCGACCAGGACCCGCACGATGGCATCGGTATCGGTCCAGGCGCGGCCGTCTTCCAGCAGCAGGAACGACAGCGGGTCGTCCGGGTCCAGCCCGTGTGCCTGCAGCAGGGACCGCCCGTGCGTGCCCTGCATCGCCGCGAAGCGGTAGCGCTGCTGCCGGTCGAAGCGCAGCAGGAAACGCACCCAGCGGCTGCACAGGGCGCAGACGCCGTCGAAGACGATTACCCCCGCCATGCCAGCGTGGCCATGCGGCCGGTGCGGCGATCGCGGCGGTGCGAGAAGTAGCGGTCCGGCGCAGCCAGGGTGCACTGCGTACCGCCGCTGATCGACGCCGGCTCCAACCCGGCCGCGAGCAGGCGCTGGCGGGCCAGCGCGTACAGATCCACCCGCCAATGGCCGGGGCGGGTCGGCTGGAAGGCGCTGACCGCCTCTTCCGCGTGTGCCACGAACGCGGCGAACACGTCTTCCCCCACCTCGTACAGGTCCGGGCCGGCGGCCGGCCCCAACCAGGCCTGTATCCGCGCAGGCGCGGTGCGCATGGCGGCCACTGTGGCTTCCAGCATGCCGTCGGCCAACCCGCGCCAGCCGGCGTGCGCCGCGCCGATCTCGCTGCCGTCGCGCGCGGCGAAGACCACCGGCAGGCAATCGGCGGTGAGGATGGCCAGTACCACGCCCGCTGCCGACGTCACCGCCGCATCGGCAGTGGGTTCGGCGTCGATGCCGCTGGCCGTGGGCGGCGCGTCGAAACGCAGCACCCCGGTGCCATGCACCTGGCGCAGCCAGTGCGGCGCCGAGGGCAGGCCCAGACCGGCCTGGAGCAGATCGCGGTTGCGCTGCACCTGCGCCGGGTCGTCGCCATCGGCGGCGTACCGGTTGCCAATGTTGAACTGGTCGAACGGCGCCACCGACCCGCCTGCGCCGAAGCGCAGGGTGGTCAGGGCATGCACGCCGGGGGGCGCGCGCCATTCTGCCGGCAGCACCGGAAGCGTGGCCTCCATCAGCGGCGCCCGCGCTCCAGCTCGGCGAAGTGCCTGCTGTCTTCGCGCAGTGCGTGCAGCAGCGCCAGCATGTCCGCCGGCGGCGGCGCGCTGTTGCGGATCGGCTCGCCGGTCACCGGATGGGTGAACTCCAGCGTCTCGGCGTGCAGGGCCTGGCGCTTGAAGCCGCGCAATGCGGCAACCAGTTCATCGCTGGCGCCCTTGGGCAGCTTCAGCGCACCGCCGTACAGCTGATCGCCGATGATCGGATGGCGCAGGTGCGCCATGTGCACGCGGATCTGGTGGGTGCGGCCGGTTTCCAGGCGGCATTCCAGCGCGGTGTGCGCGCGGAACCGCTCGCGCAGGCGGTAATGGGTGATCGCATCCTTGCCGTCCTCGCGCACGGCCATGCGCACGCGGTCGCGCGGATGGCGGTCGATGGCGGCCGTGGCAGTGCCACCGGAGACCAGTGCGCCCACCACCACCGCCAGGTACTGGCGATGCACCTCGCGCGCGGACAGCTGCGCCACCAGCGCGGTCTGCGCCTCCAGCGTGCGCGCGATGACCATCACGCCGCTGGTGTCCTTGTCCAGCCGGTGCACGATGCCTGCGCGCGGCAGGACCGCCAGCGACGGGTCGCGGAACAGCAGGGCATTGACCAGCGTGCCGGTGGGGTTGCCCGCACCGGGGTGGACCACCAGTCCGACCGGCTTGTTGATGACGAACACGTGTTCGTCCTCGTACAGGACCTCCAGCGGGATGTCCTCCGGCTCGGCATGGGTCTGGGTGTCGAGCACGACAAGCAGGCTGGCGACCTCGCCGCCGCGCACCGGATCGCGCGGGCGGGTGGGCTCGCCATCCAGCAGCAGGTCGCCGGACTTGATCCACTCGGTCAGGCGCGAGCGGGAATATTCAGGGAAAAGTTCGGCGACCACCGCATCGAAGCGGCGGCCGGCGGCGGTATCGGGCACGATGGCCTGACGGGGGTTTTCAGCTGGGGTATCGGACATGGGAACCACGCGGGGAGACAATTTTGGGGTCCGGGCGACCACTTTCAGTCGCAGGACAGGCCACTAGGCTATCATCGACCCTTCGTATTCCAGCCGCGTCCCGCCCTGACCCCATGATCCGACGCTCCGTTCTGCTGTCCGCGCCCGTCCGCCTCGCCGCCCTGATGCTGGTGCTGCTCTTCGTCGCCACCGGCTGCCACCGCGGTACCAAGGGCAAGAATCCGGATGAAGGTCTGCCGGTCGAGCAGCTCTATGAGAAGAGCCATAAATTGATGGAGGGGGGCAACTGGAGCGGCGCCGAGTCCAGTTTCCGCCGCCTGGTGGCCCAGTACCCGTATGGCCCGTACACCGAGCAGGCGATGATCGAATCGGCCTACGCCCAGTACAAGGCCGGCAAGCACGATGACGCGGTGTCCAGCATCGACCGCTTCATCCGTACCTACCCGACCCACCGCAACATCGCCTACCTGTACTACCTGCGCGGCCTGGCCAACGGCAACCGCGACACGGTGTTCCTGCGCCGGGTGTGGTCCCTGGACCCGAGCCGCCGTGACCTGTCCGCCCCGCGCCAGGCCTACGCCGACTTCACCATCGTGACCGAGCGCTACCCCAACAGCCGGTATGCCGCCGACGCCCGCCAGCGCATGATCGTGCTGCGCGACGTGTTCGCCCAGCATGAACTGGACAACGCCCTGTACTACCTGCGCCGCCAGGCCTGGGTATCGGCCGCCGGCCGCGCCAACTACCTGCTGGAAACCTACCCGCAGAGCGCCTTCCAGTACGACGCCGTGGCCACCCTGGCCGAGGCCTACACGCACCTGGACAACAAGCCGCTGGCCGACGACGCCCGCCGCGTGCTCGAGCTGAACCAGCCCGACCACCCGTGGCTGCAGGGCAAGTGGCCGAAGTACCCGTGGATGGTGCGCAAGCTGAACCCGTTCGCCGGCGAGAAATCGGCCAGCACCGGTCAGCGCAACGCCACGATCAACCGCAAGTAATCCCTGCGGCAACGAAAAAAAGGGCCCGGTTCGGGCCCTTTTTTTTGGTTTTCTCCCTCCGCACAGCGTGGCATGAAGCGTTCTGAACCTGCACGGGCAGGGCGGCCGGAGGGTCGGGCGCTGGGGCGCGATGCCCTTGTCGGCGAGTGTCCCCCGGCGTCGGCCTGCGGCCGCCCCCTCCTCCTTTACCTCGCCCACAAGGGCATCGCGCCCCATGTGTCGAGACCGCTGGCGCCTCACTGGAGCATCCCGCTTTCCCGCACGCGTGCCGCAAGCCGAGCCCCGTCGTGGCCGACAGGCTCCAGGGCAACGTAAAGGAGGAGGTCGTCGCCGCCAGGCGGCGGCCGGGGGACGGTTGCACAGGGGCCTGTCGGTCGCGCCGGGGCCCTCACGCTCGCGGTATCCCCCCGAGCGAAGCCGCGTACCTGACGGCCGCCCTGCGGCAGCCCGTAGGAATCGCTGCAAAGCCATCATTCCGGGTCAGATGCGACAGCGCACCGGGGAAGCTGGGACCGCGGTCGCGGTCGGTGGCCGACGGGATCAGGAGACTGCGCGCACGCGACAGGCCACCCCCGTGGCCGGCGGAGCCCGGAGACACCCCCATGCTGAAACTGATCCGCCCCTCACCCCGGTCCCGATCAGGCCGCAGGTGCGTCGCCAAGGGGCTGCTGGCGGCCGCCCTGACCCTGCCGCTGACCGCTGCCGCGCTGCCCGGGGTCCCCGGCACGGTGGTGGATGCCGAGCCCTACACGGCCGCCTGGCTGCCGTCGCAGGCGGCCACGGCCTACCGCCTCACCTACACCACCACCAACGTGCACGCGCGCCCTGCCCTGAGCACCGGGCTGGTGTACCTGCCGGCCGGGCGGGCGCCGGCCGGGGGCTGGCCGGTGGTGTCCTGGGCGCACGGCACCCAGGGCGTGTCGGACAGCTGCGCGCCGTCGGTCTCGGGACCGCAGCGGCCCGAGCGCGACGGGCGCTTCCTGGACCTGTTCCTGGCCACCGGCCATGCCGTGGTCGCCTCCGATTACCAGGGCCTGGGCTCCCCGGGCGAGCATGCGTTCCTGCATGGCGCCACCGCCGGGCGCAACATCGTGGACATGGTCAAGGCGGCCCACGCCTTCGCTCGCCACCTGCCAGCCGGGCAGCAGCTGTCAACGCGCTGGGTCTCGGTGGGCCACTCGCAGGGGGCCGGCGCAGCGGTGGTGGCCGGTCACCAGGCCAGCGCACAGGGACAGAACGCGCTGGACTACCGGGGCACCTTTGGCACCGGCACCCCGGTCGGGGTGGAATCCACGGCAGCGCTGATGGCGCCGGACAACCGGATCCCCTACCCGGGCCCGATCAACGCCTACCACGCCTACATGCTGCTCGGCCTGCTGCAGATCGAGCCAGGCATCGACACCGTCCTGACCGACGTCGGCCGGCAGCGCCTGGCCCTGGGCCGGCAGCTGTGCCTGGCCGAGCTGGCCACGGCACTGGACGGCGCCACGACCGGCGAGATGTTCCAGGCACCGTTGCTGACGGTGCCCGGGATCGCGCCGATGCTGGCGGCGTATTTCGACATGCCGCTGCGCGGTTTCACACAGCCGCTGATGCTGGCCCACGGCACGGACGACCGCGATGTGAGTTACGACAAGGCCCTGCTCTATGCCACCGAACTGGCATTGCAGGAGCAGCCGGTCCTGTTCCGCCCCTACCCCACCGACCACTGGGGCATCCTGGACGCGGCCGGGGCAGACGGCCTGCAGTTCGTGAGCGCGCGGTTGACCGCGCCGCAGGGAGGGCGCGGGGCGATCATCGACGCCGCAGCCGAATCGGCGCACCTGCAGCGCCTGCTCGACGCCGCCGCGCCCTAGGCACGGCCGTTCGCCACCGGGGTCCGGCCTGCGGCAGGGCCCCGTGCGCGGCGTCAGCCCATGTAGCCGTTGCTGATCGGATAGCGCCGTTCGCGGCCGAAGGCGCGCCGCGACACCTTCGGGCCCGGGGCGGCCTGGTGTCGCTTCCATTCACTGGTGCGCACCAGGCGCAGCACGCGGTCCACGACCTCCGGCGCGTACCCGGCCCCCACGATCTCATCGCGCGACTGTTCCTGGTCCACGTAGCGGTACAGGATGCCGTCGAGCACGTCATAGGCCGGCAGCGAATCCTGGTCGGTCTGGTTGGCGCGCAGCTCCGCCGACGGCGGCCGGGCGATCACCGCCGGCGGGATCACCGGCGCGCCCCCGACCGTGTTGCGCCATTTGGACAGGCCGAACACCTCGGTCTTGTACAGGTCCTTCAGCGGCGCGTAGCCGCCGCACATGTCGCCGTAGATGGTGGCGTAGCCAACCGCGTACTCGCTCTTGTTGCCGGTGGTGAGCAGCAGCCCGCCGAACTTGTTGGACAGCGCCATCAGGATCACGCCGCGGCTGCGCGACTGCAGGTTCTCCTCGGTGACATCGGCCGGCTGGCCCTCGAACATCGGGCCGAGCGCGCTCATCAGGCCTTCGAACACCGGTTCGATCGACACCGCCTCGAGCGTCACCCCCAGCGCGCGGCACTGCTCGGCCGCCAGGTCGTTGGACATGTCGGCGGTGTAGCGCGAGGGCAGCCGCACCGCGGTGACGTTGGCAGCACCCAGCGCATCGACCGCCATCGCCAGCACCAGCGCCGAATCGATACCGCCGGACAGACCCAGCCACACCTTCTTGAACCCGTTCTTGCGGCAGTAATCCTGGATGCCACGGGTGACGGCACGCCACGCCAGCGCGTCCATGCTCTCGTCGCCATCGTCGATCCACTCACGCGGCAGGAAGCGCCGGGTCTGCGCGTCGTAATCCACCACCAGCCACTGGTCGGTGAACGCCGCCGCCGCCGGGTGCACGGTGCCATCGCCATCGGCAACGACCGAGGCACCATCGAACACCAGCGCGTCCTGCCCGCCAACCACATTGAGGTAGGCGATCGCCGCGCCGCTTTCACGGGTGCGTTCGGCCAGCAGGGCATCGCGTTGGGCATGCTTGCCGCGCTCGTACGGCGAGGCGTTGGGCACCACCACCAGCTGTGCGCCCTGGCGCACGGTCTCGGCCAGCGGCTCGGCGAACCACAGGTCCTCGCAGACCAGCACACCGACCGGCACGCCCTTGATCTCGAACACGCAGCTGCCGCCGTCCGGATCGACATCGAAGTAGCGGCGCTCGTCGAACACCGCGTAGTTGGGCAGCTCGCGCTTGCGATAGGTATGCAGCACCTCGCCATCGCGCAGCACGCTGGCCGCGTTGTAGACCACCGCACCGGCCGCCTGCGGCCAGCCGACCACCGCCGTGATGCCCCGGGTAGCCGCCGCGATGCGCTCCAGCGCCTGCTGGCAGTCGTACAGGAAGCGGGGCCGCAGCAGCAGGTCTTCCGGCGGATAGCCGCTGATGGCCAGTTCCGGGAACACCACCAGTTCGGCACCATACTCGTCGCGCGCCTCGCCGATCATCGTGATGATGTTGTCGGTGTTCTGCGCGACGGCGCCAACCGGAAAATCAAACTGGGCCAGGGCAATGCGAAGCGACGTCATGAGATACAGCCTGGTAGTTGCAATACCCCATTGTAGTGCCGGCCGCCGGCCGGCAACCACGTGGACGCGTTCTGCGCCCGAACGCAGAAAGGCCGCCCGGAGGCGGCCTTTCTGTTTGAGGCAGCCGACCAGCGGTCGGCTTTACAGGCACGTACGCCGCATGCGCGGCAGGCGGCCTTACTTCACCAGCTTGGCGATCGCGGCACCCAGGTCGCCCGGCGAACGCACGGTGACGACGCCAGCAGCTTCCATCGCGGCGAACTTGCCTTCCGCGGTGCCCTTGCCGCCCGAGGCGATCGCACCGGCGTGGCCCATGCGCTTGCCGGCCGGAGCCGACGCACCGGCGATGAAACCGACGACCGGCTTCTTCACGTGGTTCTTGATGTACTCGGCACCGGCTTCCTCGGCGTCGCCGCCGATTTCGCCGACCATGATGATGCCTTCGGTCTGCGGGTCTTCGTTGAACAGCTTGAGGCAGTCAACGAAGTTCAGGCCGTTGATCGGGTCGCCACCGATACCGATGCAGGTGGACTGGCCCAGGCCGACTTCCGTGGTCTGCTTGACCGCTTCATAGGTCAGGGTGCCCGAACGCGACACGATGCCGATCTTGCCCGGCTTGTGGATGTGGCCCGGCATGATGCCGATCTTGCACTCGCCCGGGGTGATCACGCCGGGGCAGTTCGGCCCGATCAGCACGGTGTCCGGATGCGAACGGGTCAGCACGTTCTTGACGCGCAGCATGTCCAGCACCGGAATGCCTTCGGTGATGCACACGATGACCTTGATGCCGGCAGCCGCAGCTTCCAGGATCGCATCGGCCGCGTACGGCGGCGGCACGTAGATGACCGACGCGTTGGCGCCGGTGCTCTGCACGGCGTCGGCAACGGTGTTGAAGACCGGCAGGTCGATATGGGTCGTGCCGCCCTTGCCCGGGGTCACGCCGCCAACAACCTGGGTGCCGTACTCGATCATCTGAGTGGCGTGGAAGGTGCCCTGCTGGCCGGTGAAGCCCTGCACGATCACCTTGGTGTTCTTATTGATCAAAACTGACATTGGATTTCCTTCGGTGTCGGATCAGGCGGCGTTCTTGACAGCTTCAACGACCTTCTTGGCACCGTCGTTGATGTTGTCGGCCGGGATGATGGCCATGCCGCTGTCACGCAGCAGCTGCTTGCCTTCTTCCACGTTGGTGCCTTCCAGGCGCACCACGACCGGAACCTTGACGCCCACTTCCTTCACAGCGGCGATGATGCCTTCGGCAATCATGTCGCAGCGGACGATGCCGCCGAAGATGTTGACGAAGATGCCTTCGACCTTGTCCGAGGACAGGATCAGCTTGAACGCTTCGATGACGCGCTGCTTGTTCGCACCGCCGCCCACGTCCAGGAAGTTCGCCGGCTCGCCGCCGTTGAGCTTGATGACGTCCATCGTGGCCATCGCCAGACCGGCGCCGTTGACCATGCAGCCGATGTTGCCGTCCATCGTGACGTAGTTGATGTCCAGTTCCGACGCGATCACTTCGGTCGGATCTTCCTGGGTCTTGTCGCGCATGGCGACCAGCGCCTTCTGACGGAACGCGGCGTTGTCGTCGCTGTCGAACTTGCCGTCCAGCGCGTACAGGTTGCCGTCGTCCAGGATGGCCAGCGGGTTGATTTCAACCAGCGCCAGGTCCTTTTCGTTGAACAGGCGGTACAGGTTCACCATGATGTTGGCGAACTGGCCGGCCTGCTTGGCGGTCAGGCCCAGCTTGAAGCCGAAATCACGGCCGTGGTAACCCTGCACGCCCTCGACGAAGTCGACGTTGAGCGAGTGGATCAGTTCCGGGGTTTCAGCAGCGACCTGCTCGATCTCCACGCCGCCTTCCGACGAGGCGATGTAGGTGATGGTCTTGGTGCCACGGTCGACCAGTACCGACAGGTACAGTTCCTTGACGATCTCGCCGGCGGTGGTCACCAGCACCAGGTTGACCGGCAGCTCGACGCCGGCGGTCTGGTAGGTGGCCATCTTGGTGCCGAGCATCTTGGCCGCAGCGGCCTTCACGTCGTCGGTGGTCTTGCAGAACTTGACGCCGCCAGCCTTGCCGCGACCGCCCGCGTGGATCTGCGCCTTCACCATCCAGGGGCCCTGGCCCAGGGCGTTGGCAGCGTCGACCGCTTCATCCGGGGTCGCCGCGACCTTGCCGGCCGGGACGGGAATGCCGTACTCGGCAAGCAGCTGTTTTGACTGGTATTCGTGGAAATTCATGCGTCACCGTGGGAATAGGAACGACCGCACGCATCTCCAAGGCTCCCTCACGGGGTCACCGGCATGGACCGCGGCGGGCCCACTATTGTGGACGACCCGGCGCGAAGGCGCAAAGAACGCCCCCACGGCGGCCGGCGGCCCGACCTTTTCCGACCACTTTTCAGTCAGTTGCGCTCCCTCCCGGGGGGCCAGCGGCGCGCCGGGGCCGACAGGCCGCGCAAACCGGGCCGGCCCACCCGCCCGCCCCCTCCAGCCCACGCCCCCCCATGCGCGGCCACACCCTCTACACTCCCCGCAATGCCTGAAGGGGAGTTCCGGCGTGTCACCCAGCGCTTCACTGATCGACCGCATCGAATCCATTCCGAGGCGGGAACTGTATTTTTTCGCGTTGTACCGCCTGCTGATCGCCTCGGTGATCATCGCGCTGCTGTTCAGCCCACTCAGTTCGATGGTGGGCGACGCCGACCACCCGCGCCTGGCGCGGATCGTCGGCACCGCCTATCTGCTGCTGTCCGTCCTGCTGCTGTTCATCGGCCGCAACGAGCGCTGGCTGCGCCCGATCGTGGTGGGCGGCGTGGCCGTGGACATCATCGCCGCGGTGCTGCTCGCCCATGCCCTGCCCGGCGCCAGTGCCGGCATCTCGATGTCGCTGCTGTTCAACATCGCCGCGGCAGCCACGCTGCTGCCGCTGTCGCTGGGCCTGGGCATTGCCGTCACCGCCAGTGCCGCCACGGCCGGGGAATACGTGTGGAAGCTGCTGGAGGGCGGCGACCCGACCCGTACCCTGGCCGAACTGGCGATGTTCGTCACCAGCTATCTCGCCCTGGCTTTCGTCAGCTACCAGGTCGGCAACCGCGCGCGCCGCAACCAGCAGCTGGCCAACCAGCGTGGCGCCGAAGTGGCCAACCTGTTCGAGATCAACGAACTGATCATCCGCCGCATGCGCACCGGCGTGCTGGTGGTGGACGGGGCCAACCGCATCACCCTGGCCAACGAGGCGGCCTCCACCCTGATCGGCGATGCCGACGGCAACAGCGGCAGCGGGCGGCTGGAACTGGCCAGCGCCGCGCCGGAACTGGCGCGGCGCCTGCAGCGCTGGCGCAACGGGTGGACCAACGACGAACTCCCCATCCAGCTCTCGCCCGACCAGCCGGAAGTGCAGCCGCGCTTCGCCCGGCTCCTCGCGGGCAGCGACCTGACCCTGGTGTTCTTGGACGACTCCAGCGTGGTCTCGCGCCGTGCCGAATCGCTCACCCTCTCGGCGATGGGCCGCTTCTCGGCCAGCCTGGCCCACGAAATCCGCAATCCGCTGGCGGCCATCAACTACGCCGCCCAGTTGCTGGAGGAATCCACCGCGATCGGCGAGACCGACCGCCGCCTGCTGCAGATCATCCACCAGCAGTGCCAGCGCACCAACGGCATCGTCGAAAGCGTGCTCGGGCTGGCGCGCCGCGAGCGCGCCAACCCGGAGAACCTGGACCTGGCCGCGTTCGTGCGGCGCTTCGTCATCGAGTACAAGCAGGGCATCACCCTGGAAACGGACAGCGTCGAGCCGATCATCAGCGAGACCTCCGTGCACGCGCTGATGGACCCGCGCCACCTGCACCAGATCCTCACCGTGCTGGTGCACAACGCGCTCAAGTACGGCCGCATCGCGCAGGACCCGGCGCGCGTGCGGCTGCGCGTGGCGCGCCAGGAGCGCGCGGCGGTGATCGATGTGATGGACCGCGGCCCCGGCATCCCCGAGAGCGTGGCCAGCCAGCTGTTCCGCCCCTTCTACACCACCTCCGAGCACGGCACCGGACTGGGTCTGTACATCGCCCGGGAGCTCTGCCGCGCCAACCAGGCCCGGCTCGAGTACGTGTCCGTACCGGCGGGCGGCGCCTGCTTCCGGTTGATCCTGCCCGGCCCGCACACGATGCTGCACGAATGACCGCAGACAACCGCACATCCGCCCACCCCGCGTCAAACATTTGTCGCCAATGACTCCCCTCGGCTATCTTCCCTCCTCATGAACGACAACCGCAGCGCCCTCGTCGTCGACGACGAACGCGACATCCGCGAACTGCTGGTACTGACGCTGGGCCGCATGGGCCTGCGCATCAGCACGGCGGCCAATCTCGCCGAGGCACGGGAGCTGCTGGCCAGCAATCCCTACGATCTGTGCATCACCGACATGCGGCTGCCCGACGGCAACGGCATCGAGCTGGTCACCGAGATCGCCCAGCACTACCCGCGCACGCCGGTGGCGATGATCACCGCCTTCGGCAGCATGGACCTGGCCGTGGAAGCGCTGAAGGCCGGCGCCTTCGACTTCGTCAGCAAGCCGGTGGACATCGCCGTGCTGCGCGGACTGGTCAAGCATGCGCTGGAACTCAACAACAGCGAGCGCGCCGCGCCCCCCACGCTGGCCCCGGAACAGGCCACCCGCCTGCTCGGCGAATCGCCGGCGATGGACGGCCTGCGCGCCACCATCGCCAAGGTCGCGCGCAGCCAGGCACCGGTCTACATCCTCGGCGAATCCGGCGTGGGCAAGGAGCTGGTGGCGCGCACCATCCATGACCAGAGCGCACGCGCAGGCGGGCCGTTCGTGCCGGTGAACTGCGGTGCGATCCCCTCCGAGCTGATGGAAAGCGAGTTCTTCGGCCACAGGAAGGGCAGCTTCAGCGGTGCCCATGCCGACAAGCCCGGCCTGTTCCAGGCCGCGCACGGCGGCACCCTGTTCCTGGACGAAGTGGCCGAGCTGCCGCTGCAGATGCAGGTCAAGCTGCTGCGCGCCATCCAGGAGAAGTCGATCCGTCCGGTCGGTGCGGCCACCGAGGTCGCCGTCGACGTGCGCATCCTCTCGGCTACCCACAAGGACCTGGGCGAGCTGGTCGAGGACGGCCGCTTCCGCCACGACCTGTACTACCGCATCAACGTGATCGAGCTGCGCGTGCCGCCGCTGCGCGAACGCCGCAGCGATCTGCCGCAGCTGGCCGCCTCGATCCTGGCGCGGCTGGCGCGCACCCATGAACGCCCCACCCCGCTGCTGGCGCCGTCGGCGCTGGACGCGCTGGCCCAGTACCACTTCCCCGGCAACGTGCGCGAACTGGAGAACATCCTGGAGCGCGCCCTGGCCCTGGCCGAAGGCGACAGCATCGGTGCCAGCGACCTGCGCCTGCCCGCGCCGGGTGGCCACCGGATGGCCGGGGGCGCCGCCGTGGCGCACCAGGAAGAGGCGGTGGTCGACCTGCCGGCCGGCAATGGCGCGCTGCCCACGTACATCGAGCAGATGGAACGCACCGCGATCCAGCGCGCGCTGGAAGAGAACCGCTGGAACAAGACCCGCACCGCCGCGCAGCTGGGCATCACCTTCCGCGCGCTGCGCTACAAGCTCAAGAAGCTGGGCATGGATTGAGGGCCGGGCGCCGCCCGGCGCCCGTCAGTCCTTGGTGACGCGGTTGATCTCGGCCAGGCTGGTCACGCCAGCCGCGGCCTTCACCAGCGCCGACTGGCGCAGGTCATTGACCCCGGCGCGCTGCGCCGCTTCGGCGATCTGGATGGCGTTGCCGCCGGCCAGCACGATCACCGAAATCTCTTCGCTCATCGGCATCACCTGATAGATGCCGGTACGGCCCTTGTAGCCTTCGGTGCATTCCTCGCAGCCCACCGGCTCGTACAGCCGGATCCCGGCATCGATCTGGTCCTGGGTGAAGCCCTCGGCCAGCAGCGCATGCGCGGGCAGCTCGATCGGCCGCTTGCAGTTGCCGCACAGCCGCCGCGCCAGGCGCTGGGCGATCACCAGGGTCACCGAACTGGTGATGTTGAACGGAGCGATGCCCATGTTCATCAGGCGCGCGATGGTCTGCGGTGCGTCGTTGGTATGCAGGGTGGACAGCACCATGTGGCCGGTCTGCGCGGCCTTGATCGCGATCTCGGCCGTTTCCAGGTCGCGGATTTCGCCGACCATGATGATGTCCGGGTCCTGGCGCAGGAACGAGCGCAGCGCCGCGGCGAAGGTCATGCCGCGCTTGTTGTTCTGCTGCACCTGGTTCACGCCGGGCAGGCGGATTTCCACCGGATCTTCGGCGGTGGAGATGTTGCGCGTCTCGTCGTTGAGGATGCCCAGCGCGGTGTACAGCGACACCGTCTTGCCCGAGCCGGTCGGGCCGGTCACCAGCACCATCCCGTAGGGCTTGTGGATGGCTTCCAGGAACAGCTTCTGCTGGTTCGGCTCGTAGCCGAGCTTGTCGATGCCCAGCTTGGCCGCGCTGCCATCCAGGATACGCAGCACGATCTTCTCGCCGAACAGCGTTGGCAGCGTGCTGACGCGGAAGTCGATCTGCCGGGTCTTGGACAGGTTGAGCTTGATGCGCCCGTCCTGCGGCACGCGCTTCTCGGCGATGTCCAGCTGCGACATCACCTTCAGACGTGCAGCGATGCGCTGGTTGAGCTTGACCGGCGCCTTGGCCACGTTCTTGAGCAGGCCGTCGATGCGGAAGCGCACCCGGTAATCGTCTTCGTAGGGCTCGAAATGGATGTCCGAGGCACCCTTGCGGATCGCATCGACCAGCACCTTGTTGACGAACTTCACCACCGGGGTGTCGTCGCCCTTGGCGTCCACGCCGGCATCCGGGCTGCCGCCCTCCTCGTCGCCGCTGGAGACATCCAGATCGCCCATGCCCTCGTCGTCGCCGCCACCGAGCGCCGAGCCGAGGGTGTCATGACTGGACTGCCACTGCTCCAGGGTGCGCTTGATCTGCTCCTCATCGACCAGGATCGGCTCCACCACCAGGTTGGTGTGGAACTTGATCTCGTCCAGCGAATGGGTCGGGTCGCTGGTGCCCACGAACAGCTTGCCGCCGCGCTTGAACAGCGGCAGCACGCGGTGCTTGCGCAGCAGCTCCTCGCTGACCAGGCTGATCGCGTTCTGGTTGCCATCGAACACCGACACGTCCAGCAGCGGCATGCCGAACTCCAGGGCGTTGGCCGCCGCCAGCTGCCCGGCAGTGACCAGCTTGTGCTCGGCAAACCACTGCGGCAGCGGCTGCTTGGCGGCCGCGGCCTTGGCCATCGCGTCGCGCGCGGCCGCCTCGTCGAGCGCGCCGTCCTGGACCAGGCGACGTGCGATGCCGGTGATGCCGACGAGGTTGGCGGTGCTGACTACGGACATGTGGCGCCCCTTTGAGTACCTGCGCAAGATACTGCAGTTGCCAGGTGAAAGTCTTGAAACACGCGCGAA
Source organism: Stenotrophomonas sp. LGBM10 (assembly GCF_046736075.1). GTDB lineage: Bacteria > Pseudomonadota > Gammaproteobacteria > Xanthomonadales > Xanthomonadaceae > Stenotrophomonas. Next base: position 1,241,511 of record NZ_CP177163.1, read on the forward strand.
TCGGACCGCCCCCGCCTAGGGCGCCATACAGCGCCACAACGCCCGCGATGCCTCCAGGCTGGCGGCATCCACGTCCTGCGGGTCACCCAGGAAGTGCGCCACCAGCAGTCTGCCGCGTCCGTCACTGAGTGCCAGGCTCACCATCCCGGGAAGACGGCCGAAGTGGCTCCATGACGGCCCTTCCACCGGCGCTGGCCACCGTCGCCACCCATATGTGTAGTACGAGCCGTCTGGCAGCGCCACATCGGTGGGAAGATCGACAAGCGGAAGCGTCCTGGAAAGGGCGCCATACAGCTGATGCAGCGTTCCACTCCATCCGCCCGCCGCCCCCAACGGCGAATCCAGAGAAAGACGCAGATCAGGAGGCAAGCCCGACGGAGTCGACAACAGGATCTCACCCAACACACAGTAGCCAGCGTTGCTGTACAGCACCTGCTGGCCGACGCCCAGCTCCGGTCGACGCTGCAGTACGTCACGCGCGGCAGCCTGGCAGCTCGGTGGCGTCGAGGCGAACAGCGGATCACGGAAACTCCGATCGAATCCCGCACGGTGCTGCAGAAGCTGCCGGACCGTGATGGACGCCGTCTCCGGAACGAACGCAACGCCTGGCAGCAACTCCCCTACCGGCTGTTCAAGGCCCAGTTCACCGCGATCAACACGACGGCGCACTTCGCCTGCTACCAGGAGCTTGGTCAAGCTGGCCATCGGCAGGACGCTGTCGGCACTTCTGAAGGTGAGCCACCCCGCCTTCGCCTGCGTCACGCCGCCATGTTCAGCCGTGAACACGGCAACGCCCTGCTCCAGGCCCGGCTGGTGCAACGCCTGTTCAACACAGGACGCGCGCGTCCCCTCGTCACTCGAGGTACATCCTGTCAGACAGGCCAGCATCAGGGCAGTACAGCAGGCCCTGACCACTACCCACGCTCCCGGACAACGTTTCCGCCGGCAGCCCGCCGGACCCGCGCCAGCCAGCCATGACGCGCGATCCAGCGCGCGTAGTGCCGATAGTCGGGATCGCGACGAAGATGCCGCTCTTCGGTATACGCGCGGACGGCGTAGATCAGATTGACACCAAGCAGTGCGAGACAGTGAAGCAGTGTCTGCGCCGGCGTGCCATGACCGAGAAACGGCACCGAAATCAGCCACCACGAGGCGTTCTTGGCCACATAGGCAGGATGTTTGCCCCAGCGGTACGGCCCGCTGGTGATGATTCCCCGATGGGTCAGATTTGAGAACCGGGGACCGAAAACAACCGTGGACCAGGTGTAGATCGCGGTCAGCAGCAGAATCGCACCGCCCCAGACCCCCGCCGCGACACTGCCGGCTGCAAACCATGCCGTCCAGTCGGCGCTCGACTTGTAGACCAGCCAGGATTCAAGCACGACAACGCTCAGGGGCGGGTAACAGGCCAGCGCCGACAGCCAGCCCAGCGCGGTGGTGTCCACCGAACGGATATGGGCGTCGATGCGTTCGCTGGTCGAGAGATATCCGACCGTCCCGAACGCGGTGTCGATGGCATAGAGCAGCGCCATCGCCGCAGCAAACGCACCAATGGTCGCGCTGCCCTGCCACATCTGGCCCGCACTCGCTATCCACGCCAGCGACCAGGCCAGCATCAAGGGCAGGAACACCGCCTTGACCACCCACCCCATCAGACTGACGACGGCATCAGCGTCGGGCCGTGCTCCCCGCAGCAGCAGCTGTACGAGGCGCCCACACGACAGCACCGTGGGGCCAAGCATGCCAGGGCGGACCAGCGCGATGACCGCCATTGCCGAGCACACCGCGAGCACCGGCAGCGTGAACTGGCTGACGGTCTGCCCCTTCTCCCCACCGACATGGGTCTGGATCTGGATGGAACAGACGAACAGGGCCGTTACAACGGCAACGCCTGCCAATGCCATGACCGGCGTAGCAGGATGACGAGGCGTCGAGGACGCCCCCGTTCTCCATTCGCATATCCACATCGGGACGGCCGCGAATGACAACAGCAGGAGCCAGCTGGCAAACGCGTCCAGCTCAAAGCACGCACCGAGGCCCAGCCCCACCGCCGCTCCGATGGCCCCCCAGGCCCCCGTGCGTGGCGCTACCGCACTAGCAGGAAGTCGATCCACACCACCGCCCCCTCCAAAAAGACTTCGGGGGGCATACGCCCCCCGAAGGTCAACTCAAGCGTGTACTACGCCGCTATCAACCGCCGGTGGTCGGCAGCGCGCCCTGGCAGGTGGCCGGGCGGTACTTGGCAGCGATGGTGCCGGTGCAGGTCCATTCAACCTGACCGTTGGCACTCTTGTTGCCGACCAGGATGATGGTGCCGGTCGGAGTGGTGCCGCCCAGAGCCCGGCCCGTGGCAGTGATACGGCCGTTGGCGTAAGCAACGCCGGAGACGTACTTGGAGGACTGGGATTCGATGTCGACAGTGCCCGGCATCGCGGTGGCATTCGCCGTATCGGCAGCAGCGGCTTCCGACACGGTGGTGCGGGCCGAAGAAGCGGCCAGCATCACTTCGGACACGCGCGACTTGACCAGGTAATCCTGGTAGGCCGGCAGCGCGATGGCAGCCAGGATGGCAATGATCGCGACGACGATCATCAGTTCGATCAGGGTGAAGCCCTTCTGATTCTTCATGTGTACATCCCCAAGAGGTAGATAGTTGGTAGGGCACTGGGCCGTCGCCGGGCCGGCAAGCCGGTTGAGCGGGGCGGGCGCCCTGTGCAGGTGGATCGAAGCAGGTTGCGTGCCAACAGTGCCAGCAATGCTCCCCAGCATTCCCCGGCGCAATGATGGCAGCAATCTTCAGGATTGGAACCCCCCTCACAGAAATCTGCGACGGACCCGGCAATGTGACGTACTGCGTCACCTTCTGACAGAACTGACCGGTCCAACCGGCCCGCCACCGTCGCCTGTCAAGGGATGCCAACCGCATTCGGAAACCGCTACCATGCGGCGAGATAGCCCGCCTGGGGATGGTGTGGCTGGGGAGCCCAAAATGTCTGTGAGCCGTAGCGCGATCAAGAAAGAGCCCGTGGCGCGAAGCACCATGGAGCTGCAACCGTTTGTCTGGGAGGGGACCGACAAGCGCGGCATCAAGATGAAAGGCGAGCAGATCGCCAAGAATGCGAACATGCTGCGCGCCGAGCTGCGCCGCCAGGGAATCACGCCCGGGGTGGTGAAGGTCAAGCCGAAGCCGCTGTTCGGCGCGGCGGGCAGCCCCGTCACGCCCAAGGACATCGCCTTCTTCAGCCGCCAGATGGCGACGATGATGAAGTCGGGCGTGCCGATCGTGAGCGCCCTGGAGATCATTGCCAGCGGGCACAAGAACCCGCGCATGAAGAAGCTGGTCGACACGGTGCGCACCGATATCGAGGGCGGTTCGTCGCTGCACGAGGCGATCAGCAAGCACCCGGTCCAGTTCGACGAGCTGTACCGCAACCTGGTCCGCGCCGGTGAAGGCGCCGGTGTGCTGGAAACCGTGCTCGACACGGTCGCCACCTATAAAGAGAACATCGAAACCCTCAAGGGCAAGATCAAAAAGGCGATGTTCTACCCGGCGATGGTCGTCGCCGTGGCGATCATCGTCAGTTCGATCCTGCTGATCTGGGTCGTGCCGATGTTCGAGGACGTCTTCAAGAGCTTCGGTGCGGACCTGCCCGCCTTCACCCAGATGATCGTGATGTGTTCACGCTTCATGGTGTCGTGGTGGTTGTTGCTGGCACTGATTGCAGGCGGCAGCATCTTCGGCTTCCTGTATGCCTATCGGCGCTCCCCGTCCATGCAGCACACGATGGATCGCCTGATCCTGAAGGTGCCGGTGATCGGCGAAATCATGAACAACAGCGCCATCGCCCGCTTCTCGCGGACCACGGCAGTGACCTTCAAGGCCGGCGTGCCGCTGGTCGAGGCGCTGGGCATCGTAGCCGGCGCCACCGGCAACAAGGTCTACGAAGAGGCCGTGCTGCGCATGCGCGACGACGTCTCGGTGGGCTACCCGGTCAACATGGCGATGAAGCAGGTCAATGTCTTCCCGCACATGGTCATCCAGATGACCGCCATCGGCGAAGAGGCCGGCGCGCTGGATACCATGCTGTTCAAGGTCGCCGAGTACTATGAGCAGGAGGTCAACAACGCCGTGGATGCCCTGAGCAGCCTGTTGGAACCGATGATCATGGTATTCATTGGTACCATCGTCGGTGGCATGGTGATCGGTATGTACCTGCCCATCTTCAAACTCGGCGCGGTTGTCGGATAAGTGATACATGGCATTTCTTGACCAGCATCCCGGTCTCGGCTTTCCCGCCGCGGCCGGTCTGGGGCTGCTTCTGGGCAGCTTCCTCAATGTAGTGATCCTGCGCCTGCCCAAGCGGCTGGACTGGCAGTGGAAGCGCGACGCCCGCGAAGTGCTGGAAGAGCCGGACATCTACGAGCCGCCACCGCCGGGGATCGTGGTGGAGCCGTCGCACTGCCCGCACTGCAAGCACAAGCTGGCCTGGTACGAGAACATCCCCCTGTTCAGCTGGCTGGTCCAGCGCGGCAAGTGCCGCCATTGCCACGCCCCGATCTCGATCCAGTACCCGCTGGTGGAGGCGCTGACCGCGCTGCTGGTGGTCGCCAGCGTCTGGCAGTTCGGGTTCGGCTGGCAGGGCTTCGGCGCGATCGTGCTGACCTGCTTCCTGATCACCCTCTCGGGCATCGACCTGCGCACCCAGCTGCTGCCGGACCAGTTGACCCTGCCCTTGATGTGGCTGGGCCTGATCGCCGCGAGCGACAACCTGTACATGCCGGCCAAGCCGGCGCTGCTCGGCGCGCTGGCCGGCTACCTGTCGCTGTGGTCGGTGTGGTGGCTGTTCAAGCAGCTTACCGGCAAGGAAGGCATGGGCCACGGCGACTTCAAGCTGCTGGCGGCACTGGGCGCGTGGTGCGGGCTCAAGGGCATTCTGCCGATCATCCTGCTGTCGTCGGTGGTGGGCGCGATCATCGGGTCGATCTGGCTGTATTCGCGTGGCCGCGACCGCGCAAGCCCGATTCCGTTCGGGCCGTACCTGGCCATCGCCGGCTGGATCGTGTTCTTTTGGGGCGAGCCGTTGATCAACGGCTACCTGAGCTACGCCGGCCTGCGTTGAGGGCCGGCCGATGAGTCGCTTCGTGGTGGGCCTGACCGGCGGCATTGCCGCCGGCAAGAGCGAGGTCAGCCGCCGTTTCGAGGCACTGGGCGTGACCGTGGCCGATGCCGACCTGGCCGCCCGCGAGGTAGTCGCCCCCGGCAGCGAGGGTCTGGCCCGCATCGCCGCCCAGTTCGGTGCCGATATCCTGCTGGCCGATGGCCAGCTCGACCGTGCCGCCCTACGCGAGCGCATCTTCGCCTCCACGCAGGCGCGCCAGGCGCTGGAGGCGATCACCCACCCGGCCATCCGCCAGCTGCTGCGCGATACCTGCGCGCAGGCGCCGGGCCCTTACGCGATTGCCGCGATCCCGTTGCTGACCGAAGCCGGCGGCCGCGCGCAGTACCCGTGGCTGGACCGCATCCTGGTGGTGGATGTGCCGGTGGCGGTGCAGCACGCCCGGCTGGTGCAGCGCGACGGCATCACCGCCGACCTGGCCGACCGCATGATCGCCGCCCAGGCCAGCCGCGACGCGCGCCTGGCGCTCGCCGACGACGTGGTGACCAACGATGGCCACCCCGATCACCTGCAGATGCATGTGGAACGGCTGGACCGCCAGTACCGGGCATTGGCCGCACATCACACCTGATGCGGCGGCCGCGCCACCGTCAGGCGTGGGTTGCCGGGGAGAAGGTCAGCGTGGCGATCACGCCGCGCTCCTCACCGGGGCGCACGCTGACCTGCCAGCCGTAAAGATCGCACAGCCGGCTGACGATCGATAGACCGATGCCCCCGCCCTGCGAATGGCCCGCATGGGTGCCTCGGTAGCCACGCTGGAACAGGCGCTCGGCATCTTCCCGGCTCAGCCCCGGGCCACTGTCGATGACCTCCACGCTGTTGGCCAGGATGCGCACGCGCACGGCCCCTTCCTGCGAGTACTTCACCGCGTTGCCGATCAGATTGCCCAGCGCGACCGACAGGGCCGCCTCGGGCGCATCCACCACCAGCTCGTGGCCGCCTTCGAGAATCAGCTCCAGCGGCTTGCCGCCGAGCTGGGCACGGTGCGCGTCGAGCAGCTGCTCGGCAACCCGGGCCACATTGCTGGTGCCCTGCCCGCGCTCGTTGCGCGACAGCAGCAGCAGCGAGCCGATCAGGTCGGTGCACTGCTGTTCCGCACGCTGGATGCGCTGCAGACGCTGCAGCACCTTCTCGTCCAGCCCGGGACGGGCCAGCAGCAGCTCGGTGGCACCGCGGATCACCGCCAGCGGCGTGCGCAGCTCGTGGCTGACGTCGGCGTTGAACTCCCGGTCGCGCTGCACCACTTCGGTCAGGCGCGAGGAGTAGTCGTCCAGCGCCTGAGCCAACTGGCCCACCTCGTCATCCGGGAAGCGCGGTGCCAGCGGCTCCGGCTCGATCGTGCCGCCGCGGTAGGAACGCAGCCGTGCGGCGAGGTCCGACACGGGCTTCATGACCTTGGACGCCGACCACCAGCCCAGCACCACCGACAGCAGGCTGAACACCAGCACGGAGACCAGAAGCGCCCGCTTGAGCTGCATCTCGCCGCGCTGGGCCTGGGTCATGTCGTAGAGCAGGAAGAACCACTCGCTGTCGGTCTTGCGCACGGCCAGCTTGTAGGCGAACGGCTTGCCCTGGTCGTCGGTGCCGGTGATGTTGTGGTTGCCATTGGGCAGCCGGGTCCACTCCGGGCGCTCCTGGCGGACGCGATCGAATTTGTCCTTGGGGAACACGTACGCCAGCATCTGCTCGACCGGCAGGTCCGGGCTGCGGCTGGGATCGGAATAGAACCGCCGTGCGTACTCGTCCACGTTGCGGTTCATCACGTCTTCGACCAGCTGGTTCTCCACGCGGCTGCGGGCCCAGTTGGTGGCGAACGCGAACAGCGTCGTCAGGCAGAAGCCCAACAACGCGAACGAGACAATGATGCGACTGCGCAGCCGCCGCCGGTACGGTGCGCGGCGGCGGCCCCCCTTGGCGCTCACCCGATCAGGCTTCCGGTGCGGCGATGCGGTAGCCGATGCCGTGGCGGGTCTGGATCAGCGGCACTTCGAACGGCTTGTCCACCACGGCGCGCAGGCCGTGGATGTGCACGCGCAGCGAGTCCGAATCCGGCAGTTCCTCGCCCCACACCCGGGTTTCCAGTTCCTGGCGGGTGACCACGGCCGGGGCCGCTTCCATCAGCGCCTGCAGGATCTTCAGGGCGGTGGGGTTGAGCTGCAGCAGCTTGCCCTGGCGACGCACTTCCAGCGTGTCCAGGTTGTATTCCAGATCGCCGGTTTCCAGCACGCGGGTCTGCACGCCCTTGCCGCGACGCGACAGGGCGTTCAGACGGACTTCGACTTCCTGCAGCGCGAACGGCTTGATCAGGTAGTCGTCGGCACCGGAATCGAACCCGGCCAGCTTGTTGTCCAGCGAATCCCGTGCGGTGAGCATCAGGACCGGGGTCTGCTTGCGCGCTTCATTGCGCAGCTTGCGGCAGACCTCGATGCCATCCATCCCCGGCAGATTGAGATCCAGCACGATCGCGTCGAACTCATGGACCACCGCCAGGTGCAGGCCGGTCACGCCATCGGCGGCGAAGTCCACGGTATGCCCGCGGTCTTCGAGGTAGTCGCCCAGGTTGGCGGCGATGTCGCTGTTGTCTTCAATTACAAGAATTCGCACTGTGACCTCTAATAAGAATAATTGCCGACCCGTTGCGTCTTGTCCATGCGCCCTTGGGCCTGGGCCTTGATGCGCTCGCGCTGGGCAACGGTCATGCATTGGGTGACCGGCATGTTGGAGCCGATCGCCTTTTCACGCTTGCATATTAGACGGCTATCTTCGCGCGCTTGTGTCAAAACGGTGTTTACTACCTGCTGATCGTTGAACAGCGCCATCCGCGCGCTCTCCGGCAGCGCCTTCTGCTCGGGGTACTGTTCGACCACGCCGCGCATGCGCGTCAAGGCTTCCCGGACGCGGCCGCGTTCGGACACGCCCAGTTCGGAGTAGGTCTCGCCATCGTTCAACTCGGTCTCGATCCGGGTGATCTGTTCAGACAACGGCTTGCCCGACTCGAACACCTCCTTCTTCGGCGCCGCGTGTGCGGCGGTACTCACGCACATCAGCAGCGCCGCCGTCGCCAACACCTTGGTCATACCTTTCATGCCCAGCCATTCCTTGCTTGGAGTGAACGCCGACTGTATCCCCCTCGCCTTCACGCCAGCAAGTGCGCAACGGCAGGGCATAAAAAGGCCCAGGCGGAAGCCGCCTGGGCCTGAAGGTGTTTCCCGATTACCGAATCCTGCTGAGGAGGGCAGAGCTGCGGTTCGACAGAGCCTACGCCGGGGGCGATTAAACCCGTGTTAAAAGCGCCGGCCGAGCCCGCATTAATGTTCAAGCCTTTGAAATAGAAGGCTTTTTCATTGAAGCCACATGATCAATGATGCGTCCGGCCAGGTCGGTCTGGCAGATCGCCTCGATCCCCTCCAGCCCCGGGGTGGAGTTGACCTCCAGCACCAGTGGGCCGCGGGTGGAGCGGATCAGGTCCACGCCGGCCACGCTCAGGCCCAGCGCCTTGGCCGAGCGCACCGCCACCTGCTGTTCGGCCCGCGTCGCCTTGGCCGCGCGCGCACTGCCGCCGGCGTGCAGGTTGGAGCGGAAGTCGCCCTCGGGGGCCTGCCGCTGCATCGCCCCCACCACCTGGTCGCCCACTACCAGGCAGCGCAGGTCGGCCCCCTGGGCCTCCCCGATGAACTCCTGCATCAGGAAATTGGCGTACAGCCCGCGCAGGGCCTCGACGATGCCGCGCGAGGCGCTGGCCTTCTCGGTAAGGATCACGCCCCGCCCCTGGGTGCCCTCGTTGAGCTTCACCACGTGCGGCGGCGGGCCCAGCATCGACAGCAGGTCCACGGTGTCATCGGGGTTGTCGCCGAACACCGTCACCGGCATGTCGATGCCCTTGGACGCCAGGATCTGGTGCGCGCGCAGCTTGTCGCGCGCGCGCAGGATGGCGTCGGACGGGTTGGGCGTGCGCGCGCCCATCATCTCGAACTGGCGCAGCACGGCGGTGCCGTAGCGGGTCACCGAGGCGCCGATGCGCGGAATCACCGCGTCCACGCCGGTGATCGCCCGCCCCTTGTAGTGCATGGTGAAGCCGTCGGCAGCAATGCGCATGTAGCAGCGCAGCGGGTCGAGCACGCGAACGGTATGGCCACGGGCACGCGCGGCCTCGACCAGGCGGCGGGTCGAATACAGTTTGCTGTTGCGGGAAAGAATGGCCAGTTTCATGGCGGCGCGCAGGGAAGAAAGCGCGAAGCATAGCGCGCAGGCGATACGGCGCGATGACGGCTCCCCGGATCAGCGCCGCGGCAGCCGCACCGCCAGGCGGCCGTTGGAATGGCTGACCGACAACACCGTCTGCCGCCACTCCACGATCAGTTCGACATGGCCGTGGTCGTCGCCCACCGGTCGGGGCGGAGCGCCGTCACTGATGTAGCCCCGTTCGTACGCCAGCAGCGTCAGCCTCCCCGTGTCGTCGGCGGTCACGACCCGCACTGATGCCGAGCGACGCTCCCTCCCGCCGACATCCACAAAGGCGTCGGCCGCCAGCGCCTGCCAGCGCCCCCGGAAGTGCACCAGCCACAAGGGCCCCAGCGACTGGTGATGCTCGCCCAGGCGGATGCCGGCGACCGCCACGCACCGCCCGCGCGGACTGGCGACCACCTCATCCAGCGCGTAGACATGGCGGCCCGAGGCCTCACCGTCCAGACTCAGCGCGCACGGGCGTGCATGGGTGAACAGATCCGGTGACGAGGTCCGCCGCAGGTCGTCGGGGAGCAACAGGTGCGCGCACAGTTCCCGGCCATCGGGGAGCACCTGCCGCTGCAGTGGCACCCACGGCGCCATCCGCGCATGCCGGTCCGGATCCAGCCAAAGGCCCTGAAACGGGCGCAGCGCGACGGTGCCTGTCGCCAGCGTGCGCACCCAGGCCGCAGCAGCGGCATCGCCGTGCTGGCGACGGCGCTCGTCCAGCCCGTGCCAGAACGCATGCGGCGCGATGCCGGTCAGATGCATCAGCACATGGTCTCGCTCGTCGTACGCCACGACAGCATCACGGCGATCCACATACGCGTTGGCCACCCGCAGCGACGTACCCGCCAGGTCGCGCCAGGTCGCGCGGGCATCGTCGCTCCCTGAACAGGCGATGCCACCGACGATGGCGCCATCGCGCAGCATCTGGGTACTCGACGACGGCCCGCCCATACCGATCTCGCCCACGTGCAGCAGCCTGTCGCCCTCCGGCACCCGCGCCGCAAACGGATACAGGCGCTGCGAGTGCAGCCGCGCACCGCCCACCGCCACCACGTCGCCGGTCAGATCCAGGCGCGTCAACACCTCGGAGACCACCATCGCACCGACCAACGCCGCGATGACACCCAGCGGCGACCACCATGCGATGCAGATGCCCACCAGCACCACCAGGGGCAGCCAGCGGGTATAGCGGCGCAGCGCGGTGCGGTCGGCGGGCACTGACGACGACGGGCGGTCGGCGTCAGCCCTGCGCGGCATGCGGCGCATCCAGACCGGTCTTCGGCGTACAGACCGCCTCGTGCTGCGCGGTGGCCAGCCAGTCGAGGTTGGACCCTGCCGGAATGCGCGCTACCGGCCCCTCGATCGTGGTGCGCTCCCAGCCGTCCGCACGCCGCCGTGCGGCATACCGCAGGTCCCACTGCCCGTTGTCTTCCATCCGGTACATCGCGACAGTGCCGCGCCTGCAGTCGGCCTCGACGCGGTAGGTTTTGTACCCCGGCACGCTCCCTTCCACGCGCCGCGTGCCATCGGGCAACGTGGTCCGCGCCGACACCGTTGCGAGCACGCCGGGCTCGGCCGGGAACTGATCCAGCGGCGGCAGCACCGCCCATGCGGGCGCACCCATGACGGTGAACAGCAGCGCCGGCAGATACCGCAGGCGAGAGGAGACGCGGACAACGCTGCGACGGATCATGAACAGTCCTTTTCAGATCGGTCAGACAGTATGACGGCGGCCGTGGGGAGTGACCAACCACAACGACATGCATCGAAGCGTGCATCGCTGCGCTACAGTGACCTCCGAAGCCACCGCCGCTACACCCACGCGACTGTCGGCATGCATGGATTCCGGATGAAGCACCTCCCCTCCCGTTGCGCCGCGTTCCTGGCCATCCTGCTGTCGGCGACGGCACCGGCTGCGCCCGCTCAGTTCACCGACTACACCGCGTTCTATCGCTCGTTGGGCGACACGCTGTTCCAGGGGCCGGGCACCGCCCTGGCGAGGCCCTGTACGGAATCGCCCCGGCACTGCGTGTGGGTGACCTCCATGCGCCAGGCCCTGCGGCGCTACGACCAGCCGCTGTGGACCACGCCGGGCGACCTGGACATGGCGCCGCCGGCAGGCGTACCCGACGTGGCCTTCGACGGCGAGGCACTGGTGGTGGGGACGCAACGCTGGCCATTGCACGATGCGGTCAACCTGGCACCGCCGCCGTGGAAGGGCAACGCGCCCGTCGATCCCGAGAACCTGGCCGAGATCACGCTGTGGCATCGGGGCGCCTCGAAGTGCCTGGACATTCGCCACGTCAGCAGCGGCTACGGCGATCGCTACACCACGGTGGTGCTGCTGCATGCAGACCGGCTCTACGTGCTGCCTCCGCTGTTTGGCACCTGTGCGGCCATCCGCAGCGCGCCGCATGCCGGCTTCCGCTATCCGAGCAACGCCTATCTGGGCGTGTCGCAGGAGAACCAGCCCGACGGGCTGCAGGTGGACTACCTGCTGTCCGACGGCAAAACCCGCCTTGAACGCTATCGGCTGCGCTTCCCTGAACCGGGCTATCCGTTCGTGTTCGACGCGGTGCGCGAGTAGTCGCAGGCAGGGCGGCGGCTGAACGGCCGGGCCGCTGCGGACTTCACGCCATGTTGGCGCAATGTTTCTGTAATACGGTTCCTGCGCGCTCCTCCTGCCATAGCCCTGCCGATGCACATCCTGCTCGTCGAAGACGAAGCCGAACTGGCCGCTACGCTGCGGTCCGCCCTGCAGCGCGAGCGCAACGTGGTCGACCTCGCAGATACCTTCGCGCTGGCCCGGGAAGCGGCGCTGTACGGCGCGCATGACCTGATCCTGCTCGACCGCACGCTGCCCGATGGCGATGGCCTGGCCCTGATCGCCCTGCTGCGCGAGCGCAACCCCGGCGTGCCGGTGATCGTGCTCAGCGCGCTGGGCGAGCTGCCCGACCGGGTGGAGGGCCTGGACGAAGGGGCCGACGACTATCTGGCGAAACCGTTCGCGCTGGAGGAACTGTTCGCACGCATACGCGCGGTGAGCCGGCGGCCGAGCAACGTGCGCGTGGATACCATCAACGCCGGGCGACTGGTGTTCGACCCGGTCTCAGGTGAGGCCACCGTCGGCACGGAGCGCCTGGAACTGACGCGCCGCGAAATCCGCGTACTGGCCGCCCTGGCGCGCCGCCTGGGCCGGACCGTGCTGCGCGAGTCCATCGAAATGGCGGTGTATGGCTTCGACGATGGCATCCATTCCAACACGCTCGACTCGCACGTTTCGCGCCTGCGTCGCAAGCTGGCCGACGCCGATGCCGGCGTGGAGATCCATGCCATCCGCGGCGTTGGCTACCTGATGCGGGAAAGCCGGTGAGCAGACGTCGTCCCACCCTGAAGTGGCCCCTGATCATCAAGCCACTGATCCTGCACCTGCTGACCCTTATCGTGGCCCTGTCCGCACTGCTGGTCGTGCTGGTGCGCTTCGACAGCGGTGGCTACTACACGATCCAGACCTTTGCTCCGCTCGCCGCCGATACCGTGCACCGCGACAGCCACGGCGCGCTGTACGTGAAACGTACACCCGAGTTCGACGCCCTGCTCAAGGCCGCCCCCGGGGCATGGTTCGTGGCCGAGGACGAACGCGGCCAGCGCGTGAGCTTCGGCCAGGTGCCGGCGGCATATGCCTCGCTGGCCACCGCGCTGCGCGGCGTCCCGTTTGGCGACCTGCGCGGTCGCGACGCCGGCGACGGCCTGGCCATCGTCATCCGTGAACATACCGGGCCGGCCGGCAAGCTGACCATCATGGCGCATGGCGAAGTGGACTCGCTGACCTGGCAGATGGCGCTCGCCGCGCACATCATCACCCTGCCCATCTTCGCCCTGCTGGCACTGGTAACGCTGATCGCCACCCCGATCATCGTGCGCAAGGCGTTGGCCGGGGTGGAGCGCATCGCCCAGGAAGCCAAGAACATCTCCGCCAGCCGTCGCGGCGTGCGCCTGACCGAAACCGCCGTACCGGTCGAGATCGCCCCGCTGGTGACGGCGGTCAACGAGGCGCTGGACAGACTCGATGAAGGGCACGAGCGGCAACGCCGCTTCATTGCCGCTGCCGCGCATGAGCTGCGTACGCCGATCGCCATCCTGCGGGTGAAGATCGACGCCGCCGACGATGCCACCTCGCGCAGCCTGGCGGTGGAGGTGGCGCGGCTGACAACGCTGGCGGAACAACTGCTGGACCTGCACCGGATGGAGGCATCCGGACAGAAAGAAACCATCCAGTTGGCACGGCTGGCCAAGCGCGTGGTGGCCGACCTGGCGCCGTTGCTGATCCAGTCCGGACGCACCGTCGCCGTGGTCGTCGAACCCCACCAGCCGATCCAGGGCGAGACCGGTGCGGTCGAACGCGTGCTGGCCAACCTGGTGCTGAACGCCGCCGAGCACGGGGGCCGCCAGGTGATCGTGCGCGTACACGGCACCTGCATCGAGGTGGAGGATGACGGTCCGGGCATTCCGGTGGATGAACGCGAACGCGTGTTCGAACCGTTCCAGCGCCTGCGTCCACGGCAGACCGGCGCCGGGCTGGGCCTGAACCTGGTGCAGCAGGTCATTGATCGCCACGGCGGGCGGGTGACGATTCTCGATGCACCTGGTGGTGGCGCGCTGATCCGCGTGGCGTTCCCGCCCCATCCCGGCGTCGCACCGCCGCCCGTGCCGCCAGCGGCGTGATACGCGCCGGCATCGCCCACGCAAGGTTCACGCAACCCTTCGTACCGAGACTCGACGTCTGTCGATGCGTGCCCTGCGCGCGCTCACTCTCCCTACGCGAGGACTCCCGATGCCCAACTCCCCACGAACGCAGCCCGCATGAGCGCTGCGCGCCCCCGGCGCCACCGGCGCACGCTGCTGATCGCCACCGCCGTGCTCTGCACCGCCGCGCTCGCCCTGACGCTGCTGTCGCCCGCGCCGCCGCCCGCATTGGAGCTGGCGCCGGTCACCCGTGGCGATATCGAGCAGGTGGTGGAAGCCACCGGAACGCTGAAGCCATCGCGCCTGGTCAGCATCGGCGCGCAGGTGTCCGGGCGGATCGAAGCCCTGCACGTGAAGCTCGGCGACAAGGTGAAGGCGGGTGACCTGATCGCCGAGATCGATTCGCGTACCCAGCGCAATGCGCTGCAGAGCGCGCAGGCTGCCCAGCGCAGCGCGCGGGCCAATCGCCAGGCCGTGGCCACCGAACTGCGCCAGCTTGAACTCACGCTGCGCCGGCTGCAGCGCCTGGGCGCCTCGCAACTGGTGGCGCGCGCGGACATCGATGCCGCACAGGCGCGCGTGGATGCAACACGCGCGCAGATCGCCGCGCACGACGGCGAGATCGTGCAGCGCCAGACCGAGGTGGACAGCGCGCAGACCAGCCTGGGCTACACACGCATCACCGCCCCCACCGACGGCACCGTGCTGGCCGTGGTGGCCCGCCAGGGACAGACCGTCAATGCAGTGCAGAGCGCCCCCACCATCGTCATGCTCGGCAATCAGGACGTCATGACCGTGTATGCCGAAATCTCCGAGGCCGACGTGGTGCACACGGCGCTCGGCCAGGAAGCATTCTTCACCATCCTCGGCGATGCCGGCCGTCGCTACAGCAGCACCCTGCGCGACATCGCGCCCGCCCCGGAGTCGATCACCAAGGAAGATGCGTCCAGCCTTTCGTCGCCAGCACTGTCGGGCGGCAGCAGTCGCACGGCGATGTACTACAACGGCCAGTTCGATGTGGACAACGCCGACGGCCGCCTGCGCAGCTACATGACGGCGCAGGTGCGCATCGTGCTGGGCCGCGCGCGTGGCGTGCTGACCATTCCCTCGGCCGCGCTCGGTGCGCGGGCCGCCGATGGCAGCTACACCGTCCAGGTGCCCGGCAAGGATGGCCATACGACTGCGCGTCGCATCACCATCGGGCTGGACGATCAGATCAGGGTGGAGGTGCGCAGCGGCCTCGGCGAAGGCGACCAGGTGGTGCTGGGCCAGGCAGCGGACACCACCCCGGCATCTGCGGCAACCGGCAAGGCGGGCACCGCCCCGACGCAGCCGTGATGGCGTCATCGTCGCAGCAGCCGCTGCTCCGTGTCCGCGGGCTGCGCCGCGCCTTCCCCGCCGGCGATCAGACGCTGGTCGTCCTGCAGGATGTGGATCTGGACATCCATGCCGGTGAACTGATCGCCGTCGTTGGCCAGTCCGGTTCGGGCAAGTCCACGCTGATGAACATCCTGGGCTGCCTGGACCGGCCGACCGCCGGCAGCTACCAGGTGGACGGGCGCGACACCGGCCGGATGGACCCCGACGAGCTGGCCGCGCTGCGCCGCGAGCACTTCGGCTTCATCTTCCAGCGCTACCACCTGCTCAACGATCTGTCCGCGATCGGCAACGTCGAAGTGCCGGCCATCTACGCCGGCCTGCCCGCACAGACGCGTCATGCGCGGGCGGCGCAGCTGCTGACACGCCTCGGGCTGGGCGAGCGGATGGACCACCGCCCCGGTGAACTCTCCGGTGGCCAGCAGCAGCGCGTATCGATCGCACGTGCGTTGATGAACGGTGGCGCGGTGATCTTCGCCGACGAACCCACCGGCGCGCTGGATACGCAGTCGGGCAAGGACGTGATGAAGATCCTCGCCGAGCTGCATGCCGAAGGCCATACGGTGGTGCTGGTCACCCATGACATGGCCGTGGCCGAACATGCGCAGCGCATCATCGAAATCAGCGACGGCCGCATCGTGTCCGATCGCCCCGCCAGGACGATGGCAGCCAAGGCTGGCCCTCCGGCGCAGCAGGTGGCCGCGCATGCCGAAGGCAGCAGCCTGCAGGCCGTGCGTGATCGCTTCAGCGAAGCATTCCGCATGGCGCTGCGGGCCATGAATGCCCATCGCATGCGCACCTTTCTGACCATGCTCGGCATCATCATCGGCATCGCCTCGGTGGTATCGGTGGTCGCCCTGGGCACGGGTGCGCGTCAGGCCATCCTGTCCAACATCGCCTCGCTGGGCACCAGCACCATCGATATCCATCCCGGTGCCGGTTTCGGCGACCTGCGCGCGGCCCAGGTGGAAACCCTCACGCCGGGCGACAGTGTGGCCCTGTCCGGGCAACCCTTCATCGACAGCGCCACCCCCGGCGTGGTCACCACTGCGACGGCGATGCTGGGCAACCGCACCGCCAGCACCCAGGTGTACGGGGTCAGTGCGCAGTATTTCCGCGTTCATGGGCTTGAGCTGGGGGAAGGCAGCTTCTTCGCCCAGCGTGCCGTGGACGGCTACAGGCAGGTGGCGGTGATCGATGCCAACACCCGCGACCGCTTCTTCGGCCCCCGTGACAACCCGGTCGGACAGACCCTGCTGCTGGGAAATGTGCCGGTGCGCGTGGTAGGCGTGACGAAGAAGGACGGTGCCGCCAGCGGCGATGCCTCGGTGCTGGGCATCTGGGTGCCCTACACCACCGCCATGAGACGCATGCTGGGCCAGAGCCACGTATCCAGCATCACCGTGCGCATCTCCGATGCGATCACCATGCACGCGGCCGAGGAGGCCATCGCACGCCTGCTCACACGGCGCCACGGCAGCCGGGATTTCTACATGAGCAACAACGCGCAGATCCGCGAGTCCATCGAGCAGACCACCGGCATCCTGACCATGATGATCGGCTCCATCGCCGCCATCGCCCTGGTGGTCGGAGGCATCGGCGTGATGAACATCATGCTGGTGTCGGTGACCGAGCGCACCCGCGAGATCGGCGTGCGCATGGCCGTCGGCGCGCGCCGCAGCGACATCCTGCAGCAGTTCCTGATCGAATCGGTGCTGGTATGCCTGCTCGGCGGCGTGCTGGGTATCGCCGTGGCGCTGGGACTGGGGCTGGTTCTGGACCTTGCCGACGTGGGCTTCAGCCTGGTGTTCTCCAGCGCCTCGATCATCGCCGCGTTCGCCTGCTCCAGCCTGATCGGTGTGGGCTTCGGTTTCCTGCCGGCCCGGCGTGCCGCGCAGTTGGACCCGGTCGAGGCGCTGATCCGCTGACGCCACGGGTCTGCCGGCCTTCATGGCCGGCAGATGAACCCGATCCCGTGGGCACGCGCACTGCAGGTTGGCGCAATCTCCGCAGGCTCTACTGGCTCCGCTGGACCATTCCCAGAAAGGAGCAACGCCCATGTTTTTCAGAACCGGACGGATCGCGCTGCTGTGCGCGGTGGCAGCCCAAATGCTGGTGCCCCTGCCCTACGTCGGCATCGCCCACGCACAGCCGGACGACTATCGCCCCGGGTGGAACCAGCATGACCGGGACGACCGTCGCGATGACCGCCGCCGACACGAGCGCGAACGCGATCGCCGCGACGATGACAAGGCCACCGGCGTCGTGGTCGGCGTGGTTGCCACCGCCGTGGTCGCCGGTGTGATCGCCGCGGCCGCCAAGCGCGAGCGGGAAACCCGTGAACGGACCGATTACTGCATCCAACGCTACGGCAACTACGACCGCCGCAGCGACAGCTACCGCGCCGCGAACGGCTACACCTACCCCTGCCGTTGAACGCCGGACGCACCTGCCGACGCAGGCCTCCCTCTCTTTGCTTCGTTACAGGACATCACCCACCATGAAGGCACGTACCCTGTTGTTTGCTGTCGCCCTTGCACCTGCGTTGGCCCATGCCGCCGCGCCCGACCCGAAGCAGGCCTATATCGACTCCACGTTCACTGCGATGGACACCAGCAGGGACGGCAAGGTCGACAAGGTGGAATACACGCGCTATCAGCAGGCCCGCTTCAACCAGCAGGCCGAGTCCATCAACGCCGCGTTCAAGGCAATGGACAGCAACGGCGACGGCGGGATCAGCAAGGCCGAAGCGGCCGTGGTGCCGGAGATCGCCCGCTACTTCGATGCCCTGGACACCGACAAGGATGGCGTTCTGTCGCTGAAGGAAATGCAGCAGGCGATGGTGGCGGCGCAGACCACCGATGACGTGAAGAAGTAAGGCAGCTGCCTGGGAACGGGCGCGGGCCTGAAGCATGCCTCGGCGGCCGGACGGCAAATCTGGAGCGGGTGAAGGGAATCGAACCCTCGTCAGTAGCTTGGGAAGCTACAGCTCTACCATTGAGCTACACCCGCAGGGTGCCCGGCAAGTTTATGCGCCGGGGCGGTAAAAAGGCAACGGGCGGCACTGGGCCGCCCGTTGCGTTGCCGCTCTCCACGCGGCTCGGCGCCGCGTGGACAACGGGGGTGGATCAGAAGCTGCCGCTGAAGCTGGCGAACACGGTCGCGTCGCGGGCGCGCTTCTGCAGCGTGGTGGTGCTGATGCCGACGTTGCTGTTCAGGCCGAACAGGGTCATGCGGGCGCCCATCACGGCGGTGGCGTAGTCCTTGTCGAACTCCAGGCCCGGCACCTTGTACATGCCCACGTCCGGCATGGTCTGCAGCCAGGCGCTGGCCTGCTTGCCGTCTTCGAACTCGTGGTCGTAGGTGACCTGCAGGTACGGCTTGACGTTGCCGCCGTCGAAGCGCGCCTGCCAGCCGACGCGGCCGACGGTGGAATCCAGGTCCTGGTTGCCGTAGCCCAGTGCCGAGGCGCTGAGGTTGCTTTCGGTGTAGCCGTCCAGCTTGACCTTCTGCCAGATCACCGCAGCCACCGGGCCGTGGCGGAAGCCGCCTTCGCTGCCGAACTCGTAACCGGCATTCAGCGCGGCGGTCAGGTTGCTGCCTTCCGGCGACCCCTTGTGCTCGCGGGTGGCCGGGCCGAGGTGCAGCTTGCGGGTGACGTCGTAATCCAGCCAGCTGTAGCTGACCTGGCCGTTGACCCAGGCGCGCTCGCCGTACCAGCCGGCGAACAGGCCCACGGTGGTGTCGGACTGGGTGAAGTCGCCCTGGCTGTTGCCGAAGTCGGCATCCATGCGGCCGTAACCGGCGAAGCCGCCGGCGACCATGCCGTCACGCGCCCAGTCCACGCCGAACAGGCCGGCCGGGGCCATGCCGTCGTACAGGTCGGCGTGGGCGTAGCGCTGCATGTCGCCGCGCAGGTTGCCCCACCAGCTCAGGCCGTCGGCCGGGCGGCCGCCGAGGTGCATGCTGACCTGGTCGGCACGCGAACGACCCACGGTCTGTGCCGAGTGGGTCAGGATCTGCTGCAGACGCGGCGCTTCCAGGATGGACAGCGTGTAGGCGCCCAGCATGGCGTGCGTGGCCGAGGTGGGGTGCACGCCGTCGGCGAACACGTAGTTGTTGGCCGCGTTCGGGTTGGCGTACGAGGTCGGGTTGCAGGTCAGCGACGAGGCCGTGGTGCAGGCCGGGCTGGTCACGTTGATGAAGCCGTAGGCCGCCGGGCTGGCGACGATTTCCTGCAGGATGTGGAAGGTGTCCACCGGGATAACCTGCAGGCCGGCGGCCTTCAGGCCACCGAACAGCGCATCGTTGTAGGCCTTGGCCAGGGCGGTGCCCTGCGCCATGCCGACGGCGCCGCCGGCGCGGGCGGCCGGGGTCAGGCCGATGTCCGGCAGGGTCGGCACGACGATGTACTGCGCGCCGGCGCCCTTCAGGGTGGCGACGATGCCGACCTGGTCGGTCACCGCCGCGCCCAGGGTGGCCTGCACCGGTGCACCGGCCTGGATCGCGAAGATGTCGTTGGCGCCGCCCCACACGGTGTACAGGGCATTGGCGTCGGCCTTGCCGCCGTTGGCGGCCAGGTACTGCGCGGTCTGGGTCTTCAGCGAGTAGACCGGAATGGCCGGGGTTCCCGGGGCCAGGGCCTGGCTGGTGTCCACGCCGACACGGGCGCCGCCGATGGCGTAGTTGTCACCGCCCTGGCCGTTGCCGTGCGCCGCGCCATTGGTGCCGTAGTAGTTGGACACGTACTGGGCGTAGGTCCAGCCCGGGTTGGTGGTGAACTGGCCGGTGACCGGCTGCACGCTGGCGGGCAGCAGCGGACGGAAGTAGCCGGCGTCGGTCAGGCTGTCGCCGATGAACACGGTGCGGGAGTACGGGGACTGCGCCATTGCAGGCACGGCGGCCAGGGCGATGGCGACCGCCATCAGGGAACGCAGGGGTCGCTTGCTGATCAGCATGTAAAGCTCCTTGGGAGGTGGGAGGCCGGCGGCATACGCCAGCGCACGGTGACAATGGTTTCACTGCGCTTCGGCGACTTCACGCTGCGCCGCCGCATGAAGTCTCGCGCGTGGGACGCCAGCCGTTCCGGGGCCTGCGTCCCAGCGCCGCGCACAGGGCCGGCAAGGGTACGCACTTGCCCTTCATTGAGGGACAATAACGACATGAACATCCAGCTCAACGGCGAATCCCGCCAGCTTCCGCACACCGCCACCGTCCTGGACCTGCTTCAGACCGAGAACCTGGTCGAGCGCCGCGTGGCCGTGGAGGTCAATGGCCAGATCATCACCCGCAGCCGCCATGCCGGGCATGCGCTGCAGGACGGCGACGTGGTGGAGATCGTGCACGCGCTGGGCGGCGGCTGAGCGTGCTGCTGCCCGGTCGCGCGGCGGCCCAGCAGGCTCGCGCGCGATAGGCGATAATTCGGCGATGAACGCACATGCCCCCTCCGACTCGCTGGTCATTGCCGGCAAGACCTATGCATCCCGCCTGCTGACCGGCACCGGAAAGTTCAAGGATCTGGACGAAACCCGCGCGGCCACCGAGGCCGCCGGCGCGCAGATCGTGACCGTGGCGATCCGCCGCACCAACATCGGGCAGAACCCGGGCGAGCCGAACCTGCTCGACGTGCTGCCGCCGGACCGCTTCACCATCCTGCCCAACACCGCCGGCTGCTACACCGCCGATGACGCGGTGCGCACCTGCCGCCTGGCGCGCGAGCTGCTGGACGGCCACAACCTGACCAAGCTGGAAGTGCTGGGCGACCAGAAGACCCTGTACCCGGACGTGATGCAGACCCTCAAGGCGGCCGAGCAGCTGGTCAAGGACGGTTTCGACGTGATGGTCTACACCTCCGACGACCCGATCCTGGCCAAGCGCCTGGAAGAGATCGGCTGCGCTGCGGTGATGCCGCTGGCCGCGCCGATCGGCTCGGGCCTGGGCATCCAGAACAAGTACAACCTGCTGGAAATCATCGAAAACGCCAAGGTGCCGATCATCGTCGATGCCGGCGTGGGCACGGCCTCCGACGCGGCGATCGCGATGGAACTCGGCTGCGACGGCGTGCTGATGAACACCGCCATTGCCGGCGCGCGCAACCCGGTGCTGATGGCCAGCGCGATGCGCAAGGCGGTCGAGGCCGGCCGCGAGGCCTTCCTGGCCGGGCGCATCCCGCGCAAGCGCTACGCGAGCGCGTCCTCGCCGGTGGACGGGTTGATCGGCTGATGACCAATCCCTTCGACAGCGCCGGCGCCAAGGCGCCGCCCAAGCCCTTCACCATCACCGAAGGCCGCCGCGAGGTGCGCAGCTTCGTGCTCCGCCAGGGCCGCTTCACCCCGGCCCAGCAGCGCGCGTTCGATGACCGCTGGCCGCGCTTCGGGCTGGACTTCACCGGCGCGCCGCGCGATCTGGACGCCACCTTCGGGCGCGACGCGCACAAGGTACTGGAGATCGGCTTCGGCAACGGTGCCGCCCTGCGCTTTGCTGCCCAGCAGGACCCGGACCGCGACTACATCGGCCTGGAAGTGCACGCGCCGGGCGTGGGCCGCCTGCTCAATGCACTGGCCGACGACAACGCCGACCATGTGCGCCTGTACCACCACGATGCGGTGGAAGTGCTGGAGAAGGAAATCGCCGATGGCGCGCTGGATGAAGTGCGCATCTATTTCCCGGACCCGTGGCACAAGAAGCGCCACAACAAGCGCCGCCTGATCCAGCCGGCATTCGCCGACCTGCTGGTGCGCAAGCTGCGCGTCGGCGGCCGCCTGCACTGCGCGACCGACTGGGAAGACTACGCCGAGCAGATGTGGGACGTGCTCGACGCGACCGCCGGGCTCAGCAACCGGGCCGGTCCGCGTGGCCAGGTCGACCGTCCCGCGTGGCGCCCGCAGACCCACTTCGAGACCCGCGGCCAGAAACTCGGCCACGGGGTGTGGGACCTGCTGTACGACCGTACCTGACCCGAGCCCAAGGAACCGCGCCACCTCATGGATACCGCGCTGACGCTGACCACGGACATGAAGCTCGTACTCGGGCTGGTCGGCTTCACGATGGCGATGTTCCTGTTCGAGCGCATCCGCGCCGACGTGGTGGCGCTGGTGGTGCTGGTGGTGCTGGGCGTGACCGGCCTGATCGCGCCGGAGGAGATCTTCGGCGGCTTCTCCGGCAACGCGGTGATGAGCATCATCGCCACCACCATCCTCGGCGCGGGCCTGGACCGCACCGGCGCGCTGAACCGGTTGGCCGCCTGGCTGCTGCGGCGCGGGCACGGGGTCGAGCAGCGCCTGCTGATGATGACCACCGCCATCGCCGGCTTGAACTCCTCGTTCATGCAGAACCCCTCGGTGATGGCGCTGTACCTGCCGGTGGCCTCGCGCCTGGTCGCGCGCACCGGGCTGACCCTGCAGCGGCTGCTGCTGCCGATCTCCGCGGCGATCGTGATGGGCGGCGCACTGACGATGGTCGGCAACTCGCCGCTGATCCTGCTCAACGATCTGCTCGCCTCGGCCAACAACAACCTGCCCTCGGGCCTGGCCACCATCGAACCGCTGCGCATGTTCGCGCCGCTGCCGATCGGCGTGGCGCTGCTGATCGCCTCGCTGCTGTACTTCCGCTATTACGGCGACCGCAAGCTGGTCGAAGAGGAATCACTGGCCAACGACGGGGTCACCCCGGCCCGCACGGACAGCTACTTCGCCAAGACCTACGGCATCGAAGGCGATGTATTTGAACTGGTGGTCACCGCCGAGAGCCCGCTGGTCGGCATGACCCTGGGCGAAGCGGAGAACGTGCATGACGCGCCGCTGCTGCTGGCCCTGAAAACCGGCAACGACACCCGGCTGGCGCCGCCGGCGGAGATGCGCATCTGGGTCGGCAGCGTGCTGGGGGTGATGGGCGCGCGGCAGCAGGTCAGCGATTTCGCGCAGAACCAGTTCCTGCGCATGTCCTCGCGCCTCAAGCACCTGGGCGATCTGTTCAATCCCAGCCGCGCCGGCATCTCCGAGGCGGTGGTCCCGCCGACCTCGGATGTGATCGGCAAGAGCGCTTCGGACCTGCGCCTGCGCAAGCAGCGCGGCATCAGCCTGCTGGCGATCAACCGCGACAAGCAGGTGATCCGCGAGGACGTGCGCAACGTGGCGCTGCGCGCCGGCGACATGCTGGTCTTCCACAGCATCTGGACCGACCTGGCGCAGGCCGCCAAGAGCCGCGACTTCGTGGTGGTCACCGACTACCCCAAGGGCGAGCAGCGCCCGCACAAGTTCAAGATGGCGATGGCGATCTTCGCCATCACCATCCTCATCGCGCTGACCTCCAAGCTGCCGGTGGCACTGACCCTGATGACCGGCGTGGCCGGCATGCTGCTCACCGGCGTGCTGCGCATGGACGAGGCCTACGCCTCGATCAACTGGAAGACGGTGTTCATGATGGCCGGGCTGATCCCGCTCGGCTGGGCGATGGACAGCAGCGGTGCGGCCGCCTGGGTTGCCGGGCACACCATCGACCGCCTGCCCACCGGCATTCCGGTGTGGGTGCTCGAGATCGCGCTGGCGCTGCTGACCACCGTGTTCTCACTGGTGATCAGCCATGTCGGGGCCACCATCGTGATGGTGCCGATCGCGGTCAACCTGGCGCTGGCTGCCGGTGGCAATCCCACCGCATTCGCGTTGATCGTGGCGCTGTCGGCGTCCAACAACCTGATGACCGCCTCCAACCCGGTGATTTCGATGATCACTGGGCCGGCCAACTACACGCCCCGCGAGCTGTGGCGCGTGGGCGCGCCGCTGTCGTTGATCTACACCGTGGTGGTGGTGGTGATGATCAACCTGATGTTCTGATCAGGCCAGCCAGACCTGGCCGTCGCGCACCTGCAGCGGCACCGCGCGCAGGCGATCGCCGCGGCAGGGGCCGGCCACGCAGTCGCCATCGTCCAGCGAGAACGAGGCGCCGTGCGCGGCACAGACAAGATGCCCCTCGCGGCTCTTGAGGAACTGCCCTGGCGCCCAGTCCAGCCTGCGGCCTGCGTGCGGGCAGATGTTCAGCCAGCCGCGCACCTGCGCGCCGTCGCGATACAGCACCACCGATTCGGCATCGCCATCGATGCAGGCCTCCACTTCGGCGAAACCGGCGTCGGCAATGGCGTCCAGGGCGATCAGGGCGGTATCGGGGGAATGCAGTTCAGGCATGACAGGTCGGGACATCGGGAGGACAGCAGTGTCTCACGTCGTCATGTCGCTGGCTGCCGCATGAACCCAAGTCATTGATCTGCAACAGCCCTGCGGTACGCTTAACGACTTTTTCACTCAATGACAGTGGCCACCGCAGATACTCAGCACTCGCTGACTTCAGCCAAGACACCGCCATGTACAGCCGCCATTTCCAGTTCAACCAGTTCCGCTCCCTGTTTGCGCCGCGCAAGCCGCGCCACCCGTTGGTGCGCGTTGCGGTCGGTCTGCTGGGCTTGGCGATCCTGGCCGCGCTGGTGTTCGTGGGCGTGTTCGTGGGTGCGGCGATGATTATCGCTGGCGTCGCGTGGAAGCTGCTTGCCCAGCGCAAGAGCGCGCGCCAGGCACCGTCGCAGGTGATGGACGGCGAGTATCGCGTGGTGCGCAAGCCGGCCCTGCCGCTGTCGCGCTGATCCAGCGCCGCGCCCGCCACTGCGGGCCGTCCTTGCCCTGATCCCGTCGATCCCGTCGACATGCCACGCTTGGCATGGCACGTGGCGCACGCACGTTCTAGACTGCCGCGAACCTTCTTTGACAGGACGCGAGCATGACCGATGTAATCCCCACGCCCGTGCAGCCGCGCATTCCCGTTGCCGGTGGCGGTACCTTCCCGGTACGCCGCATCTACTGCGTGGGCCGTAATTTCGCCGACCATGCGCGTGAGATGGGGGCGGCCGTACCGGCTGCCGACGACCGCGGCCGTCCGATGTTCTTCAGCAAGCCAGCCGACGCGATCGTGGTTGGCCATGACGATGCGATCCCCTACCCGCCGTCCACCAGCGACCTGCACCACGAGGTGGAGCTGGTGGTGGCCATCGGCCACGACGCGCCGGCCGGCGTGCTGCCGGTGGACCAGGCCGAGGCGCTGGTGTTCGGGTATGGCGTCGGCCTGGACCTGACCCGCCGCGACCTGCAGGCGGCCGCCAAGGCCAAGGGCCACCCCTGGGACAGCGCCAAGGGCTTCGATCACTCCGCCCCGGTCAGCGAACTGGTGCCGGCCGGTGAAGTGGGCGATCTTGCCGCGCTCAACCTGTCGCTGGAAATCAATGGCGAGGTGCGCCAGCAATCGCTGCTGGACCAGATGATCTGGACCGTGCCGGAGATCCTGCACGAGCTGTCCAAGCTGTGGGCGCTGCGCGCGGGCGATCTGGTGTTCATGGGCACCCCGGCCGGCGTGGCCGCGCTGCACCCGGGCGATCGTTTCAGCGCGCGCCTGGAAAACGTGGCCGAGCGCCACGGCGTCATCGCCGGATGACAACCGCTGCGTTACGCTGCGGCGTCCTTTGATACCCCACGACAGGAGAACCCGATGGGAATGATTACCGAGTTCAAGGAATTCGCCATGCGTGGCAACGTCATCGACCTGGCGGTTGGTGTCGTCATCGGTGCCGCGTTCGGCAAGATCGTCACCGCGCTGGTGGACAAGATCATCATGCCGCCGCTGGGCTGGCTGATCGGGCGGGTGGATTTCTCGCAACTGGCCTGGACACTGGCTCCGGCACGGCTGGCACCGGACGGCAAGGAGATTCCGGCCGTGGTGATCGGCTACGGCGATTTCCTCAACACGCTGGTGCAGTTCGTGATCGTGGCCTTCGCGATCTTCCTGGTGGTGAAGGTGATCAACCGCCTGGCCCGCAAGAAGGAAGCGGCTCCGGCCGCGCCGGCAGAGGAAGTGCTGCTGCTGCGCGAGATCCGCGACAACCTGAAGCGCTGACCGGCGTACCGACCAACGGTCGGTACCTACCACGGTCCAGGGGCGTACCGACCAACGGTCGGTACCGACCGGCATCCGAAAGCCCCGCTCCGGCGGGGCTTTCGCGTATGGAAAACAGCGTCCGCCGAACCATGACCTCCCGCCCATGTGCAGGGCCGGCAGGCTGCTAAGCTCGGATGCTTCCGCCCCGTTCCCGGAGTTCGTCCATGCGTCGCCGCGTCCTTGCCATCGCATCCACCCTTGCCCTGCTGGCAGGGCCCGCCTTCGCCGCGCCGACGACCCTGCCGCCCAAGTCGCTGGCCACCGCCGCCGAACTGCGCGAGCAGGCGCTGAAGGACGACACCGGCTGGAAGGTCGTGGAGTCGCTCACCACCGAGATCGGGCCGCGCATTGCCGGCAGCGAGGCCGACGCGCGTGCGGTGGCCTGGGCGGTGGCCAAGTTCAAGGCGCTGGGCTTTGACAAGGTGTGGACCGAGCCGGTCACCTTCCCGAAGTGGGAGCGCCGCAGCGAGCACGCCGAAGTGACCGGCACGCACGCCCAGCCGCTGACCATCACCGCACTGGGCGGCAGCCCGGGCGGCACGGTCGAGGCCGACGTGGTGCGCTTCGCCGACCTGGCCGCGCTGCAGGCGGCGCCGGCAGGCTCGCTGGCCGGCAAGATCGCATTCGTGGACTACCAGATGACCGCCTACCGCGACGGCCGTGACTACGGCAACGGCGGCGCGGTGCGCAGCAAGGGGCCGTCCGAGGCGATCCGCAAGGGCGCAGTCGGCTTCGTGATGCGCTCGGCCGGTACCGATTCGCACCGCGTTCCGCATACGGGCATCACCCGCTTCGACGACGGCCTGACCCCGGTGCCGGCCGCCGCGCTGTCGGTGCCCGACGCCAACCAGCTGGCGCGCCTGCTCGCGCTCGGCCCGACCCGCCTGAAGGTCAGCCTGGATTGCGGCTGGGACGGCAAGGCAACGTCGTACAACGTGATCGGCGAGATCACCGGCCGCAGCCTGCCCAAGGAAGTGGTGGTGATCGGTGGTCACCTCGATTCGTGGGACCTGGGCACGGGCGCGGTCGACGACGGTGCCGGCGTGGGCATCACGATGGCCGCCGGCCACCTGATCGGCCAGCTCAAGCAGGCGCCGAAGCGGACCATCCGCGTGGTTGCCTTCGCCAACGAAGAACAGGGCCTGTACGGCGGCAAGGCCTACGCCGAGGCGCACGCCAAGGATGTGGCCCTGCACCAGCTCGCCGCCGAAAGCGACTTCGGCGCCGGCCGCATCTATGCGTTCAACACCGGCTCGCCGAACCCGGCCGACTCGCGCGAGGCCACCCGCCAGATCGCCGAGGTGCTCAAGCCGCTGGGCATCGAGTACGCGCCGGACAAGGGCGGCCCCGGCCCGGACGTGGGCCCGCTGGCCACCAAGGGCGGTGCGTGGGCATGGCTGGCACAGGATGGCAGCGACTACTTCCACCTGCACCACACCGCCGATGACACCCTGGACAAGATCGATCCGGCGGCGCTGGCGCAGAACGTGGCGGCCTACACGGTATTTGCCTATCTCGCCGCAGAGGCCGACGGCAACTTCGGCAGCGAAGCCAAGCCGACCACCCCGCCGAACGAATGACGGCACGGTGCGGCGATCGGTGATCGCCGCACCTCACTGCATCATCGCTGGAGAAACCTTCGTCTGCCGATGAAGGCGTCCGAGTCCACGCAGGCGCGAAAGAGCGTAGCGCCTCGGCTCACGCCAGGCGCGCACAAACGCCACACGCCTCAGCAAGGCGCCATCAGTCTCGACACGTGGGCCGCGATGCCCGTGCCGGCGACGTAAAGGAGGAGGTGGCGGCCGCAGGCCGACGCCGGGGGACAGTGGCCGGCACGGGCATCACGGCCCACGCGCGACCCACCCGCCGCCGCACGCCGCGCGCCGCGCGAGACTCACCGCGCGCAAACAGGCCGCGCCCACGTCGTGCATGAAAAAAAGCCCGACCGCGAACGGCCGGGCTACCGGGATTGCATCACACCCCACGCGGTGAATGCCGCAGTCTTACGTACGTCCGGACAAGCGGATCGCCGCGCTGGGTGGGTGTCTCTCCTCACCTACGCAACGCAGCACCGCCATCACACTGTGCGTGGAAAGGAATCCACTACACCATGCGAAAAGTCCGAATCGAATGTAGTCACGGCCAGTTCGGTGGAACCGATCACAACATGGGGCGGCGCGCACTTGCGCGCTACCCGTAAAACATCCGCCGCGATCACCCCTTGCGGCCGTACCAGTGCGACAACAGCACCGCCGTGGCAGAGGCCACGTTGAGACTTTCCACCGCCCCGCTGCCCGGAATGGAGACCTGCAGGTCGCAGTCCTGTGCGAGGTCGCGGTCCATGCCTTCGCCTTCGGCACCCATCACGTAGACCAGGCGTTCCGGCAGCGCGGTCGCGAACAGGTTGTCGCCACCTTCCACCAGCGTTGCCGCCAGTCCGAAGCCGGCGCCGCGCAGCTGCGACATCGCCTGCGGCAGCGCCGGCAGGCGTACCAGCGGCACGGCTTCGGCACCGCCTTCGGCGACGCGGGCAGCGGCACCGGACAGCGCCAGCGTCGCACCCGGCGGCAGCAGCAGGCCAGCCACGCCGAAGTGCGCGGCCGAGCGCAGGATCGCGCCGAAATTGTGCGGGTTGCCCACACCGTCCAGCCACAGCGCCAGCACCGGGCCGGACGCCGGCAGCGTATCGAGCCACTCGTCCAGGGCCAGCATCGGCGCACGCACCACGTCGGCAACCACGCCCTCGTGGTGGGTGGTGGCAGCGAGCTTGTTGAGATCGCCTTCTTCCACTACGCGGTAACCCACGCGGTTGGCCACGCACCACTTCAGCATCGGCTGCAGGCGCGGGATCAGCGACTCGGCCAGGTACAGCTTGCGCAGCGCCTGCGGGCGGCGCTCGAACAACGCCTGCACGGCATTCCAGCCATACAGGCGCAGCTCGTCGTTGCCACGGCCCGGCGGTGGCGGGCTGCCGCCCTGGTCGCGCGGCGGCAGCGGGGTCGCCCGCGGCGGTCGCGCCGACGGGCGGCGGGCATTCTTCCAGGGATCATTCACTACGGGACTGCTCCAGCTTGCGTTGACGCCAGAATTCGGCGTTCTTGATGCCCAGGGCATCGGGGTCGAAGGTCGGGTCGAGGCCGAGCTTCTTCTGTCGTTCGTAATCGCGCAGGGCCAGCATGGCCGGCTTCTGCACGATCAGGATGGCGATGATGTTCAACCAGGCCATCAGGCCCACGCCGATATCACCCAGCGCCCAGGCCAGCGTGGCGTTGTGGAACGCACCGAACACCACCATGCCGATGATGCCCAGGCGCAGCAGCAGCACGGTGGCCGGGCGCTTGCGGTTGTGGTTGATGTAGCTGAGGTTGGTCTCGGCCATGTAGTAATAGGCCATGATCGTGGTGAAGGCGAAGAAGAAGATCGCCACCGACACGAACGACGCCCCCCACCCCGGCAGCACCGCTTCCACACCCGCCTGCGCGTAGCCGGCACCTTCCGGGATACCGGCCAGGCCCTGGAAGATCGGCTCGGCACCGGCCACCGGCGAGTACACGTTGTAGGTGCCGCTGGCCAGGATCAGGAACGCGGTGGCCGTGCAAACCATCATGGTGTCGAAGTAGATCGCGAAGGCCTGCACATAGCCCTGCTTGGCGGGGTGCGAGACCTCCGAGGCAGCGGCGGCATGCGGCCCGGAACCCTGGCCGGCCTCGTTGGCGTAGATGCCGCGCTTGATGCCCCACTCCACCGCCAGGCCCATCATCGCGCCGAACGCGGCATGGGTGCCGAAGGCGCTGTCGAAGATGATGCCGAACATTTCCGGCACGCGGTCGTGGTTGATGATCATGATGACGATGGCCATCAGGATGAACCCGGCGGCCATGAACGGCACCACCACTTCGGCGAAGTTGGCGATGCGCTTGACGCCACCGAAGATCACCACACCCAGCAGCAGCGCCACCACGATGCCGATGCCCAGCTTCAGCGCCTGCACCGATTCCATGCCCATCACCTGGCCGTCCAGCGGGCCGCACAGCGCACCGCCGCGGCAGGCGTTGATGATGCTGTCGGCGATCGCATTGGCCTGCACGCCCGGCATCAGGAAACCGGCGGCGATGATCGTGGCGCCGGCGAAGGCCAGCGCGTACCACTTCAGGCCCATCGCCTTTTCGATGTAGTACGCCGGGCCGCCACGGTAGCGGCCTTCGGCATCCTTGGTCTTGTAGATCTGCGCCAGGGTGCATTCGACGTAGGAGGTCGATGCGCCGAGGAAGCCCATCACCCACATCCAGAAGATCGCGCCCGGACCGCCGAAGGCGATCGCGGTGGCCACGCCGGCGATGTTGCCGATGCCCATACGGCCGGCCATCGACATGGCCAGCGCCTGGAACGACGAGACGCCGGCGTCGGACTTCTCGCCCTGCACCGTCAGGCGGCACATCTCGAAGAACCCGCGGATCTGCATGAACCGGGTGCGGACGCTGAAGAACAAGCCCGCGGCCAGGCACACGAAGATCAGCGCCTTGCTCCAGATGATGCCATTGATGAAATGTACAGTTGCTTCCACGCGCTCTCTCCAGTCGGCGGAAAAAAGGAACGTCCCCGTCGGCTGGGAGGACCGCGTTGATTCTCCACGATCCGCGCCGGGCTGCGTAGTGGCAATTTCGATGAATGGGCGGTCGGCGCGGCCCTCAGGCCACGCCGACGGCTTAGGCGTGCCCGCCCACGGACGGGGTGTCCGCCTCCTGCCTGGCCAGCTCGCGCGCCACCGCTTCGGGCGAACGCGTGTACGGGGCCAGCAGCGAATAGAACGCCGGCACCACGAACAGGGACAGGAAGGTGG